>JAZUEY010000030.1:0-5428 GCA_045640405.1 Candidatus Limivicinus sp.
ATCTTCTCCACTTCTTCTCTCAAACAATCTACCATGGTTATCCCTCCTCAAGATTTATAATAGAATCATATCACAGAAGTCAACAGATGGACAATGACGTCGTAACTAATGGTAGTTCAACGATTGCACTCAGTAATTCAACGATTAAGGGTGCATCCGGAGAAACGAAAGCACAATAAATGCAAAAAAGGCCGCTGCGGAAATTGATCCGTAGCGGCCTCGTTATATGCCAATATTCAAAAAATGTTCTGGAGTTCGCAGAAATAAGGTAATTGCTGATATTTTCTGCCGGAAATGGCAAAAAGAAAAGAACGGCAATTCTATCAAAATTACCGTTCTTTTATGGCAAAGGACGCTAATTTTATAGAAAAATCCGGTGGTTCAACGATATGGGGTGCATCGGCATTCTGCGTGGGGTGCATTCAGAAAAGCCTGGGGTGCAAATTGAAAATGGTGGGGTGCATTTCATAAAGGGTGGGGTGCCTCACATCCGCAGGTATAGATATATCCGGTTCCCATGTTTCATTCCTATCCTATGTATTTCTTACAGAAAAAGTATATCATGAGAGGCTGAAACGCGCAAGATAAAGGAACAGAGTGTAGATGACATACTGCTCCCTTTATGCAGTTTTCAGTCCTTTCTGTAATACTCGCACCCATACCCGTCGGCCCGCAATATGAGCCCGGGGATCCACGCCGGTGTCCGGCCCATCTGCTTAAAGATGTGTTGGACACTGGCGTTTTTTTCTGCCTCCAGGATGATCTCGTCGTGGACATGGCCGACAATACTCCTGTTTCATAGCGTTTTCTTTGATTTAACCACAATCAGAAGGTGTAGCTCTGCCAGCTTTTCTGTTTTACGGCTCCGACGTGCTCTGCTATTATAAAAATGACAGATCACCCAAAAAACAGAAAGGAGATCATGGCATGGCGATTTCACGCAGAGATTTCTTGAAAGGTACTGCAGCGGGAATTGTAAGTACTGCGCTCACGGGATTTGTCCGTAATTCCGCTTTCGCGGAAACCGAAACGCCGGAGGTGTCAGACGACAGCTCGGCGAAATCTGTTGCTTCATCCGACAACAGACTGATTGGCGATATCCTGAATCCGCAGGATGAAAGCTTTACCAGGTATACCACGGATTATTCACACATTTTTTCTCCTCTGAAAATCGGCGGAGTAACGCTGAAGTGCAGACTGGTCAAAAGCGCGGCCGGCTCGGGAACGCAGTCCAGTTCCGACTGGCCAGACAAAACATGTCTGGAGTACTATCGTCAGTTCTGCAAAGGCGGCATCGGCATGGTTGTGAAGGAAAGCTCCATGTCCATCCCGTCGTCGATGGCCCTGCCGACCATGGGAGGCGATCTGCCTGCCGTGGATGGTTTGCCCCCGATGGACGGGCTTCCTGCCATGGATGGTTTGACCCCGATGGACGGGCTTCCTGCCATGGATGGTTTGCCTCCGATGGACGGGCTTCCTGCCATGGACGGATTGCCCTCTTTGGATGCGGAAGGAGCCATGCCGATTGGTGGCTTCCTGATGTTTACTTCTGATGCCGGCATTCCTGCGCATCAGGCGATTGCGGATGCCATGCACGAGCTCGACACCCCGATCATCGGGCAGATTTTCGATCTGATGGCTTCCGGCTGCGCGTCAAGCAATCTTCGCTCTGCGGCGCTGGAGCCGAACCTGAGCATCGCCCGCATGCAGACGACCGAAGAAGTCCAGGAAGAGGTACAGAAGTTTATTGACTCCGCCGAGCGTTATTATAAGGCGGGCTTCGATGGCATCGAGCTGAATGCATCCTGCAACCATTATTTTTCCACATTTCTCTCACGCAGAGTAAACAACGAACGGCAGGACCAGTACAGCGGTGCAAGCATCGAAAACCGCTGCCGTATCCTGACGGAAATCATCGAGGGGATCCGCGAGAGACTGGGCAGCGATTTCATCGTCCAGGTTCTCTTCAGCGCGGTGGAAGAAGACGTGTCGGAACTCGGCCTGAGCGACGGCTGCACAACGGTTGAAGAAGCGGTCGAATTCGCAAAGCTGTTTGAAAAGGCAGGCGCCAGCTCGCTCCATATCCGTTCCGAAGCATACGGCCACCACTGCGGCGGCTTCATGCCCGATGTCTTCCACATCCCTGAACACGGTCATACCGGGTACGGCACCGTCATGGAGTATGGCAGACACCTGGGTGCAACACTCGGACAGTACGACGGTGTCGGAGCCCTGCTCGACGTGGCAGCGGAAATCAAGAAACATGTTTCTATTCCTGTCGGTGCAGTCGGCAACATGGATCCGAGACTCGCTCCGGACCTGCTGGACAGCGCCATCGCAGACGGAAAGGTGGATTTCCTCGTGCTGAACCGTCCTCTTATGGCAGATCCTGAGCTTCCCAACAAGCTCAGAGAAGGCAGGAGAGATGAAGTCGCACCCTGCACACGCTGTATGACCTGCTTTGTTGCCCCAATCAACATGGGAATGCCAATGTACTGCCGGGTCAACCCGGCATTGACACATGCTTATTCCGTTGATATGCCGGAGGGTTATGATCCGTTGCCGGCGGAAGTGAAGAAGAACATCATGGTCATCGGCGGCGGAGCTGCAGGCATGGAGGCGGCAAGAATTGCGGCACAGAGAGGACACAGGGTGAAACTCTATGAAAAGGACACAAAGCTCGGCGGCAGGTTGGATGCGGTTCAGAAGCTGAAGGGCAGCCATGAGAGGATCACGGAGTACAAGGAGTATCTCATCCGCCAGCTCGAACTGAATCATGTTGAAGTTGTCACCGGTGCGGACGCTGCGTTGAAAGACGTAAAGGCGGAGAAGCCCGACGCAGTCGTCGTTGCCGTCGGCAGTCTGCCTAACTCGCTGGACAGCGGAGTGAAGATCTCCGGCTCGGTTATGGGGATGAGCGAGTATATCAACACGCTGCGGAAAGGGTCCGAACCGCAGGTCGGCAACCGCATCGTGATTATCGGGGCACAGTTCCAGGCTTGCGAGCTGGCCGTCAGCCTCCGCAAGAAGGGAAGGACAGTCACCATCCTCAACCCGGGCCCTGAGAGCGAATTCTATATGAACGGCGCAACCTGGCCGAAAGAGATGAACAGCAGATGGCTCAGGGCGAGGGGCGTCAACGTCTATCACAACATCAAGCTCAACGAGGTCGGCAAAACGGAGATCACGTTCGATACGGAATACGGAGTCACGGTGCAGGTCCCCTGTGACAGCGTCATTCAGGCTCTGCCGGAACTGCCCAACCGCACGCTTTTTGACGAGATCCGGACGGTATGCGATGAAGTCTACGCTGTCGGTGACTGCTACGGTCCCGGCCCCATCGTCCAGGCCACCTCAAGAGCCAACATCATCGCCAGAAGGATCGGTCTGCCCGTACCGGAGACCACCGGCATGCCGCCTGTCGGACAGACCTATTCCGCAACGGCAACGGGAATCGGGGACGTCACCGTCACCATCACGGTCGAGAACGGGAAGGTTGTTTTTGCCGATGTTGACACCTCGAATGAGACTGTCGGCATCGGGCGAGATCTTGGAACTTCCTTTGCGCAACAGATCATGACGAATGGCTCAACAGATGCCATCTCCGGCGCTTCCATGACCAGCAATGCTGTGAAGCAGGCCTATGAGGAGTGCCTGAAGCTCGCAGGTCTGAAGTGATTGACAGGTGCGCGGCGCAGCTGTATGATAGACGCAGATTCGATCTTTTTGAACCGGGAGTGATTGGTGTATGGAAATAAGACAGCTGAAATACTTTCTGGAAGTCTGCCGGTGCAGGAATATCACAAAGGCTGCACAGAATCTCCATATCTCTCAACAGACACTCTCCCGGCAGATCAAAGAATTTGAAGAAGAACTCGGCGTTCAGTTGTTCATCAGGAGCACGCAGGGGGTTGGACTGACCAGGTTTGCGGAAAGCCTTGAAGCTCCGGCAAAGAGAATCGTGAAAACCGCGGCTGACGCCGCAGACCTGATAGCGAGGATGCACTCGGAAGAGAAGGTTACGGTGCGGCTTGGATTTGTGCACGGCGATTTTAATTTCCACAGCGCCCTGTCCCCGAAGGTCATTTTTGACTGGGAACAGCGTTTTCCACAGATGGAACTCAAGATCAGGGAATATGAGCCGGATGAGCTGGATAAAATGCTCCTTCTGGATGAGATTGAGCTTGCCTATACCAACGGAGATCCGGTCCCAAATCTCTGTAAGATACCGGTATCCGCAGAACCGGCCTACATTCTCATGAGCAGCAGAAACCCGCTGGCAGGAAAAAAGAATCTGACGCTCGAAGACCTCTCAGACCAGAACTTCCTGATTTCCCGTTACAGTCCTCTCCCCAATGAGAACCGGTCCAAGCTTGCCGCGCATTTGGGATTTCAGCCGAAATTCTCACTTTTCAGCGGAACTTTCGAGCAGGGGGTTGAGCATGTCAGGGATGACAGAGGGATTATTGTAGCCGGCAGGGCGTTTTTCCTCTCCAGAAACCTGAACGGTCTGGCCGCTTTTCCTTTCCCTGACCCGGGATTTGTCTTTCCGCATTATCTTGCATACAGAAAAGACAGAGAACTGCCCCTCCCGGTCAGACAATTCATCAAAGATCTGAAGCTCCAGAGCCGTAAAATCAACGAATCGCATTGCAGCAGGGATGGCAATACTGTTCCGAGCTGACCTCGATTTCTGCCACCAGAAAAAACCGTGGCAACTCTCGAATCAGTTCTTCACATTTCAAAACCCATTCGGCAGGCAGCCTGTTTTCTTGAGCAGGCAGCCTGCCGTTTTTTTGAGAGAGGGAATGTTCTCTTTTCGAGCCCTTCAGCCGCGGCTAGGTTTCTTGGTGGTGCTTCATTGAATGGGAACATACTCTGGAAAGATGCAGATGGTAAACCACTTAAGGACTTAGATAAGGAGACTTAAACCTAGCACAGCAAACCTTTTAATTTTTCTAATTCGTTAAAAGGTTTATGGGGAGGGTGCATTTCTCCCGGGGTGCCGGAAACCAAAGTTTAAGAAAAAGCAGAAATAGCGAGGCAGGAAGATGCGTGTTTGCACCCTCCTGCCTCGCATTCTGCTTGATATAAGGCTTTTTTCAAGAGGAATAATTAAAAAGTACGCAAGCTATTGTATCATAGCTTGCGTACTAACGTGGTGGGGGAAGGTGGATTCGAACCACCGAAGGCATTGCCAGCAGATTTACAGTCTGTCCCCTTTGGCCACTCGGGAATTCCCCCATACGGTTTAGCCGTTGAAAAATATCAACAGAAAACGTTGATTATTATAGCTAAAATTAATAAAATGTCAACACTATTTTTCACATTATATTAAAGAAGAATTTACAGCCCCTTGGCGTGTAACGAACCGGAAGCTTCCCGCGTACTTTTATAAAGAGGACTGAAATTCTTGAAGCAGAAAAAC
>JAZUEY010000031.1:0-34743 GCA_045640405.1 Candidatus Limivicinus sp.
TCGCTTTCGCACTCGATGGTACCGTTCATAATATCCACGAAGGCTTTCGTCACGGACAGGCCGAGGCCCGTTCCCTGAATACCGCTGGTCGTGGTGTTTACCTCGCGGGAGAATTCCTCGAACATGTGTTCCTGGAATTCTCTGCTCATTCCCATTCCGTTGTCTTCTACGGTAAACTGGTAATAGCGGGTAGCGCCTTCCTCGCGGTCAAGCTGAGTGCCTGTCAGTTTTACCCATCCGCCGCTCTTGGTATATTTGATTGCGTTTGTGCCGAGATTCAGAAGCACACGGTTGAAGCGGGTTCTGTCCACCAGAATGAACGGATCCCGGATGTCCTTTATCTCAAAGCTCAGGTCTATGTCCTTTGCCTTGGCAAGTTCCATCAATACGGAGTCAATGTGGTCAAAGGCATTCAGAACGTTTCCGTTCTCCAGAACAAGCTCTCTCTTGCCGCTTTCAATCCGGCTCATTTCGAGAACGTCGTTAACCAGGGAGAGCAGCAGCTCGCTGGACTTCTGCGTTTTGTTCAGGCTGTCCAGGACTTTTTCCTTGTCGTCGATGTTCTTGATGGCCATGTTTGTAAAGCCGACGATGGCATTCATGGGCGTCCGGATGTCGTGGGACATGTTGAATAGGAAGGACGTCTTCGACCGGTTGGCGGCTTCCGCCTTCTCCTTGGCCTCCTCCAGACTTGCGCGCTGTTCCTCCTCGACTCTCAGCCTTTCAAGGGTCCTTTCCGTTTCGATTGTTTTGGCAAGGCTTCTTCTTCTGACAACGGCTTCCACAATAATAGAAGCGGCCAGAATAATGGCGGCGATGACAAACAGGTTGTTGCGAAGGGCATTGGTTTCGTTGCGGACCAGGTCGTTATCGATGGCGGAAACCACATACCAGCCCGTATCGCTGAGTTCCTGGAAATAGAACGTTCTTTCCGTTCCGTCATAGTCTTTGAACGACAGTCCGTATTCTTTATTGGTAAGAGCCTGTTTCAGTCTGTCGTAGTTTGCAACTCCGCAGGAATCTATCACAGGAGGCTCATCTTCATATTGGAAACTCTCGCAGGGATGAAAAACCGTTCTGAATTCCGAATCAACCAGAGCTCCGTAGCAGTTTTCCGGCATCATTTCGCCGTTGATCAGTTCTCCCAGGGAAGAGATGAACATATCCATGCAAAGCGTTCCGGCAATCTCGCCGTCAATTATGACGCGCTTTGAAATCGTAACGACCACCTTGTGCGTATCCGTATCCAGATACGCCGTGGATACGATAGCCTTGTCCGCTGCCACGGCGTTCACGTACCAGGGACGCAGATTGTAGTTGACATCGGGATGCTCCACGGTATTGTCGAAATCCGTACCGCAGAGCATGACATTGTCCGGGTACATGAAGTAGATGTCATATACATACTCCGGCTCGGACTGTTCCAGCAGACTGACCAGATACTGCTTGACAGCCGCCCTGTCTTCCACGCCTTTCTGTTCCAGCGCAAAGACGTTGCTGTTCAGCACGGCCACCTGCTCGGTGTACCAGCTGGAAACGTGAATACTGTTCTCCTCCGTAACAAGGCGGTAGTAATCCGTGGCAATCTGGTCCACCTTGCGCGAAGATATCAGGTAGGAGGCTTCCGCCATAAGAAATATGCACAGCGAAGTTACAAAAAGCGTGAGTGCCACCGTGCGCATAATCGAATTGTTTTTGGTATTTTCTTTCATAGTGCTGAGTTCCGTTCCGTAAATCGGCCTGTTTTCGGGTGTTTTCAACGCAGAAGGATTTAAAATAAGTCATTTTATTATATCATTTTTTCATGTTTTTTCTATAAAAAAATTTACAATTCATCTCTTCCATCCGCAGCTCATGTATGGTACAATCCCGCAAGTGCGCTGAAAAAAGCGCGCGGAAAGGAATTCTAAAAACATGAAAAAAGCAGATTTAATTCAGAAGGCCGCAGCCGATGCCGGCATTACCCAGAAGCAGGCAGCCGCAGCTCTTGACAGCTATATTGAAAGCATCACCGCTGCCCTGGTTGCAGGCGACAAGGTCAGCCTCTCCGGTTTTGGCACTTTCGAAACCAAGCTTCGCGCCGCAAGAACCTATCTCAATCCCCTGACCAAGGAAAAGATTGAGATGCCCGAAATCAAGGTTCCCTCTTTCAAGGTTGCAAAGTCCCTGAAGGATCTCATTAAAGGCTGATAGAGACGAAAAAACAGAGGTTCCGGCCGGAACCTCTGTTTTTTTCTGTTCAATTCGGAATCGCATCAGTCGACGATTTCCATGATTCGGATAAGGAATGCCCAGGACAGCCCGTAGTACGTTACCACCGCGACCAGGTCATCCACCGTAGTGATCAGCGGACCGGATGCTACCGCCGGGTCTATTTTCACTTTGTGGAAGAACAGGGGAATCAGCGTTCCGACGAGGCTGGAAATAACCATTGAAAGGAGAAGCGAAACGCCGACGCATCCGGAAATGATGAACGAAGTGTCCAGGTCATAACCCTTGACAAGCCGGATGTATATTCCGAGGAATACCACAGCCACGACGCCGAGCAGCAATCCGTTGCTCAGGCCGATCTTTGCTTCCTTTGCGACCAGTCTGAATTTGTCTTTTGCCGTAATGTTCTTATCCGTGAGAACACGGATTGTTACGGCCAGCGACTGTGTTCCGACATTGCCGGCCATATCCAGGATGAGAGACTGGAAGCATATGACAACGGGAAGCACCGCCACAACTTCTTCAAAAGCTCCCACCACGGCAGATACTCCCATTCCGAGGAAGAGAAGAAAAATCAGCCACGGAAGGCGTTTTTTCATGCTGACGAAAGTTTTTTCCTTCAGGTCCTCTTCCGATACGGAAGCAGTAAAAACATCATAATTGTTTTCCGGATTCTGATTGCCGGCCTTGATGATTTCCTGAGCGGTCATTTCATCTCCTCCTTATTTCTTTATTTTTCGGTTTATCGCTGCATGGTTAAATACGCACAAGTCTGGAAAATGTTACTCTCCCGGCCTCCGCAGTAACATAGATAGAATAAGTGCCCGGTCATCCGACCGGGCGCATTTCTTTATTTTATCAGTCCCGAAAGAGTCTGTATCAGCTCCGGAACATTGATCGGTTTGGCTATATGGCCGTTCATCCCGACCGCTCTCGATTTTACCTTGTCCTCTTCAAAGGCATTGGCCGAAAGCGCAATAATCGGCAGTTTCGCGTCCGGATACATGGCCCGGATGGCCTTCGTAGCCTCATAGCCGTTCATGTACGGCATCTGGATGTCCATCAGAATGCAGTCAAACCAGGCGGAACCTTTCTGGCGCATCATCTCTACGGCCGCGCGGCCGTCCTCCGCCGTATCGACAACGATGCCCTGATCTTCCAGAATGTCCGTTGCGATTTCCCGGTTCAGCTCGTTGTCTTCCACCAGCAGGATTTTCTTCCCTTTCAGGCTGATTTCGGTCTCGGCCGCCTGTTCGGCGTTTTCTTCCGTCTCCGGTTTTTCCGTCAGCTGCAGCGGGAGCACGACCGTAAACGTCGTCCCTATTCCCTGCTCGCTCTCGAGAGAGATGGTACCGCCCATCATCTCGGTTATCTTCTTGCAGAGCGGAAGCCCGAGCCCCGTCCCCTGGATGCCGCTGGTAGTCGAGTTTTCCTCACGGGTGAACATGTCGAATGCCACCTTTTTGTAGGCCTCGCTCATTCCGTATCCGTTGTCGGCAACGGTGAATACATAGTTTCCGCGCCCCGGTTCGGTATCTTCCGTCTGGCGTACCTGTGCGCGGACATTTCCGCCGTCCGGCGTATATTTGATGGCGTTGGAAATCAGGTTGACCAGGACCTGCTGCGTATGCACCAGGTCGCACAGGACGTACTCGTCCCGTATGTCATCGGTTTTGAATTCCAGCGCAATGTTTTTCCCTTCGGCCTGCTCTTCGAGCATCGGGCGGATGTTTTTGAACACATCCCGGATACCGATATTGTTTTCGTGGATGGTGGCCTTGCCGCTTTCGATGCGGCTCATATCCAGAATGTTATTCACCAGCGAAATCAGAACATCGCAGGATTCCTTGACTTTTTCGAGCGAATCCATCACTTTTTCCGGCTCGCCGATTTCTTTTACGGCCTTGTCGGTAAAGCCCTTGATGGCGTTGATGGGCGTTCGTATGTCGTGGCTCATGTTGAAAAGGAAGGTGCTCTTGGCCACGTTGGCGGCCTCGGCCGCGGTCTTGGCCTGCTCCATTTCCCGGCTGTGCGCTTTTTCTATGTCTATGACTTTCCGGTAGGCTCTCTTCTGCATGATGAAAATTATTGCAATCACAAGCAGCAGAACAGCCGCCGCCAGAGAAATCATCGCCCGGTATTTCTTTACAAAGCCCTGGAACGTATGTTCGGGATAATGGGCCTGAATCCACTTTTCGTTCAGTTCGTTCAGCGTCCCGTCCTCGCGCAGCGTTCCGATGGCACTGCTGATTTCATTGGCCAGCGGTCTGTTCTCCTCGCTGACGCCAATGCAGGAGCGGCTGTCGGAAAGGCTGATGTAAGCGTCGATGCCGCTTCCGGTCTGCCCCATTTCTTTGAGGATTCCGAGTCCTATGATGTAGCGGACGACGATGCAGTCGCATTTTCCTTCCGCCAGTGCATCAAAGGCGGCCCGGTTGCTGTCGTAATAGATGCAGGAGTCTTCAAGCCCGTGCTCTATGATGGAACGGACGGCATTCCCTTCCTTCATCACGCCGATGTATTTGCTGTAAAGCTCGTCGATGGAGCCGATTGCCTCTTTGGAGAACACGACAAAGTCGTCGCTCTTCACGGGGGATGTGGTAATGATGCCGGTATCCACGTCCTTCCCCGTGTATTCACAGGTCAGAACGGCATCGGCCTCCCCGTTTCGGACGGCTTCCAGCGATTCTCCCCAGGTCATGGGCAGAATCTCGAGATTCATATTCAGCCGGTTGGCCACCAGGGTAATCAGTTCGATGTCATGCCCGGTCAGGCAGCCGTTCTCATCGTAATAGACATACGGCCAGTAGTCGTCATCCGTCGCGACAACCAGAGTTCTGTCGTAGCAGTTGTCCGGCTGCACCGTCATCCGGGGTTCGGCAGTGCTTCCGCAGGCGCTCAGCGTAAGACAGCCCGCAGCCATAACGGCCAGGAGAAAAAGCGAAAGTATTCTTTTGAAGCTTTCTTTATTCCCGCGCATATAAGTGCCATTTCCTTCCATAATATGTATGAATATTACAATAATCCCGGCATCATTGCAAGACGTCGCCGCCGGCTCCGAATCGCTGAAACAAATGTCTTTCCAGTGCGCAAATGCAATCAGTATGACTTAATGAAAAAAGGCTCGCGCGGCGCGAGCTTTTTTTGTGCTGTATATTTAAGTATATTTTTTTGTCCATTTCAAAAGATAACGATAAAACAGTCCATATTTAATGGTATATCCCGGAAGCAATGTATTTGCCATTTTTCTTACTTCATTCAAAGTCGGAAAATCATAAGAAACCGGAATGCTTTTCGATTCACTGGGTCTTATGTGTTTGATTCTTGAAATGACACTGCTTGGTATTATTCTCAGTCCCTCAATAATGTAATCAATTACAGTTGAAGGCTTAGCCAACCCGACAATCAGAAGTACCCCGTCATCTTCGAGAAGACCTATAGTCTTTTCTATTGCCGCTTTCATGTTCATGTGATGAAGAGATGCCACAAACGTGACGGCATCGAACTTCCGGTCCGTTTCGAAGTCTTCAAAACCAAGGCTCATAAAGGCTGTTTTTTCAGTCTTATTCCGTCTGTTGGCTTCATCAATACAGGATTGTTCTGAATCTATCCCAAGCAGATTTTTTGCCCCGTCGTCCAGATAAGAGAGCAGGTATCCGTCTCCGCATCCGACATCTAACATAGAACGGCAATGAACAGTTTCTGTTTTTATCCAATCATAATATGCGGTATTATGGTTCCAATACTCCATGCTTACAACAATCCTGCCTTCGCCCAATTCAGATTTGTCGATACAATAATAGCACAGAGGCAGGAACGTATCTATATCAAACCTTATCGCTATTCTTCTGCATGGCCATGCTGGTTTTTATCGCATGACACTCGGCGCTGGACTTGTACCTGTACTTGAAACTGTATTTGGGATTGTACTTGTATTTGGAACCGCTCGGTACCGGCCGGTGCGATTCAGCTGTGTTTGGTAATCTGAATAGGATTATTTTGTCATAATGTTCGGAGCGCTGCAAAAATTGGCAGCGCTCCGTTTTCTTATGTATTTCTGAACAGATGAACCCGTTCGTACCGGCCGCCGTTAAAACCGACTGCCAGGTCATAGCCGTTGCAGGGGCCCGAGCAGAGAAAAGCCGAGCAGCGTGACAGCATGTAAAGCGCATAGAAATAGTTGACCGTGCTTTCAACCACGCTTCTTTCGTAGTCGGTGGCGTTTTCCTTTTCCAGCTCCGAAAGCAGCATGTGCCCGGCAAGGTCCGATACGCTGTGGCGCTCCTGTGCAATCACGCGGACACTGGAGCCGAACTCCTCCCGCATTCGGTGAAGAATGTCGCTGTCCTCGGTGGCAAGGAAGATTCCCTCATAACCGAAGCTGTCTATCCACTCGTGAATGAGGGGAATCATGTCGTCGACGCCCGCCATCTTCCGCGGGCCGTCCTTGTGAACAATGAGATAGTCCGTGCCGCGGATGAGGACGCCAAGGATTCTTTTCTCTCCGATAATCGCATCGGCATACTCTTTCATGTCGCTGAGGAATTTATCCCCAAGGATGGAAAGATTCATCTCCGGGTTTACCCAGTCAAGGAACATCGTGGCTGCAAGCGTCGACATTTCCGGGAAAAAGACGGTGTTACCGTCGTTCGCCTCCGGATTTCCCAGCTTCAGATTGAAGTACCGGTCCAGGAAAGCGACGCTGAAATGTCCGACCTTTTCTCCCCGGACCACGGGAACCAGACCTATTTTCGAAAGTGCCTCCCGGAATCTGTACAGATTGTTGAGAACGCTTCCGATTCCCGCTCCCTCGTCAATCACAAGCTCCGCAAAGCGGATCTTTTCCGGAGAAAAATCCCCCTGTCCCTGCAGGAAGAATACATTATGAAAGGCGTTGACCGGGCCTATTCTGTGAAAGCTGACATCAAAGACGCCGTCATCGGAAACATCCCCGATTATCAGGACGTCCCTTCCGGGGTGCACTTCGCTCTCTGCGATGCAGGGTATCTCGTCTTTGAAAAACCACTGCATCCGGCTGTCCGTCGTGAAAAGCCGGAGTTTCGTATAGCGGAGAATAACCTCCGCAAGAGCCACGGTGTACTCGTTTACGCTGCGGATGACAGCGGTTTTGAATACGCGGAAAAAGGCCAGATACAGGCCGGATTTCTCCTCCGTGGAATACTCGTCGTATTCCGGATAGCAGGCCTGGTCCTTCCACCGGTTCTTTATGAAATCCGGGCGGCAGTCGGCGTTCTTTATATGAACCAGATCATAGCCCTCTCCGTCCGGCATGAGGACATGAATCCTCCCGGCTTTGCTTTGGCGCGCCTGTTTGAAAACATCGCTTCCGTGGAGAAGAGAAGGGCATTTGCTGTTGTCTTTTTCGCAGACCAGATACATAAAAGTGATTCCTTATTTCCTACCAGTCGATGGAACCGGTAATTCCCTCTATACCCGGCAGCAGCCTCATTCTGGCCACCGCCACATTGCCTTCCAGCACCTGCTTCGGGAACACCCTTCCGTCGGCCGGAGAGAGTCCCTGCCGCAGGACGGCAAAGGCCATGATTTCCTTTTTGATTTCACCCTGTTTTTCGGTGGAAAAGGCCGAGAAATACCGGGTGAAGACATCGTCCCAGAGCGTCAGCATAAGCTCGGGCGGAACGACAAAGTACTTTTCCGCATAGGCGGGGTTCATTTTGGGGATGATGTAATGCGTATTGGCTATCATCGCAAAGTCAAAAACGGGATGCCCGAGGCACATGTCTCCCAGGTCCACGAAAAACAGTTCTCCGTCTTTCACGAGTATGTTCTGCGGATGATAGTCTCCGTATACGAGCGTGTTCCGGTCCGGAACCGACAGGACAAGCTGCCTCATTTTCTCCAGCTCCTCCGCCGTGTACCACGAAGTCCCCCAAAGCTTTTCAATTTTTTCGAGATACAGGTCCTTTGCGCAGACGAAATCATCTGCATCCGCCCCGGTTTCGTGGAAGCGCTTCAACTCCCGGATATAGGCGGGCAGAAGGTTATCCCTCTGCTCCGGGTCTTTTTTCAGAACGTCCGCCAGCGTCTCGCCCTCCAGGAATTCGCTTTGGATTCCCGTTCTGCCTTCTGCCTTCACCGGGCCGTAAGGTTTGGGAACGCGGATGCCGAGAGCATAGGCGCTCTGTGCCATGCGGCTCTCCCGGAGGATCTCCTCTTCGGAAAACTCCGGATTGAAGAGTTTGCATACCGTGCCGTCCGGCAGGCGGTATACGGTTGAGGTGGCACCGCGGCCTATCTCCTTGCCCTGGCTCAGGTCAAGTTCGGGCAGCAACTCATTTTCCCTGTACAACGGCGGCTCTCTTTCTTGCCTCTGCGGCTATGGCGAGTGAATCCAGCTTTCCGTTCGAAAGCTTCGGAAATTCACTGAAGACAAAGAAATATGTCGGTATTTTGAAATCGGCAAGCTTTTCCGAAAGCAGAGCACGGGCTCCGTTTTCGTCAAAGACCGCACCGGGCTCGAGATAGAGGCAGGCCGCGACCTCCTCGCCGTAAAAGTCACTGGGTACGCCGACGACCTTTACATCCGCAACACCGGGCAGCGTGCTGACAGCCTGCGCCACATCCTGCGGCATGATATTCTCTCCGCCGCGGATAATGAGCTCCTTGAGTCTTCCGTCCAGATGGAGGTAGCCGTCCTGGCGCAGATACCCGAGGTCTCCGGTGTGCAGCCAGCCGTCCCGGTCGATGGCCTGGCTGTCCAGGTCGGTCTTATAATAGCCGGTCATCAGATTGTAGCCCTGCAGCAGGATTTCTCCCGTCTCGCCGACGGCGCATTCGTGTCCGTCCGAGAGAGCGGCTATTTTCATTTCTATGTGTTGCATCGGTTTCCCGACGGTTTCCGTTATATGCTCGAAAGAATCCGAATAGTCGGTGATGGTAACCGGCGCCATCTCGCTGAGCCCGTAGGATGAGAGGAAATGATTCTGCGGCAGCTTTTCGCGGAACAGCTCCAGCTGGGTCCTGGTGGCCGCGGATCCAGACAGAATCGTGCAGCGCAGCGTGGAAAGCCTCTCCGGCCGGAATTCCCTGTTCATCAAAATGGCCAGGAACATCGCCGGCACCGCGTGAAAGACGGTGCATCCGTTCTTTTCTATGGCATCAATCAGAGAGGCCGAGTGCACATCCTTCGGCAGAACCAGAAGCGCATCGGCAAAGGCGCTGGCAAGAAGGCCCGCCACGATTCCGAAGATGTGGAAAAACGGCAGAATATTGCAGCAGACGGAATCTTTTGTGAGGTTCTGGCTTCTGCGGCTGATTTCGGAGGCATTGAGCACATTGAATGCCGAAAGAAGCACACCCTTCGGTCTGCCCGTGGAACCCGATGTGAATATCATGAGGCAGGCATCGTCCGCCTCCACGCCGTTCGGCAGGAAGCCTTCGGAAAGCCCTTCTCCGGCCTTTACTGTCTCCGCAGCCGGTGTGTCCTCAAAGAAGAAGATGTCCTTCAGGCAGGTTTCTCCGCTGAGAAGTTCGCTTCTCAGGTTTTCCTTGTCCGTGCCGTAGGAAAGATTTCCTATGCACATTACGGTGACGTCGCCGTTTTCTATATGGGCTCTGATCTCAACCGGCTTCAGATTGAAGTTCACCAGAACGGCGATGGCCCCTAGCTTCTCAACGGCATAGAAACAGAGAATGAAGTTCACCGAATTGAGTCCGGCCAGACCTACATGGGAACCCTTCCGCACGCCCATTTCATAGAGGCGGGCCGCCAGCGCCGTGGAGCCGAGGTCCAGATCATGCCATGTCCAGTCTCTGTCCGTATTGCGTATGACGGCCGTATCGCCGTGCTCGGCAGCCTTTTTCTTCAGAAAATCCCGGATGGAAAGCTGGACGAAGTCGCCCCCCTCACCGCTTTCAATCGGGAGCAGGGTATCGAATCCGGTCGTGTGGAAGACATCCATCACAGCATCGCTCACAGCGATGACCCGCATTCTGTCATCGCGGAAACGTTTTCTGGCAACCAGCAGTTCGCGAAGACCCGCCGAAGAGATGTAATAGGTATTGCCGAGGTCCACCGTGAGGACTTCCGTATCATCGGGCACGGTGCTCAGCACTTTTCTGAGTTCCGGTGCCGTGCCTGTGTCGAGACGGCCGTCGACCTTCACCCGTATTCCGCCCGGTATTTTTTCAGAAAAAATCATATTGTCTCCCTTTTTTCGTGTTTTTTGTTATTATAGCCGATTTTTCTCAAATAATAAAGTCTTGCCCCAAACTCGTGACAAGAAGCGTTTCGGATGGTATAGTATAGTTTTGGATGAATATGTACTTTATTGATAAAATAGAAAATAATGCAAAAAGATACCCGGGCAGGACAGCTCTGGCGCTGGACTTCGGCCGGGATCCGGTCAGTTATTCGGAGCTCTGGGAGCAGTCCGGCAGAATCTATGCCGCTCTGAAGGAAGCCGGCATCGGGCCGGAGGACATCGTGATGCTTCTCCTGCCGAGACACCCGCGGATGCTCGTTGCCCTTCTCGGCGTGCTCCGCTGCGGCGCTGCCGCCATGCTCGTGGAGAATACGTACCCCGCGGAGCGTACGGCCTACATGAAAGACGACGCTGGTGTCCGTCTCGTGCTCGACGGGGACTTCTTTGAGGCGGCTGTGAAGGGCCCGTCTCTCCCCGGAAGGGAGAGCCTTAACCTGCACGATGCCTGCTTTGTTTTCTACACTTCGGGCACGACCGGAAAGCCGAAAGGCATTCTGCACGAATACGGCGTTCTCGACATGGGCATCTCCGGTTCGGTACCGGACGAATCCGCTGTGGATTTTGACGATTGCGGCCGCTTTGCCTTTGTTCCTCCCTTCAATTTTTCCGCCACGATGATTCACGGCCTTCCCGAGCTTTACAAGGCCAACACTCTCTATATTCTCTCCTATGAGGTTTCCAAGAACTTCAAAAAGCTCTGCGAGCTTCTTGAAAAGGAAAAGATTACGGAGCTCTTTCTCTCCCCCTCTGTCCTCCGGATTTACAGCGAGGGTTTCCCCTTTGTCCGTGCCATCATGACCGGCTCGGAACCGGCGAGCAATCTCTCCGTTCCGGGTTATGAGGTCATCGTGCACTATGCGATGACCGAATCTCTCTACTGCGTTTCCAGATACCGGCTCCGGGAAGTTTGCATCGACGCGCCCATTGCCTCGAAGGAAACCGGCGGTAACATCCGCATTCTCGGCGAGGACGGCAATCCCGTTCCGGATGGGGAAACCGGCGAAATCTGTTTCCCGAATCCGTATTTCCGCGGCTACATCAACATGCCCGAAAAGACGGAAGCGGCCTTGCGCGGCGGGCTTTTCCACTCCGGAGACCTCGGATACCGCAACGAAAACGGAGATGTCTTTCTCCTCGGTCGCAGCGACGACATGATAAAAATCAACGGCAACCGCATAGAGCCCGGCGAAATCGAAGGGGCCGCGAGAGAAATCTCGGGTCTGAAAAACGTGATTGCGAAGGGTTTCTGCGAAGAAGGCCGCTCTTTTGTGGCACTGTACTATCTTGCCTCCGAAGCCGGTGAGAACTGCATCTTCCGCGATGCGGCCCGGTCGCGGCGCGCCCTGGCGGAAAAACTGCCTGCTTATATGACGCCTTCGTACTTTGTGCCGATTGACTCGCTGCCCCTCAACCCGAACGGCAAGGTTTCCCGGAAGCTGCTCCCGCCGCCCGCTGCCGCCGTCTCTGCCGGAACCGGCAGAAAGCCGGAAAGCGAAGCAGAAGCGTTCTTCTGCTCCGTGATGGCGGAAGTGCTGTCTCTTAAGAGTCTCGGCGCGGAGGACGACTTCTACGAAGCCGGAGGAGACTCCCTTTCGGCCATCCGTCTGATTACGGCCTGTGCCGAAAAGGGTTTTGACATCACGGTCCCTCAGCTGCTCGAGGCCAGAACCGCGGCCGGTCTTGCCCGGCTTACCGCCGGAAGAGACGGTCTTAGCCTTGAAGAGCGTCTTAGAAAAGAAAACGAGGCCAGAGGGCGTCCTTACGGGCTGCTTTCCGGCCAGAAGATATACTGGAATCTGTTTGAGAAATATCCGGAACACCCTTCTATCTGTGTTCCCGTCATTGCCATACTCAAAAAGGATACGGACCTTGAACGGCTCCGGGCGGCAGCCGACAGGGTGATTTCGCATCACCCGGCCCTGCTTTCCCGTTTCCGCATCGATGAAAGCGGAAAACCCGTTCAGTACTTCGATGCCACCGCCTTCACGCCGGCCGTTATCGAGGAGATGACGGAAGAGGAGCTCAACGCCGAGAGCCGGAACTTCCTGCACAGCGTCAACCTCCTCAGTGACAGAGCGGTTACCGTCCGTATCATCCGCTCCCCGGAGAAGAATCTGTTTCTGCTCTCCGTCCACCACATCATGGGAGACGGCATGACCAACACCATGCTGCTCAAGCAGATTGCCGCCTGTTATGCCGACCCGGCGGCGGAACTTCCGCCCGACTGCTATTACACAGTCTGTACCAACGAAACCGGCGAAGAGGCCGATGCTTTGAAAGCGGAGGCGGATGCCGCCTTCCGGGAAAGGCTTGCCGCCCTCACCCCCGGAAGTGCCGTGCTCCGGCCGGACCTGCCCGGTCCCGATTCCGGAAGCGAAACCTTCTTCCTCCCCGACGTGCTCCCGAAGAGCGGGAACTATTCCAACCGGCTGTTCGTCACCGCCTGTCTTATGGCCATGGCCGGGACAAACGGATGTGACGACGCCCTGGTTTACACCGCCTACAGCGGCCGGGACAGCCGGCTGAAAAGCGATTCCGCAGGCTGTCACACGATTCTCGTCCCCGTTTCGCTTACGGGAATCGGCAGCCGGAGCGGCAAAGACCTGCTTGCCGACGTACAGGCCCAGCTTGATTTCGGCAATGCCCACGGCGTATATTCCGCCATCACGGAAAGCGGCCTTCCCCTTGACCAGACGGTCATCTTCAATTACCAGTCCGGAACGATGGACTTCGGTGCCTTCCGGGATCTGGCCGTCTTCGTTTCGATGCTGCAGCGGGACAGGAACCAGCCCAACTGCCTTTTCAATACCGGCATTCTGGACCGGGAAGATTCGGATTCGCTCGGTTTCTACTGCAACTTCCCGAAGGGAATGTATTCCCAGCAGACCGCAGCCGCTTTCTCACAGCGCTTTCTCGATGCCGTTCGTGCCCTTGCAGACGATGAGGGCCTGTAAATACCGTCATTATTCGGAGATTAAACATGCAGACATACTTTGTTGAAAAACTGAAACAGAATGCCGAGAACCACCCGGACCGGCTGGCTCTCGCCCTGGACTTCGGACAGGAGCCGGTAAGCTTTTCCGAGCTTTGGGAACAGTCCGGCAGAATCTATGCCTCTCTCAAAGCGAAGGGGCTCGGCCGCGAGGATTTCGTCATGCTGCTTCTGCCGAGAAGCCCAAAAATGTTTGTGGCCATGCTCGGCGTTCTCCGTGCGGGGGCGGCCTTCGTCTTTATGGAGGACAGCTATCCGGAGGAGAGAATCCGCCTTATTCGCGAGGATCTGAATGTTAAGTTTACGCTGGATCTGGCCGCCTATGAGGAGGCGATGCAGCTTTCACCCCTGCCCGGATACGAGCCTACCGATGCGCATGACGCCTGCTTCTCCTTCTCCACCTCCGGCACAACCGGAAAGCCGAAGACGATGATTCAGGAATACGGGAAGCTGGACGTCTGTCTCGACAGCTGGTTTGCCGACGTGCCGGATCTCCATGAGGAGGACCCGCAGAATTTCGGCATGATTTTCCCCTTCAACTTTGCCGCGGCCTTTGTTCTGCCGCTGCCCAAGCTCTATGCGGCGGATACCATCTACATCATGTCTTACGACGTCGTCAAGAACCTTGTGCGCTTCGAAGAATTCCTCGAAGCCGAGCACATTACCGAGATGTATCTGTCTCCCTCCTTTATCCGCACCTATCAGGGAGGATACCACTACATCCATAAAGTCATTGCCGCCGGCGAACCCGCCACCGGCATCTACAAGGACGGCGTAGACATCTATGCCTATTACGGCATGAGCGAGACCTGTTTTATGGTTTCCTCCTTCCTTCTGGACAAAGCCTGCGACAGAGTCATCGTTGGTAAGAACAACTTCGGTCTCCGGATTCTGATTCTCGATGAGGACGGCAACAGCGTCCCGCGCGGAGAGACCGGAGAGGTCTGTTTCGACAACCCTTATTTCCGCGGCTATCTCAACCTGCCCGAACTGAACGAGGAGTCCCGCCGGTACGGCATCTTCCACTCCAACGATCTGGGCTATATCGACGCAAGCGGCAATCTGGTCATCCGCGGGCGGAGAGACGACATGGTGAAAATAAACGGCAACCGCGTGGAGCCGCTGGAAATCGAGCATGTCGTGCGCAAGGTCCTCGGTGTCGAGCATCCCGTTGCCAAGGCCGTCACGGTGAACGGCCGTTCCTTCATCGTACTCTACTATCTCAACAGCGAGAAGGTTCCCGTGCTGGACGACCCGGCGGAAGCCGGCAGAATTCTTTCCAGGAATCTCACTTCCTATATGATTCCCACCTACTATGTGGGGCTCGAAGCGTTCCCGACCAATGCCAACGGAAAGCTCTCCCGGAAGATGCTCCCGGTACCCGACATCAGCGAGTTCCGCGGTGCGTACGTCAAACCCGAAAACGAGGCGGAAGCCGTGTTCTGCAAGGCGATGGCCGAGGTTCTCGGTCTGGAGCGCGTCGGTGCGGACGAGGACTTCTTCCTGATCGGCGGTGATTCGCTCACGGCCATCCGCATGATTACCGTCTGTGCCGAAGATGGCTATCTCATTACCGTGAACGGGCTCTATGAATGCCGCACGGCCGAAAAGCTGGCCGTTCGCTTCGGTCTCAGCCGGGTGAAGTCCAATGCGGAACTTCTTGAGGCCAACGAAAAGGCCCTTCGTCAGGGCGTGGAGCTCACGGCCGGTCAGCTGTTCCAGCTGGAAATGGCCGTAAATCAGAAAGCTCCGCAGATCATTACCTATCATGTTGCCATGGTCTTCGGTCTCCGCCCCGAGGTGGATATCGAAAGACTCCGGGCCGCAGCTGAAAAGGTCATCCGGAACCACCCCGTCTTTCTCTCCGGCCTGCGCCGATGCGATGACGGCCATGTACGGCAGTTTTACGATGAGAGTCTTTTCGCTCCCGTGGATACCGTCTTCATGACGGATGAGGAATTTGCGGCGAAAAAGCCTGTTCTGCCTCAGCCGATGGATCCCTTCGGCGGGAGACTGTATCGCTGCAGCATCATCTCGACGCCTTCTGGCAATTATTTCTTCTATGACATACATCATCTCATCGCCGATGAGATGTCCTCCTCTCTCTTTGTGCGCGAAGTGGCTTCCTGCTATTTCGACAGGGATTACTCTCTTCCCTCCGACTGGCTCTATCTTGTGCAGAGTTCCGACAGAAAGGCCGATACGGCCGAATCCGCCGCCAAGATGGCCGCTCATCTTGAGGAACTGAAGACAAAGGCCGCCTTCAAAGGCAGAGGCATTCTGAAAGCGGACCTCTCCGGTCCCGAGACAGGCACCGGGCTCTTCTTCGTTCCGGACGCCTTCCGCCGAAGCGAGGACTGCTCGAACCGTCTCTTCCTCACAGCCTGCGCAATGGCCACGGCCCGGATGAACGGGGAGGACAGCGCCCTCATCTACTCCAACTATCACGGCCGCGACGACTTCCTCAAGAACGACTCCGTTACCTGCTATGTCACTCCCGTTCCCGTCCTTCTGGACTGCCGGGAGGGGCGGAGCGCAGAGGAAATGATGGACGATGTCCGTGCCCAGTTCGACTTCGGTGCCGCCCACTGCGACTGCGCGCACATTCTTGAAAACCGCGATGTTCTCCAGAACACCGTGATGTTCAACTACCGCAACGGAACGATGAACACAGGCCGTTGCGGAAAGCTCTGCAGCGAGGTGTATCTCTGCCCCAAGCCGGCAAATCAGCCCAACTGTCTTGTGATTGCGGGTATTGTCGGCCAGCCGGGTTCGGATAATCTCGGCTTCTACTGCACCTATCCCGAAGGTGTCTATTCCGAAGAGGCCATCCGCCGATTCTACGGCTACTTCAGAGCGGCGGTCCGTCAGCTTATGGGAAAGGAAAAAATATGACCGGATATTACAACCGCCTCCTGGAGGCGAAAGAAAAATACGGCGACAGAGTCGTTGCCACCGACGGGAAGGAGTCCCTGCGATACTCCGACCTGCTCTCCGCGGCATGCGGATACCGGGACATTCTTGCCGGCATGGGCGTCCTGCCCGGAGATAAGGTCACGCTCTGCTCCTATAACTCCTGTTCCTGGCTCAAAGCCTTTTTCGGTGTGGTATGCTACGGTGCCGTGGCTGTTCTGATGAACTACTCCCTTCCCGAGGATGAAATCATAAAGCTGATGGAACAGATGGACTCCCCTTTCTTCCTCTACGGCCGCTTCGGTGCCGCAGAAAAGGATGCCTGCTCTCCGGAGCGGATTGTCCGCGATGCCGCAAAGAGAGTCGACATAAACAGCTTTCTCTTTGGAAGCCGGGAATACTCCGGGTATATCCCATTTGACGATTCGAAATACGGCGACCCGGCCTTCGTGGTGTTCACCTCCGGTTCCACGGGCTCGCCCAAGGGCGGCATGCTCTCGCAGCGGAGCAACATCACCGGTGCCGACGCCTATATTGAGGCCATTCCCGAAATGCAGGAAGAAAGCCTCTGTATGGCCGTGCCCCTTTTCCATATTTTCGGTCTCGGAATTGCCGTAACGCATCTTCTGTACGGCGGCAAGCTGATTCTGCCCGAGAAATTCACCGGCGGAGAAATCAACCGCTTCCTGCGTGAAAACCGGCCGGACGCCCTCACGGCCGTTATGACGGTCATCGTCCGCACAATGGAGGACGACGACTTCCCCGACGAGGGATATTCCTGCATAAAGAGAATCTATGCCGGCGGCGCCCCCCTTCTTCCCATTCAGCTGATGCGCGTGGAAAAGGGCTTCGGCAGTGCGGTGCTCCTGAACAGCTACGGCCAGACGGAATCCGACACCTGCATAGCCATGACGCGCGTAAGCGACAGCGTGGACACGAGAGTGCACACCGTCGGAAAGCCCTTCCCGCACAGGGACCTGGTCATTATGAACTCCGAAGGGGCGGAATGCCCCTGCGGCGAAGTCGGTGAAATTACTCTCCGGGACAACGGCTTCATCATGAAAGGATACTACGGTACCGCCAGCGAGCTGCAGGCCATCGATTCCGAAGGCTATCTCCACACGGGAGACATCGGCTATCTGGACAGCGACGGCTATCTGCATCTCTCCGGCCGCATCAAGGACATCATCATCAAGGGCGGAGAAAATATCATTCCCAGCGAGATCGAAGCCGAAATCAATGCCGTGCCCGGAGTCCGCGAGGTCAAGGTGTTCGGTGCCGCGGACGAACTCTACGGTGAGAACATACATGCCTGCCTCACGCTCACGCCGGGGTCTCTTCTGGACGAGGATGCGCTCCGCACCGCACTCACCGGCCGGATTCCCCGCTTCCGCATGCCCGTCAACTTCTTTATTTTCGATTCCTTCCCTCTCAAAGCCAACGGCAAACTGGATGCCTGCGCCCTGATGGCAAAGATGCTCCGCCGCCTCGATGCCAAAAAGATTGAAGAGGATATCGTCAACGGCATCAAGGTTTTCTCCTTCGAGGCCATGCGCCGCCACAACATCATCGGCCAGGCCGTCGGCATTACGCCTTCGGTTCTGTCCAGTCTCGGCTTCAGCGAAGCCAAAATCCGCAAGGTCGAGCTCTGCGTGGAGGAGCTTCTCGCCGAGCGCACGGATGTCAACTACATCGGCAGCGGCTGGCTGCGGATTGAATGCCGCCTTTTCCGCGACTTTGTCCGCATCTCCTACCGGGACGACAATCCCGAACTGCCTTTTTCAAAAGTCGGCAGAGACTTCGAGAAGGCTGTCGGTGCCAGAATCATCCTGAACATGGCAGACCGTATCGGTTCCGTACCTCTCAGCAACGGCTGCTATGAATTCAATCTGGACTTCCTCTATGATCTGGATTTCGATGTTGCGGAAAACTATCTGCTATGAAAAACGATGAACTCATCCGGGCGTATTTCGCCCGCCTGCATCTGGCCGTGCCGGAAAAGCTTTCGCCCGATGCCGATACATTAAGAAAACTCCACATCCGCCATGTCCTGACGATTCCCTACGAGAACACGGACTATCTGACCGGCCGCATCCGGAGCACGGCTTTTGAAACGCAGTTTAGCGAAATCATTCTCGGCGGCCGGGGCGGCATGTGCATAGACATGAACCCGCTCTTCGGTGAACTGCTTACGGCCATCGGCTACCGGGTACGCTATTTTTCCACCCGGATCTGCAGCCGCAAAACCGAGGATATCAATTTTCACGTGATTTCCAACGTGGAGGACTGTGACGGGCAGATCTGGTGGTGCGATGTGGCCAATCCCTTCACCCGCTTCTTCGAACCGCTCCCGCTCCTGTTGGGAGAGGAGCTCCCTGCCTCTGGCAGTCTGTTCCGCTTTGAGGAGGATTCCTGCGGGAAAATCACTCTTTTTGAAAAGAGCTCCGATAGCTGGCGGGGTCTTCTCGCCGTCCGGGATTCCGATATAACAGCGGAAGACAGGGACCGTTCCAAATATCAGGACATTCTGAACTATCCGGACAATGCCATATTCAGTAAAGAGGTCTTTTCGATTCTCACGCCCGAAGGCCGCAGAACTCTCACCGGCAATCTCTACAGGGAGTCCTATCCCGGCGGCGTCTATCGTATCGAATGCCCTGCCTGGCAGATGCCATGGGCATACGCGCAGTTCGGTCTGCGCAAAAAAACAACAACCCCGGAGGAATCATGCAATGGATAAAGCAAGAGTAGAACAGTATTTTGAGCGTATAGGTCTGGCCATGCCGGAAGAAATCGTTCCCGATGCCGCTCTGCTGCAGAAGCTCATTTTTCACGCCAGTATCAGCATTCCCTATGAGAACACCCAGTTTTTGACAAAGAAAATCGTTCCCTGCGATATCGACTCTCTTTTCCAGCACATCGTCGTTGAAAAAAAAGGCGGCATCTGCCACGATATCAACGGACTCTTCGGCTGGTTTCTCGGCGAGCTCGGCTACAAGGTCGTGCCTGTCGGCACCTTCTCGTTTCTGGAAAAGATTCAGTCGCATATGCACAAAACGCTTGTTGTAACCGATATCGACGGCAATGAGTGGATTGCCGAAACGGCCTATGCCTCTTTCTTCTGCTGCAAAAGCCCGATCCGCTTGGTTCCCGGTCTGGAGCAGACTTTTGGGGACGAGACCTTCCGCATAGAGAAAATCGACGGGAAGTTCTGCCTCTTAGGGCCTACCGACAAGGCCTCGTTCCGCATGGAGTACTGGGATATCCCTCCCGAAATCGGCACCCGAATCAAGGAACTGACCATAGAGGGGAAAGACCCGGCCGGCAGCATACGCAGGTCTATCGCCATCAACACGCCCGAAGGTTATCGCTCTCTCATCGGAAACGGTTACAGGGAACGCTTCGGGTCGGAGGAGTATAACTACGAATGCACGCCGGAAACGCTCCCTTGGGCCTATGCGCAGTTCGGGCTCGTTCCCGAGGAGTAACGGACACTTATGGAACGGGAAAAACTGAAACTTTATTTTGACCGTCTCGGTCTGGAACTGCCCGATAGGATACCGCCGGACGGCGCTTTTCTGGCGCGGATTTTCCGCGCGCATGTCACGCACATTCCGTATGAGAACATAGACTATCTGAATCTCGACAAGGAAGCGATAACCCCGGAAAGACTCTACTCCCAGGTGGTTGAAAAGAGGCGCGGCGGCATCTGCTATGACCTGAATGCTCTTCTGAGCGAGGTACTTAACACGCTCGGGTATGAAGCCTATCCTGTCATGGCGGACCACTACCGGACGCACATGGAGCATACGGATTACCGGCATTCCTCCCTGATTGTCCGGGACTGCGAGGGAACCGCTTGGCTTTCCGACGTCGGAGATTCTTTTTCCGGTGCCCTGCAGCCTCTGCTTCTTAAAGAGGATATCGAGCAGCATCCTTATCCCGGAAACGAAAGCTATCTTCTGCGCAGGCAAGAGGACGGAAGCTGGATGCTCTACGTACAGCTCAAAGGCGAGTGGGTTGCCAATTATGCTTTTTTTGAACAGCCCGCCACGCTGGAAGAACTGACATACTTCAAGCTCGTTGCCATGAACCCGGATATTCCTTTTACACACGATGAACTCTTTCACATCCGTGCCGAAGACGGATTCCGGATCTTGAGAGGACGTACCCTGTGTATTAAAAATTCCGAAGGCAAGACCGTCCGGTCCGTGGAGGAGGACGAGCTTCCGGAAATCTATGCCATGTTCGGCTTAAAATATCCCCACACCGTATATAGGGAAGATGTGTAATCGTTTATGAAAAAGCATAACTTGTGGAAAATTCTTCTGGCTGCCGTGCTGATTGTTGTCCTCTTTACGGCTGTCTGCCTGCCGGCGGTGAAAAGCGACGATAACAGCATTACCTCGCTCAATGTGGTAACCATGCCGCTTTTGGTCAACACCGATTATGCGAGGTCTCTCCTCGCCGAGATGTGGGCGGAAACCGAGCCCGGAATCGAACTGAATTTTGTTGACCGGGGATACGGCAGCACAAAATATCCGGAGGATATCGACGTTCTCACTTTTGATTTTGAGAACATCGGCTATCTCTCCTCTCTCGGTTACTTCCGGGAAATAAAGCCCCGTGACATTGAAGCTCTGGATTCTCTGATTCCTTTTGCCAGAGAGAATCTGTTCACAAACGGAAAAATCTACGGGGTTCCCCAGTTTGTATGCGGCAACTACCTTGTCTATCATAAGGGCGATACCGAGCTGGACCGTGTCAGCAATATTCTTGAGCTTTGCGACGTTCTCGCCGAAGGCAATACGGAAGGCCTTCCGATCAAGGAGGATGCCGACAAGGTCTGGATCGATTTCGGATATCAGTACGCCTATTATGCTCTCGATGCCATACTCGATGTAAACGGTTCCTACGTGCCTTTCAATGAGGTGGTCGTCAACCGGAATCTTCCGGAGGTCTATGACATTTTCGATTATGTCCGGAACTGGAGCATCGAAACCGAAAGCGGCGATATAGACCCGGCCGCATTCGGGCAGGGCAGGGGGCGCGCCATTATGTGCTTCACGGAAAAAGTGAACATGACCGGTCTGAATCCCGAGGAGCTCACGGTGAAAGCCATTTCGTTCTCCGACGGTCCGGACGTCCCGCTCACCTATATGGACTCGGTCGCCATCAGCGATTGGGTAAAGGATGACGCCCGGTATAAAAAGTGCCTCGAGCTGGTCAACCTCATGACGAGTAAGGAGTATATCGGACGGCTTCTGACCTATGAAGGGAAACCGCAGTATCTTCTGCCGGCCAGAGAAGACGTATTCGCGGAATACGCCGGGCAATACCCCCTGTATGCGCAGATGTACGACAGGGTCGTCACCGGGGAAACCTATCAGTTCCTCGGAAACGCGGAAAATCTGAATCTGACCGTCAAGAGCATCAAAGCCTATCAGAAGCAGATGGACGAAGCGGTCTAAAGAATCATTGCTTGTTTAAGGAGACGGAACTATGACATTCGGAGAAGCTGTAAAAAGCTGTTTTCACAATTATGCATCCTTCAAAGGCAGAGCCGGAAGGTCCGAATACTGGTTTTTTGCCCTGTTTGTTTTTCTCATTTCCATTGTTGTCGAGGTTTCGGTCGTTCTGTTTGACCAGAGCACCGTGACGGTTTCCGGCATCGTGACCGGCCTGTTTTTCTTTCTCCCCTCGCAGGCCGTTTGCGTCCGTCGCCTGCATGACGTCGGTAAAAGTGGCAAGATTCTGCTGATTTACTACCTTCTGTCTCTGCTCACCGCGGTGATAGGCAGCCTGTATGCAGCCGGCCGGATGGGCGGCGTTGCCGTCATTATGCTTGTTTTCCTCTGCATCGGTCTGCTCGTGATGGGCGTCATGCTGTTTGTCTTTGTCTGCCGTGACAGTGACAGCGGCGAGAACGAATACGGTCCGAACCCCAAGAGCCTGCCGAAGGCGCTGAAATAATCCCACGTATGCATCGATGAGCAAGATTGAAACCTACCATCTGCCCGCCTTTGATGCCACCGGTCTCGTAACGACGTTCTTCACCGCGAAAAGCGTCGGCGGATGCTGGCTGAGCAACAATCCGGACGGCTGGGAAAACTACAGAAAGATTCTGGCGCGCTTCGGTCTTACGGAAGAAGGCATCACCGCCACCTTTCAGCGGCATTCGGCTTCGGTAAAGGTCGTCACAAGGAAAGAGGCCGGAAGACATGTGTTTTACAGGCCGGACCCAATGGTGATTGCGGACGGTCTGATTACGGCCGAGCCCGGGCTGATGCTCTGCTCGATGGAATCCGACTGCACGCCGGTTTTCCTTCTGGATCCATGCCGCAAAGTCATAGGTATGATTCACAGCGGCTGGAGAGGCACCGCCTCCCTGATAGCCGTTAAGGCCGTGCAAAAGATGGCATCGGAATTTGGCTGCCGGGCGGAGGACATCATGGCCGGTTTCGGTCCGTGCATCTGCAAAGACTGCTACGAGGTCGGCGAAGACCTCATCCCGCCGTTTTCGGAAAACTTCAGCGAGGAGGAGATCCGTTCCTTCTTCAGGCCGAAGGGCGACGGCAAGTATCTGCTGGATGTGAACGAGGCGATTTCTCTGTCTCTGATACGCGAAGGCCTGCGCCGGGAAAACATCTGTCAGAGTCCTTCCTGCACGTATCATGACGATTTGTTCTTCTCCCACCGGAGACAGGTCAGGGCAGGTCTTGCCGGCAATGACAACATGTGCACCGGAATCATGCTTAACCAATGAAGACGTGACGGCAAAGGAAAACTATCGTGTACACTTATCTTCTGAAATGCTCGGACGGCTCCTATTACTGCGGATGGACGGACAGCCTCGAAAAAAGGCTGAAAGCGCACAACTCGGGAAAAGGCAGCAAATACACGCGTGCCAGGCTTCCCGTTGAGCTCGTCTATTACGAAGAGTATGAAACAAAGCAGGAAGCCATGAGCCGCGAATGGCATATAAAAAGGCTTTCCAGAAGCGAAAAGGAAAAACTGATTAAAAGTGCAAAATGAAACCGGAGGCGGCTCTCAGCCCCTCCGGTCACTTTATCTCTTATCTCTTCACTTTTCACTGGTGAAGCCGTAGCTTCGCACAAACACCTTCCCGCCCGGGAACCGGTGATTGATTTCAAATCCGTATTTTTTATAGAAGGCGGTTCCCGCCTTGTTGGAGGATGCGCATCCGAGATATACGCCCGGAATGCCTCCCGTCGTGAGTTTTTCTCCGAGGGCATCCAGCAGGGCCGAACCTCCTCCGCATCGCTGGAACGAAGGGCTGATGTCTATGTGCAGATGGGCCGGGAAGCCCTTAGCCGCCATCGTTTTCACCTCATGCATCGTATAGAGCTGAAAAAGCGTGCATTTAAGACCGAAGCCTCTGAGACGCGGCAGGTATGTCTCTCTCCAGCACCGCAGATATTTCTCCGGATCCGAACTGCAGAGAACATAGCCCTGCGCCCGGCCGTCTTCACCGGCCAGAATGCAGATGTTCTCCGGCTCCTCTGTCATGTAATAATCCGCATATTTGGTATAGAGCACCTTTTCATGTTCCAGCAGGAACGAATCGCTGCAGGTCTCGCGGCAGATTCTTCGGATGTCTTCGGCGTCCTCTTTTCGGAAGGGACGAACCGTCAGGTGTCTGTCAGTCATAGTCAGTGAATTTTACGGTATTCATATCCGTGCCTTTGGTCTCTTTTATGAACAGCAGGGAGCCGATGGTAAGTATGACACTCGGCACCGCAATAATCAGGCAGACAATGGCTATCTTCTCATCGCCGAGGATGTTGGCCAGCGTCGTTGTGATGGCTCCTGATACGACAAACAGGACACCGCTTATGATGTTTCTTGCCGTCAAAACCGAAACGCGGACATTCGTCGGTGTGGATTCACCGGTCATCAGTTCAAGCATATCACCCGCAGCCCAATATCCGCCGACTGCGGCTCCCGAGAAGAATCCCACAAGATACGGGTTCATGCCGTTGTTCGCTCCGACATAAAACAGTATGAAAGTGACCACGCAGATGATGCTCATGCATGCCGTAGAAGTCTTGCGGCCGAACCTGTCGGCTATAAAGCCCGGAACGAGCTGAATGAGCGCGCTTCCTATCGGGAAAAGGAACAGTGCCTGGGTTACCTGCGGCGATACCAGTTTCTTCGCCTCGACGAGGTCCATTCCGTCCGAAAGATAACCGGAGGCGAAACCGTAATACATGGTATTTTCGTAATACGATGTAAGGCAGATGCCCATCATCAGTATGCTGGCCGCAATGAACAGCAGTCTCGTCTGTTTGTGTTTGAAGGCATAGGCGATGCCCTTGAACAGACCGCCCTGTGAGTTCTCTTCGTTCGCCTTTGCCAGTTCCGACTCCCGTTCCGCATCCGTCATAGTGAGCTGATGGATTCTCGAATCGATGAACACGTCCGTTTCTCTCATAAAGAAGAACGCAAGCACCGAAACGATGAAAGCAATCACGGCCGGAACGAGATAGACCCCGCGCCAGCCCGACCAGTCGGTATCGGTGATGAACACGCTGCGAAGGAGCGGCACGAGCAGAAGGCTCAGCGTTGCAAAACACTTGATGATCGAATACATTCTGGCCCGCTTCTCGGCTGGAGCGCATTCCTGGATGTAGACAGCCTGCATGTCATGCGGCGTAAAGAAGGCAATGATGCAGGCACCGACAATATACGCCGGTATGTTGAAAGCCAGAGCGGTAATGAGCATTCCGAGCCCCATTCCGATGGTATTGAGTACGAGGAATATTTTTCTGCCGTACCGGTCGGAGAGAGTTTTGTAGAAAAAGGCAAACACCTGCAGCAGCGTTGTCAGCGTTCCGACGAGAGTGAGACGGGCTACGGCCACATCCTCTCCCACAAGCGGTGCGAAAAGCTCATGGCCCACAATGGTCTGCATCTGGCTGGATATCTGCGTTGTGATTTCATCCACCATGTATACAACGGTAATAATCAGCACGAAATACAGAATGTATCCGGGCAGGCGGGGCTTTGCCTTCTCTCTTTGAAGCCTGGCAAGCTCCTTCTTCTCACGGAGTTTCTGTTTTTCAAGCTGTTCCGCCGTCCTGATTTTTGCCATGTTCACTCTTCCTCCTTGGCTTTCCAAAGTTTTACCTCCAGGTCCGCATCTTCATAGAGGCACTTTTTCAATCGGACCAGTCTTACGGCAAACGGAGGATTCAGTATGCTCTCGGGAACGTCGAGACGTTTGCCGAAATAATACGCTTCTCTTTCCGTCAGCTCTTTTTTGAAGTCCTCGTATGCCGGTCTCTCCGCCGGCCTGTTCCACGCGTTCTGTGATACAGCCGCAATCCGGTAAAAGGCGTTCATCTCTCTCTTGTCCGCCGATCGGACGAACTCCGCCCAGAGCGGGGTCTCGACTCCGACAATGCTGCTGTCATCGCGCACTCCTGGGAATACAGGGTCGCGAAGATAGGTTTTCTTCAGCGGCGTCATGCAGTAGGGATAATCCGCATAGTGATGATAGAAGTCGCAGCATATTGTCTTCTGCCCGTTATGTGCTCTCTTCGCCGCGCGCAGATTGCTCTCCGGGCGCCAGTGCATCAGGGTTATATCGTCTGCCGGACCGCTGAGTGAGTTTTCGTCATCCCAGGCGATGACACCGATTCCGTGGTCCGAAAGGAACTCTTTTACCTCTTCGCGGAAAAGGGGAAGGAGCTCCTCCGGTGATTTCAAACCTCTCCTCTCCGCCTCCGCGAGGCAGTCGGGGCAGGCGCACATCTTGCCGGTCTTAATCTCATCGAAACCGATATGTACCGTATCAGCTTTGAAATAGCGGGCAACATCCAGAGCAAGCTGCTTTGCAAATTCTCTGGCCTCTTTCTTTCCCAGACAGAGCGTATTTTCCAGCACGCCGTATCGGCCCGGCACATCGATTTTCACCCCGTCGCAGGTGAATTCGGGGTATGCGGAAAGAATAGCGGAAAAGTGCCCCGGCATATCGATTTCCGGGATAACGCGAATTCCCCGCTCGCGTGCCGCTTTCAGCACGGTTTCCATCTCGTCACGGGAATATACAGCCGAATACGGGACATTGTCCGGCCGGTTTTTCGTATATCCCCCGACGTTAGACGACAGCCGCCCGGTTGCCTGCCGGGCAAGTCTTTCATATCCAGGAAGGTTCAGACGAAAGCCCTGATCATCCGAGATGTGCCAGTGGAACACATTCATTTTGAAACGGAACATGATTTCAAGAATCTCGACGGCAGCCCCGGCACCCTGAAAATGTCTCGCGTCGTCCTGCATGTAGCCGCGGTGCTCGAATCTCGCGTAGTCGCGGATGTCGCAAAGCGGAATCTTTCCGTCTTCGATTATATCCTGCAAAGAGGACATGGCCGGAAAGATTCCGTTCGCCGATGCAAGGATCTCCACGCCTTCCTGATGCACCCTCAGACAGTATTCCGTCTTTTCGGAGTCCGTTTTTGTCAGCGTAAGCGGAATGTGACCGGTGCCCTTAAGGCCGCAGGATATTCTTTCGGCACACGCCGTTTCATTCTCTCCGAAATCGCTTTTTATTTCAAAGCCCTCTCCGGTGCAGAAGCCGCCGAGCCAGTTGATTCTTTTTGCTTCCGGAATCATACCCTATGTCCTTTCCTTTTTTCATTAATAATAACGCATAATGCAGCATACCACAACATGAACATCCTGCCCTCCTGATGGCGGTCCAAACAGAATACAAAAAGGAAAATGCCGGTTCTCGGAAAGAACCGGCATTTAAATATACCATCAGCCGACGGGTTTCACTTCGCGGCATATATGCTTTACAGGCAACCTTTCATATGTTTTCCACTGTGCCCCGCACTTGGAACATGTGCATATCTTGGATGGTCCGTAAATCTCTTCCATAGGATCGTATTCACCGCCAAGGATTTCAGAGACTTCGTTATTCCCCAGTTTTTGGATTGTATCGTCTATCATTCTTATCCCCTCCTTTTGTTTTCATGAGATAATACGCATGAAGCCCGTACATGTTACATCATCAGAGGGCCGAACACCTACCGCCGGTTACAGGCAGTACTGTGCCTTGATCATATCGTAAAGGCCAAGTTCCTTCAGCTTTGCCACCGGTGCCTGGAATGTTGCGGTACAAGTACCGGGGGCACGCCCTATTTCAAGGCCGCCGGTGATAGTTACGCGGTTCATGACCTGCGGAACCGTCATTCCAAGAAGATTGGCCGCACGGTTCAGGGCGCTGTCGATTGCCGCATTGAGGTTAGCGCCGGTTCCAATGAAGGAAATCGGAGCCGCCTCCTCAAGTGCCACATTCCATTTTTCCGCTTCTGCCGCAGCAACCTGCTTCTCTTCCTCGCTGAGGGGTTTTGCAAGATACGGAAGATCTTCCTCGAGCGGGATGAGAACGGGGCCTTCCAGATTCAGGCCTTTAATGACAGATACCTGGAGAACGGCAACACCCGAAACGTCCGTCGTATGGCCGGCGATTTCTCCGTCTCCCTGCATGGCATGCATGTCACCGACGTACACGCCGCCGCCCGGAATCCGGACAGGAGCTACCAGGATGGCGCCGGCACGGACCCGGTTGATATCCATATGTCCATCCGTTACGTCCTTCAGCTGGTCTTCCGTTATTCCGTACTCATGAGGAGCTCCTACGAGGAAGTATCCGAAGTCACCGGCGTTGTGTGAATCCGGGGTATCTCTGACCGGTGTTGTACCGAGCTGGCCGAGGAAAGGTCTCATGCGTGCCACCATGCCCGGAAGATCGTCCGGTGCCAGAGATACTACGGGATTCTGGACCGAATTATCCGGCGTGTGCATGAATTCTCTGCCGGATGCGGCTGTTTTCTTAACGGCTTCGGTGTTGAGGGTAATTCCGAGTTTGCGCTGTTCATCAAAAGCTATGGTATAACCGCTTGTGAAAGCAAACGGTGCCACGGGCGCACCGCATTTATCACAAACTATCGAATCCGGTCCGACTCCTTCAAAATGGCTTTTTGGATAAAGGGTTCCGCATTTGGGGCATTTGCCCGCCACGAACGGGTCTCCAAGACATCTGTCTCCGAAAACGGAATCGTTGCCGGAGGCTGTGCCGTCCGATGTCACTTTGACGGAAATAATCCGGATTGCTATTGCATCGCCTACTTCCGCGCCTTCAACGAGAACCGGCTGCGTAACCTCATGCCCGCCCCGGATTTCCGGTGTGAGCATAGGGCCCCAGCATCCGGGGGCGGTATTGGCAATAATATAGCCACCGTCTTTTACCGGTCCGAGCATAGGGACTTCGGGTCCAAGAATGCCGTTTGTAAAAGTGTTTACAAGAATAGTGTCCTTTGCCATAGTGATGATCCTTTCTTTTATTATTGTTGTTGTCTTTATATATTATTATATTTTCACATCCGGAATATGGCAAGAAAAAACCTGTGGACTGACACAATGGAAAAGCCGCTTCGTACCGATGATACGGAGCGGCTTTTGTATTTGTTTAGGAAGCGCATTTCTGATTTACAGTTTTACTTCCGGATTCCGATGAGGAGGCCCGTCCAAGTCTGTCCGTCAATTGCGGTCAGGCCATCTTGTTATTGTACGTATCCGCCGAGAAAATTTCCGAGCTTTTTCATTGCGTCGGCAAGCTGTTCTTTTTGCGGCAGGTAGACTATTCTGAAGTGGTCGGGATTGTGCCAGTTAAATCCACTGCCGGGTACTATCAGGATTTTTTCCTTCTCCAGCAGATCCAGGGCAAATTTTCTGTCATCTTTCAGATTGAACTTTCGCATGTCCAGTTTCGGGAAAATATAAAAGGCTGCTTTCGGTTTTACGGCCGAAACGCCGGGTATTGCATTCAGCATCTCATATACGGTATCTCTCTGCTGTTCCACACGTCCGCCATGTACAAAATACTGCTCGGCGCGGCAGCTTCCGCTGAGAGCTTCCGGAATCACATACTGTCCCGGTACATTGGAGCAAAGGCGCATATCCGTCAGAATATTGATGCCTTCTATATAGTCTGCGGCGGATTCCCGGTTTCCGCTGATGACCATCCATCCTATTCTGTAACCGCAAAGCATATGTGATTTTGACAGTCCGTTCATTGTCACGCAAAGGACATCCGGTGCCAGCGAGGCTATAGAAATGTGTTCGTCTTCTTCAATAATAAGCCTGTCATATATTTCATCGGAAAAAATAACCAGATTGTGTTGCCGTGCCGTTTCCGCTATTTTTTCAAGAACTTCCTTCGGATATACGGCTCCTGTCGGGTTGTTCGGATTAATAATAACGATGGCTTTTGTTCTCGGGTTGATTTTCCTCTCTATGTCCTCAATATCCGGATACCAGTCGGAACTTTCATCACATATATAATGGACCACCTTACCGCCTGCAAACGTTGCCGCTGCTGTCCAAAGAGGATAATCGGGAGACGGAATCAAAATTTCATCTCCGTTATCAAGCAGGGCCTCCAATGCAATCTGTATCATCTCGCTGGCTCCGTTTCCGGTATAGATATCTCCGGTACCGATTCCAGTAATACCTTTGTTTTCTGCGTATTTCAGGATAGCCTCTCTGGCGCATTCCAGCCCGGAAGCACCCGAATAAGCCTGCGCTGCGAAAGCGCTTTCCTTCAGTTCGGATAATATTTCCTCTCCGGATGAAAAGCCGAACAGAGCCGGATTTCCGATGTTCAGCTTCATAACCGGTTCACCCGCTGCTTCGAGCTGTTCCGCTCTCTGCGCAAGAACACCTCTTACTTCATACTTCACATTCTTTAACCGTGTGGATTTTTCAATTGCTTTCAAATACATCTCCCCCTTTATGATTCTATTTGGTCTGCCCGGGAGGGAGAAAGCAAAACCCGTCCCGATGCTTTGTGCATAAGGACGGGAGAATATTTTTACCCGTGGTACCACCTTATTTTATCTGTACCTCACGGTACAGACCTCACAGGTCCAACCAGACCCAATCGCTGTATCGGGCGAACCCGGTATCGCTTACTCGGACGAATCCGTCCTTTCCGGATACTGCTCCGGGATGGCTGCCTATCCTGCTCACACTGCCTTTCACCGCCCGGCAGCTCTCTTTGCTGAACAAAAAGATACGCTCTTTCCCTTCATTGCTTTTAAGTTATTTTAGCTTTTTTATGTTAAAAAGTCAAATTTTTCTCTTTTCTCGTATGTCGGATAAAAAAGTTTTGCCTCTTTTCGGTTTTTTTGTTTCAAAAATCCTTTATTTGCGTATATAATACCAAGTGTATATTTGACTATTTATTTTTAAAGGAGAGAAAACGTGGAAAACAGATTACTCTATATCCTCAAAAAATGGTGGATTGTGCTTATCGTCGGCATACTTTCCGTTATTCTCGGTTTCAGTGTTGCCGCAACACCCGGCAGCGGCTTTGAAGCTGTTAAAATCATTGTCCTGGCTGACTATCTGGCTATCGCGGCACTTGCCGTCGGTATCACCTATGCCAGACGTGATGAAATTCCCGCCTGGGGTTGGGAAATGGCCGGTGCCGTCGCACTGTTCGTAGCCGGTCTTATTGTTGCCTTCACTCCCGTCGTGTCCGACGGACTGCTTATTGCCATGTTTGCAACAGGTTTCATTCTCGAAGGTATCAGCGGAATTTCCGGAGCTCTTATGCTCAGAAAGCTCTACGTTAACGGCTGGGGAGTCAACCTTCTGTTCGCGGTTCTGACATTGATCTGCGGAATCATGCTTATTTTCAAGCCCGTTGTTGCCGTACTTTCCATAGACCTTATTGTTGCCATCGCAATGATTTCGTTCGGCATTGCCATGATTCTTGTCAGCTACAGGCTGTCCAAAATCAACGGTGCCGTTTCAATGGCCGAAAGGAAAGCAGAAAATGTCCGGAATGTCGTTGCTGCCGCCGAAAACGAATTAGTGAAAGCCGCCAAAGAGGCCGAAGCTGCCATAGAAAAGAAAAACGCCGAAAAGTAAGTTATATAACTGAACAGAACAAAAAAAGCAGGGAAGTAATTCCTTGCTTTTTCATTTGCCGAAAACGACTTTGTTGTAATTGGTGACATCCGTTGCACCCTCCGTCGAAAAGCAGAGAATGACGGCGTTTTCATCCAGGCGGAGCATCTCCCTCTCTTTTGCATGTTCCTCTGATTGAAGGATTTCCAGTGCAAAGCCAAGACCGGCTGCTCCGCTCTCCCCGGAAACAACACCGGTATCTTCTTTCGACGGACAGGCAAGCATTCTCATCGCCTCGGCTGCCGCACAGTCATCCATGGTTCCGAAAAAGTCGGCATAGCTTTGAAGTATCTCCCATGCCGGACGGCAAGGCTCTCCGCATGCGAGTCCTGCCATCATCGTGCTCATTTCGCCATCTAGCGCGTGCAGAAAGCCGTCATTTGCCTCCGCCGTTCTGAATACACAGTCCGCCGAATGAGGCTCGACAACGGTTATAACCGGTTTATTTCTGCCGTAATAACCGGCAAGGAATGCCGTCGCTGCGGCTGCCATAGAGCCGACTCCTGCCTGCAGGAATACATGCGTAGGTATCACCGGGCCTAACTGCTCAATGGCTTCCGATATCATGGTCAGGTAGCCCTGCATGATGAGTTTCGGAATTTCCTCATATCCCGGCAGAGAGGTATCCTGCACAAGAATCCAGCCGTTTTCCTCGGCATCTTTCCCTGCTTTCCGGACAGCTTCATCATATGTCAGATCCGTGATGTCCGCAGCGGCGCCCAGTGCGCGTATGTTGTCAAGACGCTCCTTGGCCGTCCCTTTCGGCATGTATACAATGCTGTGCTGACCGAGGCGGTCTGCCGTCCACGCAATACCCCTCCCGTGGTTTCCGTCGGTAGCCGTAATAAAAGTAATATCTCCCAGTTTGCGTCTTACCTCGCCGGACGTCATCCGCTCAAAGGGAAGATTGGAAATATCTTCTCCCAGTTTCGCAGAAATAAGGTTCCCTATGGCATAGCTTCCTCCGAGAACCTTAAAGGCATTGAGATCGAAGCGTTTGCTTTCATCCTTGATGAATATCCCGCATACGCCGAGTCTGTCTGCAAGTGACGGAAGCGAAACAAGCGGTGTCGGTTCATATCCGGGAATGCTCTCATGAAAGCGGCGTGTTTTTGCTGCCTGTGCTTCGCTAAACTCAGAAATGCCGGTTTTGGCACCGATATATTCGTTTTTGATAAGTCTGATGTGGCTCATATCTTATTTCTGTAATCAAGCTCTCTGTATTCTCATTTTTCGCCCGTATTGTGCTGTTATTGTGCGTTTCGGTTATAGATTGAGTCAATCTATGTCTTCCTTTTGCAAGCCTTAGAAAGCATCTGCAGGCTAAAAAAGCAAAAGCTCCCGGACAACGCCGAGAGTAGTTCGTCACATAACTTTATAATTATATATCGTCTTGTCATTTAAGGTCAATTCCAATCCGGCCCGAATCCGGCTTTTCTGCTTTTTGTATAAAAAAGTCGCTATATATTTGTACAGGTCGCCAGTAGACAGGATTCGCAGCATCTGCTATTATAATGACAACAGATTACTTTAGTAATTTAAATTAGATGTAAGAAGTTCCTCTGGCTCCGGAGGACAGTGACCCGCCGATAACGCGGAGGAGAATCTGCAGAATTGTGGAGGTAACCAAGATGCTAGATACTAAGGACTTTGTGAAATGACCCTTGACTGTTGCGGGTGAAAGACGTGCAGTCAAGGGTCATTTCGTTTTTATGGACATATTCATTTTGGAGAGCCGCAGGGCTCTTTTTTCTTTTCCGGATATCAGTCAATAAGATAGATTGCCTTAACAGGGCATATACTGTCACAGGCTCCGCAGGCGCGGCATTCGTCCGTCACAATGGCAATATCACCCACGAATTCAAACGCACCGTAAGGACAGACTTCCACGCACTTTCTGCATCCTGTACATTTTGTTTCATCCACTGCCTTGTATCCTTCAAAGCAGCCGTTGGTTGCATATTCCAAAACCGTTCCCCCTTTTCATTTATCAATCCCGGCGGATTAAGATTCTGTATATATTATAACACATTTATGATCAAACCGTCATCCGTCCGAATCTTTTAAGAAAACAGACAGGCATCACTTGGATGCCTGTCTGTCGTTTTTATGAGCACCGGTTATGTCGGTGTTCAATGAGCACTAATTATCAAAAATTAGGCTGCTGCAAGAGCGTCCTGGAGTAAGGTTCCGAGACCGTTAACCTGCTCGGTGTCGATCTTGGTGTAGAGTTCCTTAACGCCATCGAGATTGAGGATGTTGTCATAGAATTCTGCATCGTACTCGATGATGGTCATGCCGCCGTCTTCAAGAATCTTCTTGTTGTCAGCATCGATCTGTGCAAGCTGGGGATTCATCTCGGCAAGAGCTTCTGCAACTGCCTGCTCGAGAGCTGCCTGATATTCGGGAGCCAGTCCTTCGAAGGTATCAGCATTGATGAGAATCTGGTTTGCATAGAGGATGTGGTTGGTGCAAGCGAGGTACTTCTGAACATCCTGGAAGTTTGCGCCGACACAGGTGTCTGCTGCATTTTCCTGAGCGTCAAGCATACCGGTCTGCAGTGCCTGGAAAACTTCAGCCCATGCAAGCGGAGTCGGCTCAGCGCCGATGGCAGTCCAGAATGCCATGTGGTTTGCATTTTCCATGGTACGGATCTGGAGGCCCTTGAAAGCATCGAGAGTGGACAGATCAGCATTGGCAGTGGTGAGACGGTAGGTAGCATTCTGCATGATGCCGAGGTACTTGAATCCGGCTGCCTTGTAGGCTTCGTTCAAAGCGGTGTTGAATTCGTTTTCACCGTTGAGAACCTTATCGATGGTTGCACCGTCATACTTTGCAAATACCATCGGAAGGTCGAAAACGGCCATCTCGGGGATGAAGGAAACGGTGGGAGCGGTCTGGCAGACAACGATAGCGATGTCGCCGGCCTGTGCCTGACGGAGAAGGTCTGCGTCGCCGCCGAGGTCACCGTTGGGGTGATAGTCGATGGTGAGCTTTCCGCCAGTGATTTCATCAACCTTGGATGCAACGAGTTCGCCAAAAATCTGGCCTGCTGCACCTTTACCGGTGGAGTCTGCGCCTACGAGCTCAACAGGATCGAGAGCTGCATAGGGATCTGCATCAGCTGCGGGAGCTGCTGCAGGAGCTTCTGCTGCGGGTGCTGCTTCTGCTGCCGGTGCTGCCGGTGCTGCCTGCTGACCGCAAGCGCAAAGAGCAAGCATCATTACCAGAGCAAGAACGAGTGCTAATGACTTTTTCATAATTTTCTCCTTTTTTATTTTTTATCGGTTAAACCGACAATTAACGGATTATATCTGCCTTAGGGCAGGAGCATTGTGCTGAATGCGGGAACGTAGGTAATAAGCAACAGGGCTATTG
>JAZUEY010000032.1:0-7665 GCA_045640405.1 Candidatus Limivicinus sp.
CTTAACGAGGTTTTCAAAAAGAATCCCATCGAAACGCTCGACGAGGATACTCTTGAGACCATCAACCGTTTCTTTGAAAATAATCTGAACGTTTCCGAGACTTCCAGAAAGCTCTATGTTCACAGGAACACGCTTGTCTACCGTCTCGAAAAAATAAAAAAAGTCACCGGGCTTGACCTTCGCGAATTCGATCACGCGATTGTCTTTAAAGTCGCGATGATGGTTAGAATGTACCTGGATTCCCTGAATCTGGGCACGGGCAGGTATTGATTTATGATTAGAATGGAAAATGTCAGCAAGGTTTACGAGAGCAGCAATACCCTGGCTCTCGATAACGTAAGCCTTGACATTGACGAGGGCGAATTCGTCTTTCTCGTCGGGCCGTCCGGCTCCGGAAAGACGACGCTCATGAAGCTCATCACGGGCGAGATACGCGCAACTTCCGGCTCCGTTGTCGTAAATGATTACGACATGGTGCGCATCAAGAGAAGCAAGCTGCCGATGATGAGAAGAACACTCGGCGTTATCTTTCAGGACTATCGTCTTATCGAGGATATGACTGTATATGACAACGTCGCTTTTGCTATGCGAGTGGTCGGCGCCAAGAAGGCCGAGATAAAGGAACGGGTTCCGTATGTTCTGGATCTTGTCGGCCTCGAAGGCCGCGAAAAGAGGCTTCCTTCGGAGCTGAGCGGCGGTGAGCAGCAGAGAGTGGCCATTGCCAGAGCCCTGGTCAACAATCCGCGGATGCTGGTTGCCGACGAACCTACCGGCAATCTGGATCCCGTCCGGAGTCTGGAGCTTATGCTGCTGTTTGAAAAAATCAACGAGATGGGAACCACGGTTCTTGTGGTTACGCATGAGAAAGAGCTTGTCAACGCTTTTACCAAGAGAGTCATTGCCATTGACAGCAGCCACATCATCAGTGATGAGACAGGCGGGTATTTCATATGAACAGAGGCGGTTATCTGATAGGTCAGGGCTTCCGCAATATTTTCAAACACGGGTGGATGTCCTTTGCAACGGTAGCCATCATTACCGTTTGCCTGATTATTATGGGAAGCGTTCTTCTGCTTTCCGCCAACATCGATGCTCTCGTATCCGATTTGGAGCAGCAGAACGAAGTCGTTGCTTTTGTGGACGAATCCTACACTTCCGACTATTCGAAACAGCTGGAGCCTATGATTAAGGCCATCGACAATGTCGCAACGGTTTCTTTCGTATCCAGAGACGACGCCATGAAGAACTTCATGGGCAATTACGATAAAGAGCTCATGGAAGGCATCGATGCCTCCGTTTTCAGGGATAGATTTGTTCTTCAGCTCAAGGACAGCGCCCGGATGGCGGATACAAAGAAAGAACTGGAGAGCATAGAGGGCATCGTCAAGGTCAATGCCCATATCGACTATGCCGAGTCCTTTATCGACATCCGGAACATCATCTCCTACATCACGATGATTCTTCTGATAATCCTGTTCTTCATTTCCATTTTCATTATGATGAACACCATTAAGCTTTCCACGTTCTCCCGTAGGGAAGAAATAGCCATCATGAAGATGGTTGGCGCCTCCAACGGCTTTATCCGGCTGCCGTTTATCGTGGAAGGCCTTATTCTGGGGCTTCTGGGTTCGCTGATTGCGTTCTTTGCCGAATGGGGTGTTTATAATCTCATTACGGAAAAACTCGTGGCGACGATTGCCGAGAACTATATCAACTTCGTTCCGTTCACGGCCTGGATGATTCCCATTTTGCTGTTCTACCTCGCATTCGGTACGATCATCGGCGCTTTGGGCGGCATTATCGCCATTAGAAATTATCTTAAGGTCTGATATGAAAAGCAAGAAAGCTACAAGAATCATATGCATTATTATGGCAGCGCTTTTGGCTCTGTCACTGATTCTCAGCGCCCTGCCGACGGCTTTTGCCGAGGGTGACAATGCCATTGAGGCCGCTCTGGCACAGCTGGAGCAGCAGAAGGCAGCCGCAACCGCACAGCGGGAAGCAGCACAGAACAAGCTGGCTCAGCTGAAGGCGGAGCAGGCAGATGTTTTAGAAGAAAAAATGGCTCTTGAAGAGAGAAACGAAGCTGCCAAGGCCGAAATTGCTCTTATTGCCAAGCAGATAAACGTATACAACCAGATGATAGAGGCCAAGGGCAAAGAAGTAGACGCCGCCCAGCAGAGAGAAGACGAGCAGCTGGAAAAGTACCGCACCCGCATCCGCTCCATGGAAGAGAACGGGGACTATGACATTCTGGCTCTCATTCTGCATTCCGATTCTTTCTCGGACCTTCTCGCTTCGTTTGACGATTATAACGACGTTATGAATTCCGATAAAACGCTGTATGACCAGCTTCAGGCAGCCAGAGAGGACCTGGAAGAGGCCAGAGCGGCTTATCAGAACCTGAAAGAAGACTGCGAAGACAAGAAGAAGGCTCTGGAAGAGGAGCAGAAACAGCTGGAAGCAGAAATTGCCGAATCGGAAGCCCGCCTCGAAGAGCTCGCGGAAGCGATAGAAAAAGCAGAAGAGGAGCAGAAGGCTGCCGATGCCGCTCTCGCTGCCGCGTCAGCCAGCATGACGGATTTTCTGAATGCCTACTATGCCAAGAAGTCTTCCAATGACGGTGGTACCTTTACGGACGATTCCACCGGCGTAACCTACGATACCAGCACGCAGTATTCCGACAGCGCCTACATGTGGCCTTTCCCCTCCAGCACAAGAGTGAGCTCCGGGTTCAAGACCCGTTGGGGAAGACAGCATTCCGGTGTTGATATCGACGGATTCAATATGGAAGGGGCACCTATCGTTGCCTCCCGTGCCGGTACGGTCATTCTTGCCGGATGGAACGGCGGATACGGTAACTGCGTTATGATAGACCACGGCGATGCCGTGACCCTTTACGGGCATATGAGTTCCATTGCCGTCGGGGTCGGCCAGGCGGTAAACCAGGGAACCACGGTTGGCGGCGTGGGCATGACCGGCTCGGCAACGGGCGTTCATCTCCACTTTGAAATCAGGCTTGGCGGGTCTCCGGTGGACCCGATAGGCTATCTGCCTGCCTGCTGGTCCGGCGAACCGGGATGGGATTCGGCAAGCTGATGAGAAACATACTGAGACGCCTTTTGGGCGGACTGGCCAGATTCATAGCGAACGTATTTGATACAGGCATACGTATCAAATACGTTCTTGCTTTGCTTATATTGTTTACGGGCGGTGCCGTGGCGCTGACGTACTCCAAAATGCTCAACAGCATCGGCGGGAAGGACGTGTATCCGGAAGCCCGCCGATACATCGAACTGAAGGACATTGTCCAGGAAAAGTTCATAGAACCGGTGGAAAGAGACGCCATGAAGGACTCTGCCTCCGCGGCCATCGTAAACGGCCTGGGCGACAAGTGGAGCTACTACATGACGGCGGATGAATACAAGAGCTACCAGCTGTATTCCTCCAGCGACTATTCGGACATCGGCATGACCATGATGAAAAGCGATGACGGAGGCTTTGAAATCGTCTCCGTTACACCCGGAACCCCTGCCGGAAATGCCGGGCTGGAAGCCGGGATGATCATCACCAACATCGACGGGGAAGACGTGACGGCTGTCGACATTGACGGAATCCGTATGATGATCCGTTCACACATGAACACGTCGTTCACCGTCGGCATCGGGAAACACGATTACACCGTTGACTGCAGCGGAAACCGCAGCAATTCGGTATCCTATCGTCTTGAAAAGACGAACGCGGGCTATGTGCAGATTAAAGACTTCGAAGCCGGCAGCGGACAGGCGGCCATCAATGCCATTGAGGACCTGCTCAGCCAGAAGGCCGAGGCGCTTTGCATCGACCTGAGGAAAAATCCGGGCGGCATCGTTACGGAAATGTCCGAGCTGCTGGATTATCTCCTCCCGAACGGCGACCTTTTCTATCTGGTCGACAAGGCCGGTAATCGGGAAGCCACGAAAAGTGATGCCATGAGTCTGCAGATTCCGATGGTTATCTTAATCAACGAAGAGTCTTTCGCCGAGGCGGAGCTTTTCGCGCAGATTATTAAAGACTACCACTGGGGGACTCTGATGGGCGAAGCCACTTCCGGCATGACCAGAATCCAGGAAACTTTTGAACTGGAAGACGGCAGTGCCGTAAGGCTTTCCACCAAGACCTATCTGACGGTGGCCGGAACGGACATCTGTTCCGCCGGCGGCGTCATTCCTGACATGATAGTGCATAACTCCGATGCGTCGACTGTCGGTACAACGGGAGGAACCACCGGTGAAAGCACGGGCGGCGCCTCCGAATCCAGCGATGAACAGTTGATGGCAGCGCTGAAATATCTGAGCTGAGTTCGGATATTCATGAATTTGTTTATTATTTATTAGTACATAAGGAGAACGTTTATGGCTATTGCAAGCAGATACAAGATGAGCGCCGAGAGACTGGAAGGCCTCAAAGCGGAACTGGAATATCTTGAAACCGTTCGCGAGAAGGAAGTTGCCGAACTGATTAAAGAGGCGAGAAGCTTCGGCGATTTGTCCGAAAACAGCGAATACGACGAGGCAAAGGCGGAACAGGGAAAACTGTATTCCAAGATTGCCGAAATCAAGGACCTCATCGAGAACGCGGAAATCGTTGACAATGCCGAGTTTGATGTGGCAAAGAACGCCATCACCCTGGGCAGCATTGTAAAGATTACCGATATCGAGGAAGACTATACCGAGACTTACGAAATCGTCGGTTCGCAGGAAGCAAACCCGACGCAGGGAAAGATCAGTGATGATTCTCCTCTGGGAAAAGGACTGCACGGCCACAAGACCGGTGACATTGTTGAAGTGGAAGCCCCTGCAGGTTTCATTAAATTCAAAGTTGTATCCGTCAAGAACAAATGAGCGAAGATAACGAACTGCTGCAGGTAAGAAGGGATAAGCTGAAGGCTTTGCAGGAAGCCGGAAAGAATCCTTTTGAAATTACCAGATACGACGTTTCTCACCACAGCGACGAGATTAAAGCCGGATTTGACGCCCTGGAGGGAAAGGATGTTTCCGTTGCCGGACGCATGATGTCCAAACGCATTATGGGAAAGGCCTCCTTCTGTAATGTTCAGGACAGAAACGGCCTGGTTCAGTGCTATGTGGCCAGAGACGAAATCGGCGAGGAAGCCTATGCCGATTTCAAAAAAATGGACATTGGCGATATCGTTGGCGTTAAAGGCTACGTATTTAAGACAAAGACGGGCGAAATCTCCATTCATGTCAGGAGTTTGACGCTCCTTTCCAAGAGCCTGCAGATTCTGCCGGAAAAATATCACGGGCTTACAAACATTGACATGCGCTATCGTCAGCGCTACGTGGACTTGATTGTAAATCCCGAAGTCAGAGATACATTCATTAAACGTTCTCAGATTATAAGCACCATCCGTACCTATCTGGACGGGCAGGGATTCATCGAAGTGGAGACGCCTATGCTGGTATCCAATGCGGGCGGAGCTGCGGCACGTCCTTTTGAAACGCACTTCAATGCCCTGGATGAGGATTTCCGTCTGCGCATATCTCTGGAGCTGTATCTGAAGCGTCTGATTGTCGGCGGCTTCGAAAGAGTCTATGAAATCGGCCGTGTTTTCCGGAATGAAGGCCTGGATACCCGGCACAATCCGGAGTTTACCCTGATGGAGCTCTATCAGGCCTATACGGACTATCACGGCATGATGGATCTCACGGAGAACATGTATCGCCATGTGGCCGAAAGAGTCTGCGGAACCACAAAGATTTCCTATAACGGTACCGAGATTGACCTCGGAAAGCCCTTTGAAAGATTGACGATGCTTGATGCCGTTAAGAAATATACCGGCATTGACTTTGATGAAGTTCCCGATACGGAAGCTGCCAAAAAGCTTGCTAAGGAAAAGGGAATCGAGTTCGAGGAGCGCCACACCAAGGGTGACATTCTGAACATGTTCTTCGAGGAATTCTGTGAAGACAAGATGATTCAGCCCACCTTTATCATGGACCATCCCGTGGAGGTTTCTCCGCTTACCAAGAGAAAGCCTGACAAGCCCGATTATGTCGAACGCTTTGAGCTGTTCATCAACGGCTGGGAAATGGCAAATGCCTATTCGGAACTGAATGACCCGATCGATCAGCGCGAGCGCTTCCGCGCCCAGGATGCGGCCGCCGCGGCAGGGGATGCCGAGGCCAACCATACGGACGAAGATTTTCTTAATGCGCTTGAAATCGGCATGCCGCCCACGGGCGGAATCGGATACGGCATAGACCGTCTGGTTATGCTGCTTACCGACAGCCCGGCCATCCGCGACGTTCTGCTGTTCCCGACGATGAAGAGCGGCGACGGCCAGAACGCATCCGAATCCAGAGTAGAGGAATCGGCGGCACAGGCAGCTCCGACGGTGGAAGAAGTCATAGATTTTTCCAATGTGCAGATTGAGCCCCTGTTTGAAGATTTCGTCGACTTCGAGACCTTCTCCAGGAGTGATTTCCGTGCCGTTAAAGTTCTTGCCTGCGAAGCGGTCAAAAAATCCAAGAAACTGCTCAAGTTTACACTGGATGACGGAACCGGAACGGAAAGAACGATTTTAAGCGGCATTCACGCCTTTTATGAGCCGGAAGAACTCGTAGGCAAAACGCTGATTGCCATCACCAATCTGCCTCCGAGGCCGATGATGGGCATCGATTCCTGCGGCATGCTGCTCAGCGCCATTCACCACGAAGGAGATGAAGAGAAGCTGCACCTTCTGATGGTGGACAATCACATCCCCGCCGGCGCAAAGCTGTATTGATTCCGAAATCTTTATAATAAAGGCAGGTACATAAGTACCTGCCTTTTTACGGTTCAAAAAGAATATTATGTTAACCAACAAGAATTTCAACTGCTTTTCGGGCACAGGAGGCGGCGTCCGTTGTGTAGGCATCGGCACCGATTTTATCACAGAACTCCTGGGTGATCGGTGCACCGCCGACCATGATTTTCACTTTGTCCCGTATGCCGGCCTCTTTGGCCAGTTTAACAACACCGGCCATTTCGTTCATGGAAGTGGTGAGCAGGGAAGAGCAGCAAATGAGATTGCAGCCCTGTTCTTTTGCCGTACGGACAAAGTCTTCGGCTGTGGCGTCAACTCCAAGGTCAATGACTTCGAAGCCGCTGCCTTCCAGCATGATTTTGACAATGTTTTTGCCGATGTCGTGCAAATCGCCTTTAACGGTACCGATAACGGCCTTGCCGACGGTTTTCTGCGCTTTGCCGGCGAGAAGCGGCTTTAGAATGACCATGGCCTCATTCATGCATTTTGCCGCCATCAGCATCTCGGGAACAAAGGCTTTGCCGGCGGAAAAATCTTCACCGAGAAGGCTCATGCCGGAGACAAGCCCATTGTTCAATATGTCTTCCGCGCTAAGGCCATCCTGCAGTGCCTGGTTGACGAGTTCAACGACCTTCTTTTTCCGGCCGCCCATCAGAGAACTTTTGATGCCTTCCAGGACATCGCCGGAAGCTTCCGTCTCGACCGGTTCTGCCTTCCGGGCAACTCTTGCGGCACGGCGTGCCCGGACGGTATTCGTTTTTGGCATGTGTACGGCGGAGTTATATTGGATGATTTCATCGTCAATAATCGGGTCCACATGCTTAAAAATGGTACCGGCGAGGCCATAGGTAATGGAG
>JAZUEY010000033.1:0-12112 GCA_045640405.1 Candidatus Limivicinus sp.
AGAACTATATGTTCATCGACGGCGACCTGCCCGGGAACGGAGAGGACATGAGCCTGCCCGGACACGAGGCGATGATGATAACGAACAAGAACGATGTGGATGCGCACATACTTATCAACATCTACTTTGAGGACAAGGAGCCTGTAGAGGGGCTTCACATGACGATACCGGCAAAGAGAGTCATCTGCACGAGAATGGATCTTCCGATTTGCGAGGAGCAGTAGCAGATACCGTTCGGACAGTACTCCGTGGAAGTTATCTCGGACGTGAACGTCTGCGCCTGCTACGGCAGACTGGACAGACGCCATGACCTGGGTTACTACTGCACCGGCTACTGCGCAATCTAAGAAACTTTACACATATTAACTTGGAGGGATTTTAGCATGGCAAACAAAGAACTGGCAAAGAAGCTGCTGGAAGAAGGCGAAGGCATACTTCGTCTGACTCCGACCTGGGTGCCCCGTTCTTTCTGCCGCCCCGGCAGAAGAATCAAACTGCATCCGGATGATTATTATGCACTCGGCCTTGAAAGAGGCGGAATCGATGAGAGATGGTTCGCTTCCACGACGCATGCCGAGAACGGACCCGGCACTCCGGACGATGAAGGCCTTTCCTACTGCGTAAATGCAGAAGGGACCGAAAAAATGCTTCTGAGAGAAGTTGTTGAAGATTTAGGAGCTGAAATCGTCGGCGATTACCTTTGGGACAAATATCACAAGTGGCCCGCCTATTCAAAATTCTTTGATAATCTCGGACCTCTTCCCCATCACATTCATCACAGAGATGAGCACGCTGCTCTGACCGGCCAGAAGGGCAAGCCGGAGATGTATTTCTTCCCGGCACAGGTCAACAATTACCGCGGCGAACGCGCAGAGACCTATTTCGGACTTCTTCCCGGCACAACAAAAGAACAGCTCAAGCAGTGCCTGATGGACTTCAGCAAGGGTGACAACCACATCCTTGAAATCGCTCAGGCATACAAGCAGCAGGTCGATACCGGATACGATGTTCCGGCAGGCGTTCTGCATGCACCCGGCACGCTGTGCACCTATGAGCCGCAGTTCGCTTCCGACGTGTTTGCCATGTATCAGTCCGTCCTGTTTGCGGACCATGTAACACCGGAAGACCTTCTCTGGAAAGACACTCCGGAAGACAAGCTCGGCGATTACGATCATCTCGTTGATGTTGTTGACTGGGATCTCAACGTTGACCCGCAGTTCCATGAGCATCGCTTCATGGCTCCGAAGCCGGTACGCCCGGTCGAGGAGATGGAGAAGGAAGGCTATGTTGAAGAGTGGATTTGCTACAAGTGCAAACTTGCATGCGCAAAGAGACTTACCGTTCTTCCCGGCGCAACCGTTACCATCGTTGACAATGCTCCTTACGGCATGATAATGTTGCAGGGTCATGGTACAATGGGCAAGTGGGATATCGAGACCCCGACACAGATTCGCTTTGGTCAGCTGACCAACGACGAGTACTTCGTAACCGAAGCTGCGGCAAAGAAGGGTGTTGTTATCACCAATACTTCCAAGTCCGATCCTATCGTTATGCTGAAGCACTTCAGCGAGAACCCGGATCTGGTTATCGAAGACTGATAATCAGCAAGTTGCCCTGCTGCTCATATTTGGGCGGCAGGGCAATAAGCATTTGGAGAACAGAATGATAAAAGTCAGTGAACTAACAAAAAAATACGGAAATCATACCGCAGTAGATCACTTGAGTTTCGCAATAAAGCCGGGACATATTTATGGATTTCTCGGGCCGAACGGAGCCGGCAAATCCACGACCATGAATATGATAACGGGATGCCTCGCTCCGACGAGCGGAGAGATAACTGTGGACGGAACGATAGGCTATCTCCCCGAAATACCCCCGGTCTATCTGGAAATGACGCCAAAAGAGTATCTGACTTTTGTGGCAAAATTAAAGGACATTCAGGATAAGGATATTGAATCCGCGGTTAATGCAGCCTTGAAGGCTACGAACATTGATAAAGTACAGGACAGACTGATTGGAAATCTGTCCAAGGGATACAGGCAGAGAGTCGGCATTTCGCAGGCTGTGCTTGGCAACCCGGATATTATTATTCTTGACGAGCCGACGGTTGGCCTTGACCCGAGGCAAATGAAAGAAATAAGGCAGCTGATTAAAGATTTAAAAAAGAATCATACAGTCATACTCAGCACGCATATTTTAAGCGAGGTCGTGGCTGTATGCAGCGATATAATCATGATTTCGGAAGGCAAACTGGTTGCCTACGATACCACAGAGCATATCATGTCACAGGCAAAGGAAGGTTCCGTGCTTGACCTGGAGGCTCTGTTCATTAAACTTACGGAGGGGCAAAATGCAAAAAATAAAGACCATCTCCGATAGAGAGTTTGATTCCTATTTCAGAACGCTGTACGGATTCGTATTTACCGCGTTTATACTTCTCGTTGCGGGAATATACATTTCCGTTAACTCGCTGAAGAACGGTTCGGCCTCCTTCGAACTGAGCATCAGCAATATGACATTTATATATCTTATTGCCCTCCCGGTTATCAGCATGAAGATTTTTGCCGAAGAAAGAAAGCAGAGAACGGAACAGCTGTACTATTCGTTGCCGGTAAAAATGCCACAGGTGGTTTTAGGCAAATATTTTGCGGTTTGCACGGTTATTGCCCTCCCGGTTGCCATCATGGCGCTTTATCCGCTTCTGCTGAGCTTTTTCGGCAAAGTTGACCTGAAGGCGGCCTATTGCGCACTGTTGGGATTTTTATTGCTGGGCTGTTCGATATGCGCTATCTGCATGTTCCTGTCTGCTTTGACGGACAATCAGGCTGTGGCGGCAGCGGCCGGTTTCATAGCGGTGCTGGTGCTGTTCTTTATGTCGACACTGGCCTCCATGCTGCCCGGCAAGCTGGCCGTTCTTGCAAAGATATTCAGGAGTATTTCCCCGTTTGACAGATACTACAGTTTTCTGAACGGGGTTCTGGACATCCGGAGCATACTGTATCTTATCTGCATTTCCGCCTTTTTCATCGTGCTCACCGTGATGGTAATGGAGGGGAGACGCAGAGAAAACAAGAAACTGTTCTATTCTCTGGCAACAGTCCTTATCGTTGCAATCATTGTCCTTTTTGACATGAACCTAAGCAAACTCCCCGAGAAGTATACGCAACTGCAGATGAATTCCGTGGGAATCCGGAATTTTTCCTCGGAGACCGTTAAGCAGGCGGAAGCACTTGACAAAGACATCAATATCTACTGGATTACCAGGGACGGATACGAGGATACCTTTATTGCCGAAACACTGGACGAATTTAACAGGTTATCGGATAAAATACATGTCGTAAAAATCAACCCGATTCTGCAGCCGAGCTTTGCAAATCGCTATACCAACAAAACGGTTAACGAAAACAGCCTGATTGTTGAATGCGGAAGCGAGTCAAAGTACATAGACTATACGGATATCTACGTATATGCAGAATCGGAGAATGTTAAGAGAGCTGATTTCTTCTGTGAAAGCCAAATAAGCAATGCCATAGCCCGTGTTGCGGAAAACAGGGATGTTGTTCTATATCTTATGAGTGGGCACGGAGAGAAGACTCTGGCGGACACTTTCACTTCCGGATTGGAAAACAGCAATTACACCGTAAAGAAACTTGACCTGCTGAGCATGGGTTCGGTACCGGAGGACTGCGCCTGCCTTCTTGTGCAGGGTACGCCTGAGGATTTGACAGGTGAGGAGAAAAAAGAGGTCGAAAGCTATCTGAACGATGGAGGACGGCTGCTTCTTTTCAGCACCTATTTAGACGAGAATACGCCGAACTGGGTTTCCCTGCTGAAAAAATACGGTCTGAATCCGCAGCCGGGAATCATCGTCGAAGGAAACAACAATTATTACGTTTCCGGCTATCCTTATTACATTCTGCCGGAAATTCACCAGCATGAAATTACCGAAGCCATGGTGACAGACGGGAAGAGAGTGATTGTTCCGCTGTCACAGTCACTGATGCCGGATACCACGCTGCCGGAAGGAACGGAAATAGAAATATTGCTTTCCACTTCCGACGCGGCCTTTGCAAAAGCCGACGGCTTCGATATGAAAACAACCGAACGCGAAGAAGGAGACCTGACGGGAAAGTTTATTCTCGGAGCGGCTGCAAGCAACGGAAGCTCTTCCGTAGTCTGGTTCCCTTCCGCCTATATTTTGGAGGATGCCGTCAACACATCGGTTTCCGGAGGAAACCTGCAGCTTCTGCTTAACAGCATCGTCTGGCTGACCGAGACGGGAAGAGGCCTGACGGCGCAACCGAGACATCTTGGCGGCGGCACACTGATTGTGAATGCAAACACGGCAGAGCTGCTCAGCATAACGCTGATTGCTGTGATTCCGATAGCGTTTATCGGTTACGGCATTATTACGCTTCGCAGGAGAAAGAGACAATGAGCAAAGCAGAGTGGAAAGTGCTTGCAGTACTGCTGGCAATCATTGTTTTGCTGTCAGCGATTCTTGTACTGCAGATTCATAACGAAAAGAAAGAGGCGGCGCCGCAATATCTTTTCGGTGATGTTAGCAAGACAGACCGAATAGACTTTGGAAACAACAACGGGTTTGTTCATCTCGTAAAATCCGAAGGCGTATGGGAATTAAAGGACGACGGGGAATTCAAAGTCAACCAGAATTCGGCGGAGACGCTTTTAAAAGCCCTGGCTACCATTAAAATTTCCGGAACGGTTCCAATCGAAAAACAGACGCAACTGAAAGAATACTCCCTGCTGGCTCCGCAATGCGTCATTGAATTCGGCGACGAGAGCGGAAACGCACACAGCATCCGAATCGGAACCGTAAGTTCGATGACGGAAGAGATATATTTAATGGTAGATGAAAACCCGAGCGTGGTTTATGTGACATCGCCGGAGGTTGCGCAGGCTTTCAGCTGCGCCAAGCTGGACCTGCTGGATTACCCCAATGTTCCGAAACCGTCCGAAGGACACAAAGAGGTCAATTTAACAAACTATTACGGTTCATTCAGGCTATATAAGGAAAATGACAACTGGTATCTCGACGGAGAAACTCCGGTTGCTGTTCCGGAGGAAATAGCTTACAATTACTATTATCTGACTTGGGACATGCATTGGAGAGGCATCGTCGAGTACAACGCAGAGGATTTGGCAAAATATGACTTGAGCAAACCGAGAATCTCTTATTCTCTCCGATATATGGAAGGGTCAGAGGAAAAAGAGTTCAATCTCGAACTCGGAAGCAGTCTGCCGGACGGTACCTGCTATGCGAAACTTAAAGACAGCAAAAATATTTTCCTGCTTGATGCGATGATGGCGGACTGGCTGGAAAGCACAAATGAGGAGAGCTTTTATGAATTACAGAAATGAATTTATCGGCAATGAAGACCAGCTGATGACGGTTACCGAGGCAAAGCTTTGCCAGGGACGTCAGGAAGGCGTTAAAGAAATCCGCATTGACAACGGCGGAGATCTCAGCGTGAGCATTCTGCCCGACCGCGCAATGGATATCTACCAGATTCGATACAAAGGCAAGAACCTGAACTATATCGGGCCGAACGGAATCGTCGGACCGGAATATTATAATGAAAGAGGCATCGAGTGGCTGAGAAGCTTCTTCGTTGGTTTCCTGACAACGCTGGGGCTGCAGCATATGGGCTCCGACATGATTGTGAACGGAGAGCCGAGAGGCCTGCACGGCAAAGAATCCTCCTGCCCGGCGGAAGATGTGCGGATTACCAGAGGCATAGAAAACGGAAAACCGACCGTGACCGTCGAAGGCATGATGCGAGAGGCAAGGCTGTTCGGCGAAAATCTCAGACTCAAGAGGTCACTGAAGTTCTTCTACGAAGAGAACCGGATGGAACTGGAAGACACCATAGAGAACTACGGCTACGGTCCTTCACAGTATTACCTGGGCTATCATATCAACTACGGTTATCCGCTTCTGGATGCCGGCACCGAAGTATCGGTGCGCAACGGAGGGAAGGAACCGAAACCCAGATCCGAGTATTCCGCACAGTTCCCCGAATCCTATAAAACCGTTACGGCACCCGATTTCCCGTATCCGGAGAGATGCTATTTCCACGATATGGTGGCGGATGAAAACGGAAAAACCGGTTACAGCATTTTCAACAGCAAGCTGAACATAGGCGTTAAAGTGAGCTATGAAAAGGAACTGCTGCCGAATTTCTGCCAGTGGCAGATGTTCGGAAAGGGTGAATACGTCTGCGGGCTGGAACCGATCTGCTGCGATATGGATGCACCGCACATCGGAGAAGAAGGCTGCCCGGCACCATCTCTGGAAGCCGGAGAAAAGAGAAGCTACAAGCTTTGCTTTGAATTCATAGACAAAATCTGAAAAGAGGAAAGAACATGCAGAGATTTATTCAGCATTCGTTTCTGAAGCCCGAAAAGGTTGAAGAGTATTGCGAGCTTCACGCCAACACCTGGCCCGGTGTTCTGGAGACGATTAAAAAATGCAACATACAGAACTACTCGATTTCCATCAGAGGTACCGAGCTGTACACGTATTACGAGTATACCGGGGAAGATTACGATAAAGACATGGACCTGATGGCACAGGACCCGGTTACCCAGGAGTGGTGGAAGCACACAAGGCCCTGCTTCCTGTATCATGACCAGGGAATCTATTACGATGATCTGAAAGAAATATTCTATTGCGAATAAACGGAAGGAAACAAGATGAAAAACTTAGTTGAATATTCAAGAAAATACGGCTCCAATCCGGAGCTCGTTCTCGCCGGCGGCGGAAACACCTCCATGAAGGAGAATGGCGTTTTATACGTGAAAGGCTCCGGGTGCGCGCTTTCCAGCATAGAACCGGACAACTTTGTTAAGATGGACCTGGCTCAGCTGCGGGAAATCGTAAACAAGAAATATCCCGAGGGCGATGCCGAGAGAGAGGCGGCTTTTCTGGCCGACTGCAGCGCAGCCAAGCTGCCGGGAGAAGAAAACAAACGCCCCAGCGTGGAAGCTCTGCTGCACGCGCTGTTCCCGCAGAGATATGTTCTGCATCTGCATCCAGCTCTCGTGAACGGCATGACATGCGGTGTTAACGGTGAAGAGATGGCCAAAAAGCTTTTCCCCGATGCTATCTGGGTACCGGCCTGCAGACCGGGCTATACGCTCGCAAAGCTGCTTTCCGACAAACTCGGAGAAAACACAGACACCGTTCTGCTCCAGAACCACGGCATATTCTTCGCAGCCGAGACTCCGGAAGGACTGGAAGAGCTCCTTAACGGCGTTATGAGCAAGCTCAAAGAACAGCTCCCGGGTGAACTGCCGGAAGAACTGGAAGCGGCAGATCTTGCAAAACCGTTTACTCCCGACCATATTGTTTACTGCGGCCTGGGTCCCGACCTTCCGGATACCGAGAATGCAAAGCTTCTCTACCGCGATGCGCAGAAGATTACCTGGTACTCGAAGGCCTTCGGCGGTCCTCATCCGCTGAGCCAGGAGCTGATAGACTTTATTACCCACTGGGAAGCCGAATCCTACCGCAAAAAGCAGGCCTGAAGGCTGCCGTAAGAAACTATAAGGAGGCGTGAAATGAAAAAAGTACTTGTGGCAGGGCATATCTGCCTGGACATCACGCCTGTGTTCCACACGGAAAAGAAATTCGGCCGTCTTGAAGAAATCCTGATTCCGGGCCAGCTTATCCAGATGGACAAGGCCGATGTTCACACCGGCGGAGCGGTTGCCAACACCGGACTGGCTTTCAAAAAACTCGGAGCGGATGTCACGCTCCTGGGCAAGGTGGGCGACGATGACTTCGGCAAGCTGGTAACGGAGATTGCCGAATCCTACGGAGCGGGAGGCCTGATTGTTGATGGAAACTGTTCCACATCCTACAGCGTTGTCATTGCCGTGCCCGGGACCGACAGAGTGTTCCTGCATCATCCGGGAGCCAACGACACCTTCCTTTGCGAGGACATTCCCGACTCGGCACTGGAAGGGGCGGAACTGTTCCACTTCGGCTATCCCCCGCTTATGAAAAGCATGTATGAAAACGAGGGGGAGGAGCTCCTGAAGATTGTGAAAAGAGTGCACGACAGGGGCATTCCGGTGAGCCTGGACATGGCATCGGTGGACCCAAACTGCGCCGTGGGAGCCGTCAACTGGCAGAAGGTCGTTGAAAAAGTGGCACCGTATCTCGAATTCTTCGTTCCGAGCCTGGATGAAATACAATACATGCTCGGAGACAAGAGCGCAAAAGAGCTTGCAAATGAACTTTACGGCATGGGTGTGAAGACCATCCTGATCAAATGCGGCGAGGACGGGCTGTATTACAAATCCAGGGAGGCGGAAGGGCATCAGCCCGCCATAAAAGCCCCGTTTGTCGCATCCGCCACGGGAGCCGGAGATACCTGCATTGCGGCGTTCCTTATGGCCATGCTGGAAGGAAACGACATAAAAAAAGCGGCCGCGCTTGCGGCAGCCGAAGGAAGCTGCTGCGTTACTGCCTACGATGCCATATCGGGGCTGAAGACGCTGGAAGAACTGGAAAAAATGATAGGCTAAGGCAATGCCGCACAATGCGGTATTGCCCTAAAAAGAATCTCTGCCATATGCGGCAGAGATTCTTTTTAATCTTTTTACTTCAAAGCTTTATAAAACTGCTTCTGGACGGGGAGCCGGGTGCGCTTCGGGACGTTGTCGTCATACCAGGTGCGCAGTTCTTCCCGCTGAGCGGAGGTAAGCTCGCCGATTCTGGGGATGGCCAGAGAGTGAATGGCCGAGAGCATCCAGGAACACATCTTGGGGCACGCATAGGTCCGCTCCGCCTTGATAATAGCGCTGACGGTTTCATAGGCATCGCCTCTCGATGCCGCATCGGAAACGGCATCGTAAAACTTCATGTGGCAGGGGTCATCCTTTGGGCCACGGCCGAAACCGAAAAGCCCGTCGGAGGGTTTGGCACTGTCGATAACCGATTGGGCTTCGGCAATATAGCTTTGTATGATTTCGTCAATTTCAGTCATTATATATTATCCATGAACTCCTTGATAAAATAGAGCGCGGCCCCGAGCATAGAGCTGTATCTGGAATACCGGCTTACGGAAAGATAAGAGACATCTTCGGAAAAAGGATCCAGCGCGGCAACGCGGCTTCGCAGCTCGGGAAGATGCGCGGCAAGATAACCGGAGAGTTCGCCGCCGAGCACCACCTCGGAGTCAAAAGCCATCCGGAGGTTGTGGATGCCGATGGCCAGATGGCTTTCAAACTGTTCCCAGGCATCCCGACAGACGGGATCACCGGCCTCGAGACTGCTGAAGAACTCCTCAAAGGTGAGATTCAGGTCATCACGAAGACGGCGGGGTGAACAGTAGGCCTCCAGACAGCCGCGTCTTCCGCAGGTGCAGGGCCTCCCTCCGTTTTCAACACACATGTGGCCGAATTCTCCGGAGCGGTTGTTGGCACCGCGGTAAAGCTCCCCGTCGACAATCAGAGAACCGCCGACACCTTCGAAGAGGGAAAGAAAAGCGATGTTGCGCCTGGCTTCGCTGTTATATATCTCCGCCAGACCGCCGGCTGTCGCATCGTTCTCAATGTGAACCGTGTAAGGAATGGATTCGATAAGCCCGTCCAGAGAGACGTTCTTCAGGCCGAGCGTCGGCGCATAGAGAAGATGACTGGCGCTGTCGTCAATAATACCGGGGAACGTGATACCGACGCCTATCAGCGTGCTGCGGTCGATATGAAACTCATCCAGGAACTGTTCCAACTGTGCCGTCATGAAGCGGAAAATCTCTTCGATTTCCGAGGGAAAACGCAAAGGGACGGATTTGTAGCCGGTTTCGGTTCCGGACAGGTCGGTGGCGGCAAAGCGCAGATCTCGGCAGCTGAGACAGACGCCCACGGCCGTGCGGACGTTATAGACGGGCTGAATCATAGAGGCGGGACGACCGCCAGAGGAATCCTTGTAGCCGCCGAAAGCTATCAGGCCGGCATCCATCAGTTCGGTAATGTTCTGATAGACCGTAGGGAGGCTGAGATTGAGGTCACGCGCTATGTCATTTTTGGAACAGCCGTCCGGAAAACCGTATATATAACGGAATATGCGGTTGCGCGTTTGCTTGCGCCGCTCGGTCAGGGGAGAATCAAGTTCCGGCATAAACACCTCGAAAGCAGTTTTTAAGATTATTTTATTGCTTTTTTAATAAAAGTAAATGGATAATTTTAATAAAAGCTGCCTCGAATTTTGTGCAAAATATACTAAAAAAGAGGGGGTTGTTTATTAAAAAAGCGAAAAATGGGAGTTATTTTCAATAATAATTGACTTTTATAAAGGATGTTTATAAAATATGCTTTACAAGGTATTCTGGTATGGAATATCAAATTTTGAAGGAGGAAACAAAATGAAAAAGTTTCTTGCTATGATGCTTGCTCTTTGCATGGTATTCGCTCTTTGCGCATGCGGCCAGCAGGCAGCAGCCCCCGCAGCAGCTCCCGCAGCAGCACCTGCTGAAGCAGCACCTGCAGCTGAAGAAGCAGCTCCCGCAGCTTCCAACCTCGTTGGCGTTTCCATGCCGACCAAGGATCTTCAGCGTTGGAACCAGGACGGCGACAACATGAAGAAGGAACTCGAAGCAGCCGGTTATGAAGTTGACCTTCAGTACGGCGCAAACGACATCCCCACTCAGGTTTCTCAGATTGAGAACATGATAGCCAACGGTGCGAGAGCACTCGTTATCGCAGCTATCGACGGCAGCTCTCTCGGCACCGTTCTTGCTCAGGCAAAAGAAGCTGGCATTCCTGTCATTGCTTACGACCGTCTGATTATGGACTCCGACGCTGTCTCCTACTACGCAACATTCGATAACAACCTCGTTGGCGTAAAGCAGGGCGAAGCTATTGAAGCTGCTCTGGATCTTGCCAATGCAGGCGACAAGACCTTCAACATTGAGTTCATCACCGGTGACCCGGGCGACAACAACATCAACTTCTTCTTCGACGGCGCTATGAGCATTCTCCAGCAGTACCTCGATGCAGGTGTTCTGGTATGCCCCTCCGGCCAGACCGAGAAGGCAGTTGTTGCAACCGCAAACTGGGCAACTGACGCAGCACAGTCCCGCTTCGAGAACATTCTGAGCTCCTACTATGCAGATGGCAAGCAGCTCGATGCAGTTCTCGCTTCCAACGACTCCACCGCATGCGGCGTTGAGAATGCTCTTGCAGCAGCATACACCAACGACGTATACCCCGTCATCACCGGTCAGGACTGCGACATCGCAATCATGAAGAACCTCATCGACGGCAAGCAGGCAATGTCCGTATTCAAGGACACCCGTACCCTCGCAGAGCAGACCGTCAAGATGGTTGACGCTCTCATGAAGGGCGAAGATGCTCCCGTAAACGATACCGAGACCTACGACAACGGCACCGGCATTATCCCCAGCTTCCTCTGCGAGCCCGTTGCATGCACTGTTGACAACTACCAGGCACTGCTTGTTGATTCCGGTTACTACACCATGGATCAGCTGAGCTGATTAGCTTAAACAGAATACTTTATCATTGGGCAAGACGGTTTAACCGTCTTGCCCATATCTAAAAACAGACACTTACGGAGGCGATATCTTGTCAGATAATATACTTGAGATGAGAGGTATTACCAAACAGTTCCCTGCGACCAAAGCCCTTGACGACGTTAATTTCGTTGTCAAAAGAGGCAGCATCCATGCACTGGTCGGTGAAAATGGAGCCGGTAAATCCACACTGATGAAGGTACTCAGCGGACTTTGGCCCTACGGCACTTATGAAGGCGATATAGTATACAATGGCGAGATATGCAAATTCTCCGGTATACGCGACAGTGAGGCAAAGGGAATTGTAATCATCCATCAGGAGCTTGCTCTCGTTCCCTATATGTCCATTGCCGAAAACATGTTCCTCGGCAACGAAAAGGGTAAAAAGTTCTCCATCGACTGGGATGAAACCTATGCCGAGGCAGATAAATACCTCAAGATTGTAGGACTCACCGAGTCCTCCAGAACGCTGATTAAGGACATCGGCGTCGGTAAGCAGCAGCTTACAGAAATAGCAAAAGCTCTTGCAAAAAATGCAAAGCTTCTTATTC
>JAZUEY010000034.1:0-10937 GCA_045640405.1 Candidatus Limivicinus sp.
GATGCACATGATCATACCCTTTGACCAGTCATCCGGCTTCTTTGCAAGAATGTTGATAGAGGAAGCAGCAACTTTGCCCTGTGCAATAGCGGAAAGGAGGCCGCCGATACCGATAGGAAGGCATGCAGAGATGATTTCCATACCCTGTGCTACAGTGATAGCATCCATGCCGCTGACCTTGAGGTATGCAAGGAAGAAGATAACGAAACCGTAAAGGCCCTGAGTACCGGGGATAACCTGCATGATCATGACCTTACCTGACTTTGAAGGATCTTCAGAAACGAGGCCTGCGCCTGCTTCACCGGTGATACCTGTACCCTTTGCAGAACCTACGCATGCAAGTGCTGCTGCCAGAGCCGCACCGAGAAGAGCGAGGGCGTTACCGCCTATTGCGTTTAAGAATTCCATTTTTTATATCCTCCAAAAATTATTCTTTCGCATTGAGATATTTGCTGTTTATTTTCAGCGGCTTAAAAGCTTTGCCGCCGGATTCATAAAACTTACCGAAGTATTCTAGGCACTGCAGTCTCAGGTCGTGGACATAGCAGCCCAGAATGTTCAGCGCGAAGTTCATTGCGTGCCCGAAAAGGAATATGAGCACAAAGGCTATCACGGAGACAACCGTGACACCGCTGTTCTTCATCGGCATAACGGCAACGGTGTTGAACACCTGGCCGACAACGCCGCCGGCCAGCATGAGGGCCATGATTCTCGCATAGGAGAGGACATCGCCGAACCAGCCTGTTGCCTCGTTGTAGATGGCCGCGAATGCAGCCGTTACTTTGCCGAATCCCTTCTTGCCGCGGCCCTGGCCTATCAGCAGCATAAGAACTGCCGCAATCAGGAACACGGGGATTCCCCCGATGTTGCCTATCTTGAAAATTGCCAGAATGCCGGTTACAAGAATCAGCCAGAGTGCGCCTTCATACCAGATGGCATCGGCCAGATGGCCGGCTTTCACCTTCTGTACGAAGGAGACCACCATACCGGTATTCAGATGCAGGGCACCGAGCACCATAGAACCGTAAAGGACCATGTCGCTCTGCTTGGTCGGGCTGAAGAGCCAGGGCAGGCCCTCCCACTTGCTGTCCGGGTTGATTGCATGCACGAGCTGATACGGTGCATCGGAGAACAGGCCTCCTGTCAGCGCACCCATCACCAGCGTGGATATTCCGCAGTACAGAAGCAGACGGCAGAACGAAAGCGTTCCCGCTCTCGGTTTGATCTTCTTGATGGCTACAAGCGCCGCAATGATCATGATGATGCCGTATCCGATGTCCGCCATCATCAGTCCGTAGAACAGGATGAAGAACGGTGCCATCAGCGGGTTCGGGTCCACGGTTCCGTATGCAGGCAGCGAATACATGTTCGTTACCATATTTAATGCGTCCGTAAACTTGTTGTTCTTCAGCTGCACGGGAACTTCGGGGTATTCCCCTTCTTCGGGTTCTCTCATATCCCAGGCGCAGTCGAACTTTTCAAATACCTTTTCCAGTTCGGCTTCGCTGTCGGCCGGAGCCCAGCCCTGCATAACAACCGTCGACTCGGTACCGAAGAGCTTCTCTTCGGCTTCGCTCATCGAAACCTGAGCGGAATACCGGTCGGCCGCAAGCTTGAGTTCGTCTCTCTTTGCGGCAGAGGCAACGATTGCCTCGCTGCAGGCAATCTTGTCGGCTGCAAGCTGTTCAAGCTGCTTCTCCGCCTTTTCGGTCTCCTCTTTGGCAGTACCTTCGAGGCCGCCCAGCGTGGAAGCCGTGAAACCGAAGTTTCTCAGAACCTCCTGAACCTTCTGGAGCTCTTCCCGCATGCACACGACAACCGCGTACTGCGCGGCTGCATCGCTGCTGACGGAGAACAGTTCCGCCTCTTCCGTCGCCTCTTCCAGAGCCTTCCGGACGGCTTCGACATCCTGTCTTACGGGAAAACTTCCCATAACGAGAGAGGTTCTGCCGGTTCCTTCGCAGTTCAGCGGGGCATCATACTCCAGCCAGGGCTGGAGAGATTCGATTACGCTTCTCAGGCGCGATTCTTCCGCGGAAATGCGTTTAATTCTGTCATCATTGCCTTCGATTTCCTGTGCGAGAGCGAGAACCTCGGCGAGATTGGACTCATCCAGAAACTCTTCGCTTTCGATTTCGGGTTTTGCACTCAGCAGAGAGGACTTCTGCGGGGCATACCTGTTGAGAATGGCTATCGCATGATCAACCGAAGCGAGTTCCTGCTTGTTCATCATCAGACGGGAACCTTCCGCTTTCAGTAAATCTTCCACCTCGGAACCGGTGATTACACCGTCGATTTCCGAGAACTCAACACAGCCGTACTTAATAAGCTCTTTCAGCAGCTCTTTTTTCTGGGAACGGACGACCGCCATGGTAAGGCGTTTCATTTTTCTAATTGCCATCTCAGCCGTTCACTATCCTTTCAACAACCAGAGTTGCCGCCTTTTCAAGCTTAGCTTCGGCGGCGGCACGGAGCCTGTCTTTTTCCTGCTCGAGTTCACCGAAGAACGCCTCGGCAGATACCTTGCTTTCGGCATCGGCCTTCTCTTTAAGCTGCTTCAGTTCATCGTCGGCTTTCTTAAGAGCCTCTTCGACGGATGCCTTTCCCGCTGCTTCCGCATCGGAAATCTTCTGAGCTGCCTTTGCCTTTGCATCGGCGACAGTCTGCTTTGCATTCTCCTCTGCCTGGGCTATGCTTTCAATAGCTTCAAAGGACATGTTGACATACACCTCCTTACATAAATAATAATTTCGTATTCTATATTTTACCCTTTTTTATTTTCGATAACAAGAAAAAATGAAAATTCTGTTAACGAAATTTGCATTATATACAAGGAAACATTTGTAAGATTTGTCAATAATTTAACAAGTGAGACTATGCAAAAAGCTCCCGGAGGGAGCTTTTTGCCTGTCGGTCAGATTTTTCTGTCTCTGACCTGGGAATCGTAGTGCTTGTTCAGGAACGGGCGTACGACATAGTAGATTAGCTTGTTCTCAAGGTTAAAGAAATATATCGCAAAAGTTACGCCAAACGTAATCAGCCCGATTCCGAGCAGTTTTTTAAAAACCTTCAGCAGGATTTTTACGAATTTCTGTCTCATTTCAAATCCTCCTTAATATGCTTCGCTGTCGTCGAACTCGACGAGAGTTTCATCCAGAGGCTTCTCTCCAAGGACAACCGAGCAGTAGTTGTTCAGGCAGTTTCTCATATCCTGGCGGGAAATGGTTCTGGAATCTTCAAGGTCATGCTCAAGCCACACCCAGTGCAGACCGTAATCCTTTGCCTGCTCTTCGAGGGCGGCGTGAACACCGTTCATGCCCTTGCACGCAACGTTGTCGTTGCAGATGACCATATCGCAGTTGAAGCGCTTCGCCCAGTCCCAAACGGCGTTGATGTTGTCCCATCCGCCGACGGCGTGGTGACGCATGCAGGCGCGCTGCTCAAACTCGGTCAGATCTCTCATGGCAATTTCCGGATCTTCGGTGTTGATGTGGTTGTATCCCATAGTGCTGTCCATGTTCAGGACTATGCAGACACCCCAGCAGTTCTGCGACCAGGTCGGGAAGTCCGTATAATACACGGCGGAGGGTCCCCACAGGAAGGCGCGGTGGCGGGTCTTTCCGCCGAAGGGTTCGTACTTCTCTTCGTAGCACTTGCGCATAATCTTGATGACCTTGCGGTCGACCTTGTTGAAATACGGATCCATTCCGTTCACGCTCTGCCACTCATACAGCTTGTAAAGCGTCTCGGAAATGCCGGACAGCGGTGAATACGGTGTTGCGAAATAGTCCCACTTCTCGAGCTCGATTTCGTTCTGCTCGTTCATCAGCGCGGCATATTTGAACAGCTCGTTCCAGTCGTAAGCGACGCCGTACTGCTCCTCTATGAAGGCCATCGCATCCTTCAGCACCTGCTCGGAGTACTCCACACCTTCCTTGGTGGTGTGCTGCATGGCAAGCGTCAGCGGGAAGTCGGGCAGGCCGAGCCTGCGGCGCTGGAACATCGATGTGGATTCGGAAGCGTTGCAGGGCAGGTTGGAGGAAATCAGCGCCTTTCCGAGAATCGGGAAGGCATCGTCTATCGTTACGCCGGTCTCGGCAGAGCACCGGGAGCATACGTCTGCCGGCAGGCCGTAGGATTCGGCCACGTCGATGTAGTAGGGCTCTATGTGCTGGTCGATGTCACAGATGATGAATTCGGGCAGTGTCTGCAGCGGAATCGCATGCAGGCCCTTGAAGCCGGCAAAGAACAGAGACGGGAACGTCTCGTCATGCGGAATGCAGTTGTCGGATTCCGGTCCGCCGCCGAGCCTCTTGTCGTTGGAAAGAATGAAGGCAATCTTCTTTGTCAGGCTCTGGACAATGGCGTGCATGTGCGCATGCGCTATTCTGAGTTCGGGGCCTCTGTAGCCCTCGAACAGACGGTCGATGAACATGAAGGTTCCGAGATAGGAACCCATCCAGCGGTATTCCCAGAAACCCTTGAGGCACGGAATCGGAGCGGAGGCCACCATCGCGCCCATGGAGAGCAGATTGTTCAGCCAGGAAACATAGTCAAAGAACGTGTCCTTGACGCCGCGCCACTCGCGGTATTTGGCAACGCCGGTGCCGCTGATATAACGGCTGCGCAGACCGCCTTCGCCCTTTTCGGCCTGCTTGACCGGGTCGAAGCGCTCGAGCGCCTTGTCAACGGGGGCTATGACTTTATCGATTAATTTCATGATCACTTACCTCCCTGGATGTTCTTGATTTCAAGCGATTCGATGAAGGCCTGGAATCTCGTCCTCAGCTGGCCGACCGCACCAAGGGCGTATTCCTTCTCGATGGTGCAGACGGGGATGTGTCTCTCGTTCATGAAGATGTTGGACTCCAGAACCTTCTCATAGCTCCAGAACTCGCAGAACTTCATGTTTTCATAGATGATGCCGTCCGCCTTGAACTCACGGAAGAGTCTTTCCACTTCATCCGAGCGCTGGTTGATCTTCTCTCCGTTCATAAAGCGGGCACACTGGTTCCAGTGCAGATAGTGGCGGCAGATGGCGTCGAATGCGCTCTCGCCTTCCTGTATCTCTATCTGTTCGCGGCTCGGGAAGCTGCCGAAGCAGTATCTATCGGCCACAACCATTGCGCCGCAGCTCTCTATGAGCTTGGTGAAGTCCGGGTCGTCAATTTCGGAACCGGCCAGAACGACTCTGGCGCGGAACGGGAACTTCTCCTCCGGCTTTCTCTTCTTGATTTCCTTGAGCGTCTCCTTGAGATAGGGCAGGATGAGCGTGTGCGGGCACACCTCGGATACAAGCTGAATCACATGGAATTCGTAGCCTGTGATGGGCGGGTTGTCCAGCTTTCTGAACTCGCCTATCTCCGTGATGACCTTCGAAATCTCGTTGTGGTCCTCGATGGCCTTTTGCAGGGCCTCTTCGGATACGTCCACGCCGAGTTTTTCCTGGAGCGGTGTGAGGACGTTCTTCTTCAGCTGGGTCTTGTAGTACTCGAGATTGGTCCGGTCCCCTTTCATCGGGGCGTCCATGATTGTCGTAACGAACTTGTCGTTCTTTACGGGCTTCAGGAGGTCGAAGTGCTCCTCCATTCTCTCCATAGCCGCGCAGGCTTCCACGCCGAAGAGGGCTTCCAGATAGTTGTAACCGCCTTCGATGGCGCGCTCGAGGATGGAGCGGACATAGGGGCAGTTGCGCTGGGTCATGTAGTAGCTGGCGAGGTCTGTTGGGGTGCAGCGGGGTGCACGCAGACGGCTGGAGAAGCAGCCGGGCAGATTCAGCAGCGTCTCGGGGATGTAATAGCAGTTATATCCCAGAGGGTGCAAACCTTCCTCGACGGCTTTCTGCACAAGCTCGTTCTGTGCATCCTGCAGCAGGTTCTCGAAAAAGATCAGATGCTTCAGGTCCTTCATGAATTGTCTCCTTTAATCTATATGTATAATTTCTTTTTTCAGTTCATCCGCCGTCACATTGGGGTTGTGGTAGCGCTCGCGCTTCTCCGAGGCTCTGCCGACGTTGATGGCCTGTTGCGGGCAGTACTGCAGGCAGCTCAGGCAGCCGATGCACTGCATGCCGAATACCGGCTTTGCATCGCTGATGGTGATGTTCTCCTTCGGGCAGATTTCGGCGCATTTCCCGCAGCCGATGCATTTGGCCGGGTCGACGCTCATTGCCGCCGCCTTCTTCAGAGCCAGGGCGGGCCAGAGGCGGCTTTCGATTTTGTTGAAGAGGTTTCCGGGCATCTTGCCTTCGGTCTTCACGCGGTTCTTTACGTCCTCCGCCACCTGCTTTGCCAGGCCTCTGCTTCTCTGCTCGGCCTTTTCCACGTTCAGGCGCGGCATCATCACGCTGTGCGGGAAAAGCCAGATGCAGGAACCGTGGTGGGAAATGCCTGCCCAGTAATCCAGCGGCACAATCTTATTGATTTTGCCGATGCCAACGCCGGGATATCCGCAATAGCTTACAACCGCATACGTGTAGGCATCCCAGCCTACGTTGATGGCGGCTGCGAACTTCTCCACGTCGCCGGGCAGCCCGCCCGCATAGCAGGGAAAGACGAAGCCAACCGTCTTCGCATTGATGACGTTCCTTACGGCCGGCATCTTGCGCATCATAATGATGTCCGTATCGCCGAGTTCTTCCGCAATGTTTTTGGCGATGTCAAGGCAGTTTCCGCTGCCGGAATAGCAGAAAATATAATTCTTGCTCATATCGCTCTCCTGTTTCGTGATTTTTCACATAATTTATATAATTATACTTCCGAAAGCGTCTCTTTTCAACAAAAAACGTCTTTCAGTCTTCGCTTTCGAAGAAACGCATAAGCATGTTCGCCAGGCGATGATGGTCAAAAGGCGAAAGATGCTCCGAGTCGATTTTGGAAAAATGCAGCACGCCGGCGAGATTCAGGAAGTCAAATCCGTTCCTCCCGGCCATTTTCTCGTACAGTGCCGGTATCGCGGCCGATGTCACCAGGCTCTTTTCGTTCATCTCTTCGAAGAACGGACCCTTGAAAACGCTCTCCTCAATCGGGGGCGGTGCAATCAGAATAATCTGCGGTTCGTAGCCCTGCAGCTCGCGCAGGAAGTTCTTTGCCGTCAGCGCCAGATTCTCCATCGAAGTGCAGACCGTCTCCGCGTCCAGGTCCAGCGCTGCCGCGCAGTCGTTCGTCCCCAGCATGAAGACAATCGTATCCACCGGGTAGTGGCTCTCGAGAATCGGCCGCAGGGCGTAGAGCCCGCTCTTGTAGTCCAGACCCCACTTGGGATAGGCGGTCGTCCGGCCGTTGAGTCCCTCCGCTATTACTTTGTTTCCGCTGCCGAGCTTTCTCTGCAGCACGTCCGGCCAGCGCAGATAGTCCGGATACCGGCTGCAGGTACTCGAGTTGTAGCCGTAGGTGTTCGAGTCCCCATAGCAGAGGATTGTCGGCACGGCCGTGTATCGGGCAAATATTTCTTCCGCCAGAGGCTCCATCTTCTTTGACAGTTCGTGCCGGAGATGCCGCACGTCCAGGTCATAGATGCGTACGCGGTCCAGATTGTCCGCGTCCTTCAGGCAGGCGGTAATCCGGGCCAGACGCTCCGGGTCGGTCTTCCCATAGGTGTCGGCAAACTTCTTTCCGTCGGAATCCGGCACCGCGTGGGCGCTGATGGCCGCCTGAGCCAGTGCGCAGTCGTCAAACAAGGCGCGCAGGGGACCTTCCCCTATCATTTGGGCGCTCCGGATGCCGTGGCCGAGATCGTAGCTGTCGTCCACACGGCCGATGTCGTGATAGGAGCAGCATTTCAGGAGCATGTCGGTATCCTGCGCCGAAAGCCCCTCGTTCTGGGCAATCAGGGCACCAAAAAGCATCGTCCTCTCGATGTGGCCCTGCCCGTGCGTATAGGATTGGTACAGCACGTCCGTATCCAGTTCCTCGTAGGCTCTCGTCAGCGCTTCGCCGTACTCCGAGCCCAGCAGTTCGGCCAGCCTCGGCAGCTCCGCCGCCCACGCCCTGATTTTTTTCGGTATCCGCAGTTCTCCGTTCATGTTCCGTCCCCTTAAGCGTTTTTCTTCATTATATGTTTTGCGCCCGTAAAATACAACCGACAATCCCGACTTTTCCTGCCGCCGGAAATGTGTTAAAATGGCAGACATGAAGATTAACATTGTACTGCATGAACCGGAAATCCCCCAGAACACCGGCAACATAGCGAGAACCTGCGCCATTACTGGCGCGGCCCTGCATCTCATCCGTCCCCTCGGCTTTTCCACCGACGACAGGACGCTCAAGCGCGCCGGCCTCGACTACTGGGACAAGCTCTCCGTCTTTTATTACGACAGTCTGGAAGACTTTTTCCAAAAGCACCCGGATGCCGATTTCTGGCTGTTCACCACCAAGGGCCGCAGGGTGTATACGGATGTCTCCTATGGAGATGATGTGTATCTCTTCTTCGGCAAGGAGACCCGGGGGCTTCCGGAAGATCTGCTTCTGGCCAACTTTGACCGCTGCATCCGGATTCCCATGCGTGATACTCTGCGATCTCTCAACCTCTCCAATTCCGCGGCCATCGCCGTCTATGAGGTCCTGCGCCAGCACGATTTTGATGGCCTTTTGGAGCAGAGCCCGTATTTTGAAAACGAAAAAAAGGACAATACTTAACTATGGAAATCCGTAAAGCCCGGCACGGCCTGATAGAGGCGGGGACCTGGGTAGTCATCTTCAGTTTCTGGAGTGCCCTCAAAACCGCCGGCTGGCTGTTTCTCGAACACAACAGCATAGAGGAACTCATGAGTGAAAGCGTCGAAGTCGACGTTCTGAGCAAGGTCGTCTTTCTTGTCATCTTCTTCGTCATCGTGTTCATTGACCTTGCCATCCGTCTGCGCACCGGCATGAGTGCCCGTTCCGACGGGCTCCACGGCCGGAAAAGTGGCGGTTATCTGGTCTGGACCGTTATTCTCATGCTTCTTTCGCTTTCCAGCATCGTCAGCTTTTTCATTCCCCTTTTCGCAGACACCGTGCAGAAGGAGTTTGAGCTGGCAGCTTTCCTGCTGGAGCTGTCCTCCTTTGCCGTCCTGCTGGAGCTGTTCATCTGCGGAATCTTTGTCAGGAGGTCTCGCCGTGCAGATTGATTTTCACTATTACGGTACCTATTGCGCCGCTCTTCTGGCGGGTTGGTCCCCTTCCGAGGCTCTCGAACTGGCCACGGCCGACCAGTTTACCGACTGCTGTTCCAAAACCTATCTCAAAAGCGCCGGGGCCCCTGCCGCGGCCGCCACGACCCAGCTGCAGCTGGAGATGATGGACCTGAACACCGATGTTTTCGGTCTGCAGAACATCACGCGCATCTGGGCCTCGTTCCACTTTCTCCCGCGTGATCTCTTTGTGCAGAAGCCGAAGCACTCGCGCATCTACATGAACAAATACCGCCTCATCTGCGGCTCGAACGGGGCCCTGCTGCCGGAGACCGTCTGCCTGGCCAAAGAGGTCGGCACGCTGCAGGCCGCCGGCATGGCCGCCCACATTCTGGCCGATACCTGGGCGCACATGTACTTTGCGGGCACGCCCTCCCTCGTCATCAACAATACGGACTTTGATTTCTATGTCATCGAAAACAAGGACGGCAAGGAGACGGAGCGTCCGGTCAACTTCAATCACAACCCGGCCTCGCCCGACAGAATTGAGGACGCCTACTATACCAACAGCGTCTTCCAGGGCAGCGAAAAGTCCATTATGAACCTGGGTCACGGCCGTGCGGGCCATCTGCCGGACTACAGCTTCCTGAAGTACCGCTATCTGCCGGCCTGGAATGATTTCAACACCGTCGTAAAGGACAATCCTTCGGACTACTGGCATGCATTCTGCCAGAAGGTCTACGCGCTGCAATTTCTGCATGGCGACGTGCCCGTTTTCGAAAACGAAACCTATGCCTTTGAAACCGTGCAGCCCTACGAGACCCAGATCCGGGCCATTATCGAAAAGCCGCAGCTCGAAGCCTGCGCCGACTGGAAGGCCTTCGGTGAGCAGCTCTCCGGCACGGAGATTCCCGATTTTGACGAGCACGCCTTCCTGCGCGAATACATCGCCGCCCCGGAGGCGGAGAAGGACGACACGGCTCTCGGCCGCTTCGTCATCGCGGCCATGGCGCAAAAAAGCATGGTCACCAACCGGATTTTCAAATCCGGCAACATGCTTGCCGGTTTTTCGGCGGACTACAACCGCTGGGGGTTCCGCGGCATCCGGGACTATGTCAAACTGGTGGAAGTAAAGCGGGGTGGACAGCATGACTAAAATTCAAAGAATCGGCAATATCCTTTCCGGCCTCCTGATGATTCTCGCCGCCGGCCTCTTCATTCGCGACCCCGACAGCGGCTTCCGCATCATTCTGCTCATTCTCACCGTCTCCCTCACGGTGAGCGGCATCCGCTATCTTGTTTACTATTTCACAATGGCCCGGCACATGGCAGGCGGCCAGTCGATGCTCTGGAAGGGCATCATTCTGTTGGAAATCGGTATTTACGTCGGCACTCTGCACGACCTTTCCCCCGTCTACATCATGCTCTATCTCATCGTCGGCTATGTTTTCGACGGCGCCATAGACATTCTGCGTTCCCTGGAAGAGCGGAAGATTCCCGGCACTCACTGGAGACTCAAGCTCGCAACCGGCATCGGCGAAATTCTCATCGCCGTCCTCTGCGTCCTGTACATCAACTCTCCCCTCATTTCGGTCTACATCTTCTGCTTCGGTATCCTCTCCGGCGGCATCATGAAGATTGTCTCGGCCTTCCGCCGCAACGCGATTGTGTATATTCAGTAAAAGAAAAACAGCCATCCTTTCGGATGACTGTTTTTTTGTAGTTGCGGGGAAAGGATTCGAACCAATCACCTCCGGGTTATGAGCCCGACGAGCTACCAGCTGCTCTACCCTGCGATATGTAGGACCTCTGTCCCTTAGTGCTAGAC
>JAZUEY010000035.1:0-19335 GCA_045640405.1 Candidatus Limivicinus sp.
GGGAAGGACAACGAGGGCCGCTATGCAAGGCGCATAGCCGAGATGCCGGTCGCACTTTCGGCGGACGGCGTTTTCAACGATGCCGACCGGGTGACGGTTGAACTCGGCGGAAGCAACGTGTACTACACGACGGACGGCAGCCGGCCGACCGAAGAAAGCACAAAGTACACAGGACCCTTCCAAATAGACAGCACTACGATTGTGCGCGCCGTGCAGGCTGAAGACGGGGCGCTGAATTCCCGGGTGCTTACCCTCAGCTACATCCTCAACGAAGAGGACAGCCTGCCTGTCGTCAGCGTGGTGGCGGACGACAAAAAAGAGTTCGACATGATGTACATGAACGGGCAGAAGGGCTTGGAACTGCCGGGCACAATTTCCTATTACGGCGAAGACGGCAGCTTTACGATGGGCGCCGGAATCAAAATGCACGGCTTCTCGACGCTTGTGCTCCCGAAAAAGAACATGAGCTTCCGCTTCCGCGACTGTTACGGAAAGGACAGCCTGAACTTCAAGGTTTTCGGCGACGAAGGCCCGGCCAGATTTACCAATCTGCTCCTGCGCGCCGGCGGAGACCAGACCTATACGATTGTTAAGAACGAAGTCTGCCTGAACATGGCCAGAGACTTTACGGACAGTGTGATTGCCAGCTGCAACAAGTACGTGGCGGTCTATATCAACGGCGAGTTCGAAGGCATCTATTCGCTGCAGGAGAAGAACAACGAGCAGCAGTATGCCGACAGAATCGGCGTGCCGAAAGACAGCGTGACGGTTGTGGAAGAACCCTGCTATGAAGGCAATCCCTTCTTTGACGAGGTCCTTGCCCTGGCCTATTACGAGGACATCGAGGACGATCCCGCGGTTTATGAAAAACTCTGTTCGGTGGTGGACATCGACAGCTTTATAGACTTTACCATCCTGCAGGGCTTCTTCGGCAACTGGGACATACAGACCGGCAACATCCGGTACGCAAAATCCACCGAGGGAGACGGAAAGTGGCGTGCCGTGCTGTACGACCTGGACAACGCCTTCTGGAGCGCGGAGAACTGCTTTGACTATGTGATGAACTACCAGAATCAGATCAGTGCGCTGAACGGAAAGCTGATGAAGGTGGACGACTACAAGGCGAGGTTCGCACAGCGGGCGGCGGAGGCTCTGAAGAGCAATCTGACGGCCGAGAACGTCTGGAAAGAATACGAAAAGCAGATAGCCGTTATCGATGAAGAGGCGAAGAAGGACGACACCATCAGCTACGAGTCCTGGCAGAATCACCTGGAAGACCAGAAGGACATTCTGCTGGAGGACTGGGACTGGTACAACACCTGCGCCAGAAAACTCAGCTATTATCTGAAGCTGGATGCGGCGGGACAGAAGGAATATTTCGGTGCTGTAAAATGAGCGACAAGACAATCTACACCTTCAAGCGCTACGAAAAGAAATACGTCCTCACGCCCGAACAGTTTGAGAGCTTTATGGCCGTTGCCGGGGAGCATCTGGTGCCTTCGGAGCATTTTGAAGGCGAGGTTCTCAGCATTTATTACGACAGCGAGAACTACAGCCTGATCCGGCATTCGCTGGACCAGCCGGTATATAAGGAAAAACTCAGGCTGAGAAGCTACGGTGTCCCGGATGAGAACGGAACGGTTTTCGTGGAACTGAAAAAGAAATACAAGGGCATCGTTTACAAGAGACGCGTGGAAATGACGGAGAAACAGGCAGAAGACTGGCTTTCCGGCAGGGCCCCGGCCCCGATTGACACGCAGATTACCCGGGAGATAGACTGGTTTTTGAAAATGAACCCCGTCATGCCGAAAGCCTTTATCGGAACCGACAGAACTTCCTGGTATGACAGGGACAACGCGGAGCTCCGGATTACCTTTGACAGAAACATCAAATGGCGAGATACGGAACTGAACCTGACGGCGGGAGACCACGGAGAAATCCTGCTGAAGGACGGCAAAGTGCTGATGGAGATTAAAATTCCGGACGCCGCGCCGATGTGGCTGGCCGAACTGCTCTCGGATGAAAAGATATTCCCGACCAGCTATTCCAAATACGGCACATACTATACAGACGAACTACTAAGGAGAGAAACCATATGCTGAATTCGATACTGACAGATCCGATCACTCTGGGCAGCTTTTTAATCTGCATCGTGTCCGCTCTGGTGCTGGGCGTTGCAGCGGCACTGGTGTTTTCGGCAGGCAGCAAATACACCAGTTCCTGGAAGTTTTCTATTGCTCTGCTCCCGGCCGTCGTCAGCGTTGTAATTATGATGGTCAACGGCAACATAGGCACGGGCCTTGCGGTTGCCGGCACCTTCGCCCTGGTCCGCTTCCGTTCGCAGCCGGGAAGCGCCCGTGAACTTACGGGCTTGTTCTTCGCCGTGGCACTGGGCCTGATGTGCGGAAACGGCCACATCGGGATAGCGGTGATATTCTTTGCCGTGATGGCAATAGCCACCCTGCTTCTCACAAAAATACATTTCGGCGAGGCCAATGCCGCCGTGCAGATGCTGAAAATCACGATACCCGAGGATCTGGACTACGAGACGATTTTTGACGATCTGTTTGAAAAATACTGCAAGAGCGTGAACCGCATCCGAGTCCGGACGGTCAACGTCGGCACCCTGTACGAACTGACCTATGATGTGGTGCTGAAGAATCCGGACGACACCAAGGCCTTCATCGACGACATCCGCTGCCGGAACGGCAATCTGAACATCATCCTGGGCCGCCACGCGGAAGACAACATGATGTAAGCCGGAAGCGGGAAAACACTTGAAAAATGCCCGTTTCTGATATAAAATACATAAGTTAAAAGATAAAACTTTTTGGAGGATAGATTTTATGGCAACAATAACCGCAGGAGATTTCCGCAACGGTGTTACTTTTGAGATGGACGGCAATGTTATGCAGGTTGTCGAGTTCCAGCACGTCAAGCCGGGCAAGGGCGCCGCTTTCGTCCGCACCAAGATGAAGAACGTCATCACCGGTGCCGTTACCGAAACTTCCTTTAACCCGACGGCCAAATTCGAGGCTGCTACCGTCGATCGCCAGACCATGGAATATTCTTATTCCGACGGTGACCTTTACTACTTCATGAACCCCGAGACCTACGAGCTCGAGCCGGTGGACGCTTCCGTTCTGAGCGACAATTTCAAGTTCGTCAAGGAAAACATGGAATGCACCATCTTCTCCTACAAGGGAAAGGTTTTCAACGTAGATCCTCCCACGTTCGTAGATCTGGAAGTTTCCGAGACCGATCCGGGATTTGCCGGCAACACCGCAACCAACGCCACCAAGCCCGCAACTCTTGAAACAGGCGCCGAAATCAAGGTTCCTCTGTTCATTGAGCCCGGTGAAAAAATCAAGGTTGACACACGCACGGGAGAATATCTCTCCAGAGCTTAATGTATAAGCCTTTAGCAGACAAAATCCGCCCGACAACTTTAGACGAGGTTGTCGGGCAGAAACATATATTGGGAGAAAACGGCATGCTGCGGCGCATCGTCGAAAGCGGGGATGTGCCGAACATGATATTCTACGGGCCTTCGGGCACGGGGAAGACCACCGTCGCCAGAATCATCGCCGAAAAGACGAACCGCAGCCTTCGCAAGCTGAATGCAACGACCGCGGGCATTGCGGACATCAAGCAGATTATCGACGAGCTGGACACGCTGCTGACGCCGGGCGGCGTCCTGCTGTATCTGGATGAGATCCAGTACTTCAACAAGAAACAGCAGCAGAGCCTGCTGGAATTCATCGAAGACGGCCGGATCACGCTGATAGCATCCACCACGGAGAATCCCTATTTCTGCGTTTTCGGTGCCGTGCTTTCCCGATGCACGGTGTTTGAATTCAAACCGGTCGAAAAGGAAGACGTACGCCCTGCCGTGGAAAGAGCGATTGCCCTGGCCAATGAGGAAAGAGCCAAGCCCCTCGAAATCGACGGGGCGGTTGTGGAAAGATTATCCCAGGCCTGCGGCGGAGACGTGCGCAAGGCCATCAACTCCGTAGAAATCCTCTTTGCCGCCGCAAGAGACGGGAAGAAGATTACGCTGGAAGATGCCGAAATCATCACCCAGAAGAGCGCCATGCGCTATGACCGGGACGGAGACGAGCATTACGACATTCTCTCCGCCATGATGAAGTCCCTCCGCGGGAGCGACCCGAATGCGGCTCTGCACTATCTGGCGAGAGCCTGCGAAACGGGAGACCTTATCGGCATCTGCCGGCGGATCCTCTGCAGTGCTTCGGAAGACATAGGGCTTGCGTACCCACAGGCCGTTCCGATTGTGAAGGCCTGCGTGGACAGCGCCCTGCAGCTGGGCCTGCCGGAGGCGAGACTTCCGCTTGCCGAGGCCTGCATCTTTCTGGCGAACTGCCCGAAATCCAATTCCGTTGTCATGGCTATCGACTCGGCCGTGTCGGATGTCAAGGCCGGGAAAATCGGAAGCATTCCGAGAGAGCTCCAGAACAAGCATGCCGACGGTACGGGCTTTGAGCGGGAACAGGGATATCAGTATCCGCACAATTTCCCGAACCACTGGGTCAAACAGCAATATCTGCCGGACATTCTCAAAAATGCAAAATACTATGAGCCCGGTGACAACAAGAACGAACAGGCATACAAGAAATACTGGGACGAAATAAAGAAATAAAAAAAGGCCGTCGGATCTATAAGCCGGCGGCCTTGCCTATTCGGATCAGATGCCCGTTTCCTCGTCGGAGGGCTTGGGGAAGCGGACGGAAAAGATGCTGCCGTGCGGCTGGTTGGAGCCGACGGTGATGGAACCGCCGTAAAGCTTGACGGTGTCGTGAACGATGCTCAGGCCGAGGCCGCTGCCTCCCGCCTCGCGGGAGCGGGCTTTGTCCACGCGGTAGAAACGGGTGAATATGTTCAGCCGGTCCTCTTCCGGTATGCCGATGCCGGTATCCGATACCGTAAGATTAACCGAATCATCGGTAGAGTGCAGGTGGATGTCGACACTGCCGGAGGGTACATTGTATTTAACGGCATTTTCCATGAGGTTGAAAACAACGTGGAACATGTCGTCCACCGTGGCCATCACGATGCAGCCGTCGTCAAGATCGCAGCGGATTCGGATGCTGCGTTCGTCGGCCAGCGGCTTGGCGAAGACGTAGGCGTCTACGACAACCTGCTTGAGATCCACAGGCTCCGCGGCCACACGGATGTCGTCATCCAGACGGCTGAGGTCGAGCAGTTTTTCGGTGGTATGCTGCAGACGTTCGGCCTCGTTGCCGATGTCGGTTACGAAGTCCCGCATGGTTTCCTCATCCATCCCGGCATTCTGGACGATGCTGTCCGACAGAAGGCGGATGGAAGCCAGCGGCGTCTTGAGCTCATGCGAGGCATCGGAGACGAAGCGGCGGCGCTGCTGCTCGGTGTCCTGCAGCTTGCCGGCCAGCGAGTTGAACTCGTTGCCGAGCTCGGAGAGCTCGTCGTTGCCGCGGACCGAAAGACGGTGGCTGTAATCACCGGAGGCGACGACACGCATCGAATCGGTCAGCTCGCCGAAACGGTGGAGAAGCGTCCGCGTGAAGATGAGCGTCATGATGACGGTTACGATGCTGACAATGATGGAAACGGTGCGGATTCTGCCCTGCAGAGAGAGAAGAATGGCGGCGCGCTCCACGTCAATCTCGCGGATATAGCAGCTGCCGCTGATGACGTCGTTGACGGAGAGAGGCGTGATATAGGAAGAATCAAAAGCGCCGTCTCTAAAGCAGGAGCGGAAGACCGTCTTCCCTCCGAGGGCCGTACGGACATCTTCCATGTCGGAAACGGAGCCTTCGAAACCGTCGGTGTCATAGATGACGGTGCCGTCGCCGTCGGTGGCAATGATGCGGGAATAGCCGGAGATGTCCAGAAAATTCAGAACATCGCGCACATTGTCATGACTCAGCGAATCCAGCTTGCTGAGAGCGGAGGCCACGGCATTTCCCTGGGAAGTGAGAGAGGACTTTTTCTCTTCAAAAACCGCATTGCGGGAAGACGTAACCGGTACAACGTTCAGCAGGACCAGAAGCACGGCCAGCAGAGCGGCAATGAGAAGATATATTTTCAGGCGCAGAGAAAGCTTCATGCTTCGGAGAAGTAGTATCCGATACCCCATTTGGTAAGGATGTAACGGGGTTCGGACGGATTGTCTTCCAGCTTTTCACGAAGACGGCGGATGTGCACGTCCACCGTTCTCGGGTCGCCTATGTAATCGTAACCCCAGACAAGATTGAGAAGGTTTTCGCGGCTGTAGACCTTGCCGGCGTTTTTCATAAGGAACAGAATCAGGTCGTATTCCTTGATGGTGAGAGTGACCTCTTCCCCGTCTTTTTTAACGGACCGGGCCTCTTCATCGATAACAACGCCGCCGAAACCGCCGGATGCGGCGGCCGGGGAGGCATTGCCGACAATGGAGGCGCGGCGAATCAGGGCACGGACACGCGCCTTCAGGAGAAGAATGTTGAAAGGCTTCGTGATATAGTCATCCGCGCCGGATTCAAAGCCGAGAAGCGTATCCGCGTCCTCGCTTTTGGCGGTAAGCATGATGATGGGGACCGTGGAAAAATCGCGGATTTCACGGCAGACCTGCAGACCGTCCTTCTTCGGCATCATGAGATCGAGTATGATAAGGTCATACGATTCGCTTTTGGCTTTGATGACGGCCTCTTCGCCGTCATAGGCACAGTCGACCGCATAACCTTCGGTTTCCAGATTGAATTTAATGCCTTTAACGAGAGTTTTCTCATCATCGACAACAAGAATTTTCATTGCAAATGACAACTCCAAACTTTATACTATATTAGTATAATAGCACATGATGAAAAAAAATAAAGTCCTGACAATGTTTATAGCCCTGTGCCTGCTGCTGGCGGCAATCGCCCCCGGTGCCTTCGCCCTGGAGGACCCGAACGTGGTGGCAGACACGATTGTTCTTGCGGATATGGAATCCGGCATCATTCTGTATGAGAAGAACATGACGCAGGAACGCTCGCCGGCCAGCCTGACGAAGATTATGACGGGGCTGCTGGCCGTGGAAGCCATAGAGAGCGGCAAAATCACCGAAGACACGGTGATTACGGCACCGGACAACTGCCAGACCGGGCTGGACGAGGAGTCTTCCACCGCACACCCGGCCATACAGCCGGGCGAGGAAATGCGATACATCGACGTGCTGTACTGCGCTTTGCTGGAAAGCGCCAACGAGGCCTGCAATGTGCTGGCCAATGCGGTGGAGGGAGGCATCAGCAACTTCGTCGATGCGATGAACCTGCGCGCAAGGGAACTGGGCTGCGAGAACACCCATTTTTCCGACACGAACGGCCTTACGGACGAGAACCACTATACAACAGCCTATGACCTCTATCTGATAACGGCAGAGGCTATGAAGCACCCGCTGTTTGCAACGATTGTGAACACGGAGGCATACGTCGTCGGGGCAACGAATATGTGCTCCGAGCAGAGAGAGCTTTACAACTCCAATGCGCTCATGACGGCCAACTCCGTCTACGGCCCCGGGTATAAATACGACGGGGTCTCCGGCGTAAAGACCGGTTATACGAGGAAAGCCGGCTACTGCCTGGTTTCCACCTGCAAGAGAAACGGCATGAACATTCTCTGCATCATCATGGGCTGCAACGGATGGCTGAACACCGGATCGGACGATTACGGCAACTTCTCCGGGTCGAGAAAGCTTTACGACTGGGTGTTCGGCAACTTTGATTACAGGACTGTCATAGAACAGGGAACGGTGCTGGGAGAATATGCGGTGGAGCTGGCAACCGGAGGCGAAAAGGCCGAACTGAAGCCGACGGAAAACATACGCCTGCTTTTGCCGACGGAACTGAGCGACAGCGAGATACAGGTCATTACGGAGGTTTACGCCGATAAGCTGACGGCCCCGATAGCGGCCGGAACGGAGCTGGGCAGGGCCAAAGTGGTGGTTTCGGGCCAGCTGTATACCGACATTCCGCTCTACCAGACAACGGACATCAACGCCTCCCGGGGCGACATGATAAAAGCGCGCCTGGCGGAAATCTTCTCGCATCCCTGGCTCAAGACGGCGCTGATTGTTCTGGCGGCGGTAATGCTGCTGATCATCGTTCTGACGGCAAGATTCAAAGCGGCCAGAAAACGCCATGCGATAGAAGTGAAGAAGGCCGAAAAGAAGAGACAGGAAAAGATGGCCAAAGAAGAGAAGCAGCGTTATACGGCGGCCCAGGCGGCAGCCTCCTGGAGGGAGAGTATGCCGCAGCCGGAAGAAATACGGCCGGTTGAAAAGATGGACCCCGCCGAAAGAAAGGCCGTTGAAACAGACCTCGACGAACTGATAAAATCTCTGGGACTGGGAAACGACAAGGGCAAGGAGAGATGAAATGAAACTGGACAAGGATTACTTCAATTCGCTTGAACTGAAACCCGTTAAGAAAAAGTATTACAATCTCGGCGAAGTCGACAGCGTGCTTGTGGACATCCGGGCCAAGGCGCTGGAAATGAACGAGGAGAATCTGAAACTGCGGAAGCTCCTGTTCGAGTCCGAAAAGAAACGGACGGAGCTGAACGATGCGCTGATAAAATCCTCAAACAACTACAAAGAAATTCTGGAGACCATTAAAAAGGCCGACCCGCAGGGGAGAGACGAAGTCCTTGAACGCGTGGCGGATACGTTTACCAAGGTGAAAAAGTATCACGAGGCGGCCATAGAAGAGATAAACAAACAGATGCAGGAGCTCCTCTCGGGAATCGTAGACGAGGATGCACCGGAGGATTTGAAGCAGAAGGTCGGCCAGATTGCACTGGAACTCGGCGAAATCAACGCCGACTGATAAAAAAGCCCTCGGGAGAAAATCCCGAGGGCTTTTTATGAAAGCGGGCCTTTAGATGCCCAACAATGCTATTCTATTATTCTGAAGGCCTGCTGTCAACGGGTTTTGATTTAAAGGAATAAATTCTACATTCCGCATAAAAATAAGCTGCCAACTTCGGATACTATGCCGATTGAAGACGGGGCGGCAAAATGCTAATATAATAACAGAAAGAATCCTTAGCAAATTCACATAGATGTAAGAAGTTCCCCCTTCGGGGACAGGCAAAGGGCCCGCATCGTTTTGGAATTTTCCCGCATACTGCTCATCCCGCTTATGGGAATATCGCGAGTCGATTTTTATATGAAAGGGAAGCGTGTCCGAAAAGAATCCGGGAGGAGAGTATTCAGAAATCGGAGGTAACCAGGATGCTTGATACGAAAAACACAGAGAAATAGCCCTTGGCTGCTGTGGGTGAAAGACACAACGGTCAAGGGCTATTTCGTTTATTGGGGGAAGTTTGCCGAGCCGGGAAGGGCTCTTTTTTTTATGCCCGAAAAAAAGGAGACTCTCCGGATTCGGAGAGTCTCCTTATGCCTTACGATCAGTCTGTTACGTAAGGGAGAAGAGCAACCTGGCGTGCTCTTTTAATAGCTTCGGTGAGCTCACGCTGATGCATGGCGCAAACGCCTGTGGTGCGGCGGGGAAGGATCTTTGCGCGCTCGCTTATGTAGTGCTTAAGCGTAGCGGTATCTTTATAGTCGATAAAATCCTTCTTGTCAACGCAGAACTGGCAAACCTTTTTACGTCTGTGCATTGCCTTTGCAGGAGCTGCAGATTTATCAAAAGCCAATTTTGTATCCTCCTTTTAAGATTTAGAGCCTAAGGCTCTCAGAACGGAAGTTCGCCGTCGTCGGAGAGTTCTTCGAACTCGTTCGGGGCTACGGGAACCTGAGAGGCAGTGTCATAATCAAACGAATTGTTGGAAGATGATTCGCTGTCGCGGCGCTTGCTCTCGCCAAAGTAGATGTTGTCTACTACGACTTCGGCATTGCGGCGCTTGTTGCCTTCTTTGTCGACCCAGTCACGAAGCTGGAGACGGCCGGAGACAACGGACAGACTGCCTTTTGAGAAATACTTGCTGACGAATTCAGCAGTGGAACGCCATGCAACACAGTCGATAAAATCGGTCTGCTTTTCCTGGCCGTCACGGCCGCCGAAATCACGGTCAACCGCAAGGGTGAAGGATGCAACGGGCGTCTGGGACTGAGTGTAACGAAGCTCGGGATCACGGGTCATACGCCCCATAATGACGATTTGGTTAAGCATGCTCAGCTCCTTATTCCGCTCTCAGGGTAATCAGGCGACGCATGATGCCGTCTGTTATACCAAGGATACGATCCAACTCAGCAGGGAGTTCGGGGCCGCTGGTGAACTTCATAAGGACATAGTAGCCTTCAGAAATGTAGTTGATTTCGTATGCGAGCTTCTGCTTGCCGATTTCAACCAATTCATCAAGCGTACCATTGGCCTCGACGAGAGCCTTGAACTTCTCGACAACAGCTGCGGTTTCCTCCTCGGTGAGGTTGGGGTTGATGATGTACATTACTTCGTACTTTTCACTTGCTTTTGCCATTTGGTAACACCTCCTTCTGGTCTTATGGCCCCCGCAATCGGGAGCAAGGATAAATTAAGCCTGCCTTTCTGGCAGGCTTAAATATTATATATGTTTTCTCGGAAAAGTCAAGAATTTTTAGGAATTATAGGAATTAGTGCCGATTATTCTGTCATATTGGGTCTTTATTCCGCAGGGCCAGCAGAGAAGAAGCGCCACAAAGGAGGTGGCCGCCGTCTGGATGAGCTGGAGAGGAATCTTGGCAATGGCGTAGGCGGGTGTGGAATAGATATAGTACCGGCCGAGCGTATAGCCGCCGCAGCAGATAATCCATCCGATGAACGCGCCTATTATCGAAGAGGTAACGGGCTTGCGTTTGAGAACATGGCGGACACAGAGAGAAATGAGCACGGCCTGCAGCCCGTGAACGGCCAGGGAAACGAACATCGGAGCCGGATAGAACAGCATGTCTCCGATGAAGGCACCGACACCGCCCACCATGAAGGCATAAAAGGGTTCCAGAAGAACCGCTGCGGTAACAACGACGATGTCATTGAGATACATGCCGCCGACGGGCGTAGGTACCGAGAAGGAGCTGAGGACAATGTTCATGGCCATCAGCAGAGCGGTTACGGTTAATTTTTTTGTTTTTTCGTGATTTTTCATTTTAATATCAGGTCGCAGACCTTGTCGACAACGGAAAGCGGCAGATCTGCATACATCGGGAGGCAGAGAACCTCGGAAGAGAGCTTCAGAGCCACCGGGGTGGAGGCAGGCTCGAAACCGGGCCGGCCGGCGTAACATTCAAACTCGGTGGTAAGCGGATAGAAATATTTTCTCGCCAGGATGCCCTCGGCGGCAAGAACGGCAAAGACTTCATCGCGGTTTTGCTTATACCCGTCGAAAACAACGGGGAAATAAGCATAGTTGGACTGAACCCCTTCGGTAACCGGGTTCAGCTTGAGACCGGGCGTGCCGGAAAGGCGCTGCATGTAACGCTCGTAAACGGTTTTACGCTTGGCTATTTCCTCATCGAGATGGCGGAGATTGCAAATGCCCATCGAAGCGCAGAATTCATTGAACTTGGCATTGCCGCCTACGGCCGGGGTGCTCTCGGGACCGTGAATGCCGAAATTCTTGAGGTCGTTCATGACAACCTTCAAAGCCGGATCTTTATAGCAAACGGCACCGCCTTCGATGGTGTGGAAAACCTTGGTGGCGTGGAAGGAAAACATGGAGGCGTCTCCGAAAGCGGCGGAGCTGACTCCGTTTTTGCGAACACCGAAAGCATGTGCCGCGTCGTAAATCACCTTCAGGTTGTGGCGGGATGCGATGGCCTCGATGGCCTCGGTATCGCACAGATTGCCGTAAACATGGACGGGGAGGATGGCCACGGTCCTGTCGGTGATGAGAGACTCAATCTTTTCCGGGTCCATTGTGTAGTCCTCCGGCTTCACATCGCAGAAAACGGGCGTGCAGCCGCAGCGGACGATGGCATGCGTGGTTGAGGCAAAGGTGAAGGGAGTGGTGATGATTTCCCCCTGCAGCCCCATAGCCGCAATCACGTTTTCCAGGGCGAGGTGCCCGTTGGTGAAAAGCGTGATGTTCTCAATGCCGAGATAGGCAAGGAGGTCCTGCTCAAAGCGGAGATGCTTTTCCCCCATGTTGGTGAGGAAACGGCTCTCCCATAGGGGACGGATTTCTTCGCAGTATTCTTCAAAATCAGGCATCGAGGAACGGGTTACATTGATAATGTCGTTCATTTATGCCCTCCAATCCAGAAGAGATTCTATCATGTCAAGGTCGAAGACCGGAATGCCGCAGGCATCGTGTACGGCCTTGCGCTCGGCAAACGAGTCGTCGATAAAAATGGAGTCGGGTTTGATATAGTCCGTCTTCCTGCGGGAACGGTCGGTGCCGAGATTGATGACTTCATCAAAAAGGCCGGTGCAGATGCCGAAAGAAGCGAGGTCTTCCCAAATGTCCGTTGCATGGCGGGTGAGCAGAACCAGGGACTTGCCGGCATTTTTTGCCTGATAGAGGAACATCATCAGAAGGGAGTTGACCTTGCCGTTGACGATGACGGTATCATCAAAGTCCACAAACACGGTGGAATAGGCGATGTCGGTCTTAAAGCGGCTGATAAAGGCGCGGTCCAGCAGAGAGGCATTGCCGTTGCTCAGGATATCGACATCGTATCCCCAGAAGTTATAGAGCGTAAGAAGAGGCATGTTGACACCGAGGTTCCTCGTCAGCCCCATAGTGCCGGCTATGCGCGGGGCGGCTTCCATCAGGCGGAAATCGCCGGACGCATTCTTCTTTACCTGGAAGAACCACGCACCGTTGAAGCGAAGACGGGAGTTGATATCCTCCGCAATGGCCGTGATGGCCTCATCGGGCGGCAGGGTATGCGAACGGACGGCAATGCCGGCACGGATTCTGTCCCGCGTGCGCGGGCTGACAAAACGGAGAACTCCGTGCACGTCCGTAAAACAGTCGACCGTGTATTCTTCGCCGGGAAGGAATTCACAGATGGCATACTCGACGCCCTCCGAAAGGGCCTCTTCGAGATGGGGACGGTCGCAGATTTTGCGGGCGCCCTGGCTGCCCTGCCCGACGGCAGGTTTGATGAAGACGGGATAGGATGCCACTTCTGCGGCGGATTTGAAAAAGCGGGGGAGATACGGAGCGCCGGCGAGATACTCGTAGGTCCGGTTCTTGTCCCGGCAGATGCGCACGGTTTCCTTATCCGGAGCAATGACCGGGCAATGCAGCTGCTCGCGACCTTCGCTCAGAGCCAGAAGAGCGGAATCGTGAGCCGGCCAGACATAGTCAATGCCGTATTCGTCTATCACGCTGTTCAGAGCGGGAATCAAAGCAGGGTCATCGGCAAACGGGAGACCTTCGACGCAGTTGGCAAATACAAAATCCGCATGGCAGGCCGAGCCCGTCGCCCCGTAGAGCGTGACGAACTTTGAAAACTGCAGTGCGTCGTGAATTTCAAACGCTATTTCGGTTCCTGCGGGAAAAACGAGGATGTTTTTCTTTTCGCTCATGCTACTCCTTGTAACCCTGTCTGGCCCTGTAGAGTCTGTGAAGTGAGGGGAAGAGACGCTTCAACGTTGTGTTGAAACGGAATCGGAAGGGTTCCTGTTTATAAAATCTGTCGTAGGGAGGCTTTACCATCTCGTCCACCTTGCCGCGAAGATAGAGAAGCTCATATTCGCGCTTCAGGATTTCCTCCTCGGTGAGAGCCTTCTGCTCTCCGTCGAGATGTGGCAGAAGCACCTGCATCATGTCAATCTCGCCGGCGACGAAGCCGGTAAGCTTGTCATAGTCGCGGCAGTAGCCGCTGGACCAGGATTCATCGTTGCTCGTGCGGCGATAGACGGACATGGGTTTGTCGATAAAGCGGATTTTACCGCAGAGGGCCATCTGCAGGGCAATGGCATAGTCGGTAAAGCCGTGCGAGAAGGCGGTGTGATAAAAATCGGGGGGATTCTTTATGACGGAGGCTCTCACCACAATGGAGCTGGTGTGGAAGCTTTTGTGCAGGCCCTGAATGATGGTTTCAAAGCCTATGTCGCGGTCGCAATCGGCCGGAACGAGAAGCTCGTTCGGCCTGTCGGAGCCGCAGAATTCATAATAGGAATTGTGCACGCAACCCGAATAGTCCGGGTGAGAATCGAGGAAATCAATCTGCTGCTGCAGCTTGGTTTCGTCAATCCAATAATCGTCGCCTTCACACCAGGCGTAGTATTCGCCGCGGGCCTCCTTAAAGAGGAGCGAGGGGAAAATATTGATTCCCTGCGAGAAAAGATTCTCCTCCTGATGAAAGTATCTGATAAGCTCCGGATAACGGGAAGCATAGCCGGCTATAATGGCCGGCGTTTCATCCCTGGAAGCATCGTCCGTCACAAGGATTTCGAAGGGGAAATCCGTTTTTTGCGAGACGAAACTTTCCAAGGCGGCAGCCACGTATTTTTCGTGATTATAGGCTGTGCATAAAACAGAAACTTTCATAACTTTTTTATTATAGTATAAACAGCCCGCTTTTACAAGCGAGCTGCTGTCTGTGCCGCGATTTTGGCATTGTTGAGAACCAGTTTGATATTGCTTTCGAGGCTGTCGCCGCCGGTGAGCTCAACAACCTTGGCAAGCAGAAAAGGCGTGGTCTCCTTGCCTTTGATGCCCTGCTCGGCACACTCTTTGAGAGCCTGCTCGATGGCGGCATCGATAACGGCCTTGTTCATGGAATATTCTTCGGGAATGGGGTTCGTTACGAGCATTCCGCCCCGGTAGCCGAGCTCGCGCTGGGCCTTGAACATGGCGGCAAGCTCTTCGGGAGAATCGACCCGGTAGTCGACACCGAAGCCGCTCTGCCTCGTATAGAAAGCAGGGAGCTCGTCCGTGCCGTAACCGATGACGGGGACACCCTTCGTTTCCAAATACTCGAGCGTAAGGCCGAGGTCGAGAATGGATTTGGCACCGGCGCAGACCACCATCACCGGCGTCTGCGCGAGTTCTTCCAGATCGGCAGAGATATCCATAGAAATTTCCGCGCCTCTGTGCACACCGCCGATACCGCCGGTAGCAAAGACGCGAATGCCGGCCATGTGGGCGATAATCATCGTGGTGGTAACGGTTGTGGCACCGTCAACCCCTCTGGCGACGAGAGCCGGAAGGTCGCGGCGGGAGGCCTTGGTAACAGCCCGGCCGGATTTGCCGAGGTGTTCAATCTCCTCCTTGGAAAGACCGGCCTTGAGACGGCCGCCGATGACGGCTATCGTCGCCGGGACCGCACCGTTTTCGCGCACGGTCTGCTCGACAAGCAGCGCTGTCTCGACATTTTTGGGATAAGGCATGCCGTGGGAGATGATGGTGCTCTCAAGAGCCACAACGGGTCTGCCGGCATCCAAAGCCTCTTTCACCTCGGGGGCTATGTCCAGGTAAGCATTTATCATTTCAGTTCTCCTTAATTCTGGTAAGAAGCAGGGGGAGCCCCTCCTGCAAATCATTGTATGTGGATTCAAAATCACCGGTGTACCACGGATCGGCAACGGGACGGGAGAGCAGCATGAGAATCTTCCCCTCCGGGTCACCGCCGAAAAAGCGGTGGATGTTTCTTATATTATACTCGTCCAGGCCGACGATGTAATCATAATAATCATAGTCGCGGCGGCATATCTGCCGCGCGGCGCGCCGGGTGAAGGGAACGCCTTTCGCCGTGAGCAGCCGCTTGGCGGGAGGATACATGTCGTTCCCGAGTTCCTCCGTGCTCGTCGCGGCGGAATCGATTACGAAGGCATCCGCAAGGCCTTCGTCGGCGACCAACTTTTTCATCATGAATTCTGCCATCGGGCTGCGGCATATGTTTCCATGGCAGACAAATAAGATACGAATCAATATCAAAAACCGCCTTTTTGCCGTATTTTGCCAAGATTTGCGAACATTTTTAAAAAATCAATTTACCACTTACCACTCAACTTGGCATATCTTGGTATAACATGGTCTATCCTTATGTTCAAAAGTGGTAAACAGAGTGGTAAATACAGGGGTAAACATCGATTTTACCACTCAAAGCGAAAGCACACGTTTTAGTTCAGCTTTGGCATCTTCTTTTTTAGTATGGGTATAGATTCCAAGCGTAACACTGATATCAGACTGCCCCATCAGATACTGCAGCGCAGTGGGATTCATACCGGAATTTGCCATGTTGTTTGCGAAAGTGTGACGGCAGACATGCGGAGTAATGTTCGGCAGCTGATCCTTAAAAATTTTGTTATGACGAGAAACCATATGATTAAATCTATGTTCCCAATCTAACGCAGAGCAAGGCCGACCAGCCAGGTTAAAAAACAGAAATCCGCTATATCCATATAATCAGGTTGCGCCGAACTTCGACTATCCGCTTCTGCGGTACTGGGTTCTATGTCGGGTCTGTTATATATCCGTTTTGCTCGACTCCATATGTTGCCTGTTCTAAAGAGAACCCTTCAGACTCAAGCTGTTCTATTAATTCTTCTTTAGAATACTCGGTATCCATCATATGCCTTTTAGCGGCCATGGAAGCCTGCTCAAACCAATCAGCATCGCAATGCTCGAATGCATATTCGACTTCTGCATTTTTAAACCCATCCGTTTGAAGAAGTTCTTCTAACACGGATTTGGAAATGCCAAAAGAATCCAAATAATCTTCAGCAGACTTTAATGCCTGTTTATTCCAGTCTGCCCCACAATTATCGACGCCATAGCTTGCTTCTGCGTATGTATATCCTGTGTAATATTTAAGAAGCCTTATTAAACCTATTCTTGAATAACTGTAATACTCCAAATTAAATTTTGCAGATTTCAATGCTTCTTGATTCCAATCCGCATCACAATGCTCAGCTGCATATCTTGCATCATCATATGAAATACCGTTAAGTTTGAGCTCGGAAATCAAACTCGTTTTTGAATATCCATAATCCATAGCCAACCAATTCTTTGCAAAATTTAATGCTTTCTGTTGGTTTTCTGTAATTTCTGGATCTTCTTGTCCCTTGACGTTCTTTTCAGCGCCAACCCCCGCAGATTCTTTGAAAGCATTTTCCACTTCCGATGCAGCTTCCTCAAGCTCAGAAAAGGAATCCTTAATTTCCGATATGGTTTCTCCGGCATCCTGTGCAGCATCTTCTGCTTTACGAATATTTTCTGCCATTGTATCAGATAGCTTGTTCGCACTCTTGACGAATATATCCTTTATTTCTTTGCCGCAGCCTGAAAAGTTGAGACAAAGTGACAAGGATAGCAATAACAATATTATTCTCTTCATGAAAACCTACCTCGGTTCTTATCTTCTCTAAAACACGGCAACCGATAATCTCTTGCCCGCTCTGGAGGTCTACAAAGACGGCCTGGACGTTATCATCAAACTACACTGCTTCCAATTATTCATTATATTCCTCAAATAATCATGCCTTGCCAAACTCCGAACTCCGGCTATCCGCCTGCGCCAAGCACCTATTTTCAAATCCATCGGCAAGTGGTTTAATATATTTTAAATCCGTTATGCTCGACCCCATATGTTGCCTCTTCTAAAGAGAACCCCTCAGATTCGAGCTGTTCTATTAATTCTTCTTTAGAATACTCGAAATTTAGCATATTTCTTTTAGCGGCCATGGAAGCCTGCTCAAACCAATCAGCATCGCAATTCTCAACTGCATATTCGATTTGCCCAATGCTAAATCTTGCAATTTGAAGGTTTTGTACTAGACCTTTTTGAGATAACCCGTAAAACTTCAAATATTCTTTTGCAGTATTTAATGCCAGAGCATACCAATCCGCATCACTATGATCAGCGCCATAGCATGCTTCTGCGTAAGTATATCCTTCGTAGTCCTTTAGTTGTCTTATTAATCCCATTCTTGAATAATAATGGCTATGTAATAACCTTTTTGCAGTTTCCTCCGCTTCTTGATTCCAATCCGCATCACAATGCTCGGCCGCAAAAGTTGCATCATCATGTGAAAATCCATGAAGACTAAGTTGGGATATTAAATTTGTCTTTGAGAAACCGCAATCCATATCCAACCAACTTTTTGCTTTGTTTAGCGCTTCCAGTTGGCTATCTGTAATCACCTTCTGTTCAGCTTCCCCAATCTCAGAAAAAGATTCCTTTATTTCCGATACTGTTTCTCCGGCATCCTGCGCAAAGCCTTCTGCTTCTCGAACTTTATCAGCCAAAGTATTAGATATCTTGTTCGCACTCTTAACGAATATCTCTTTTATTTCTTTGCTGCAGCCCGAAAAGCTGAGGCAAAGTGTTATGGATAACAATGACAATAATATTCTCTTCATGAAAGATTATCTCAACGCCTCACTTCTTACTGCTAGTCAAAACTCCAGGAATCTCGCTCGTTTTTGGTCATAATTGTTAGCACTACCAAACGGCAGATCGTTGACCATTAATTCTTAAAGTACTGGTTTTGGCTGTGCAGCCATTAAAAACAATATTAGTAATCACTTAATATAATATTATATAATATTCAGATAAATTATCAAAGCAGAAATAGAAAAGCAATAAAACTACTTACACATTACTTTACAAAGGCTAGCAATGTTGGCTTCTGCTTAGCCCAATAAGAAAAGCCCCTTCCAGGATTTTACTCGAATCTCCTGGAGGGGGCGAAATTTAATTATGTTGATATATTTTTGGGAATTGGTATTTCCCTAAAATTCTGTTCAGATCACAGACAATCTGATTTCATATTTTCTCAACGCAATATAATTTGAGAAGTCTTCATAACGGAAACCGATAACAAAACACGCCCGTGGGCGTTTTTCTTTTCTCTTGTGAATTGTCTTTAAGCGGTTTAAGTATTATAAGTGTGCGAAGAAATCTTTTATTCTTTTTTTATTATTCTTATTCCCCATTATACTAATCGTACTATAAATAACTATAAATGCTATTATAGCCAACCGACCAATACACTCTTTGACCTTCAATAAGAGTATAACAAGAATTGTAATAATGATTGTCCAAATGATAATTGTATTCTTGTTGAACTTATACTCACCTGCTACCGAGAGACTGTTATCATTATTATAAACGATGATACTTTTAAAGAAAATTCTCGGATAAATAAATGGAATCGGTGACATCCAGCAGATCCACAAAGAGTTATTCGATATACTTCCTAAGTACTTCTCTTCCATAGAAGGAATAAATGGAATGTCTCCTTCATTGTCGTTTTTGCAAACTTTGCAATTAAACGCAGTTTCCATTTCATTATAAGTTGTAGAACTAATCTTATAGACTTTATTGCTCATTTTTAAAATATTAAATAAAACTCGCCCTTGCGGTATTTTGCAATTGCCGGGTATTCTCTGTCGATATACAGGGTTTCCTTCTGCCCT
>JAZUEY010000036.1:0-19743 GCA_045640405.1 Candidatus Limivicinus sp.
TACATAGCCGGCAAAGCCGGCGACCCACCCCGCGAGCGCGGGCGCTCGTCCGCCCCTCCCACTGAGGGGCAATCAATCGGAATACGGGCAAAGCCCGTGTATTGGATGAAAATCCTATCTAATGCACGAGCTTCGCTCGTATTCTTTTTGATTTCTCCTCCCTTTGGGAGGAGGTGCCGCCTGCGGCGGCGGAGGAGGGTCGCTCGCGAAGCGAGCTATCCCAAACCTTGCTGGGCAGTACCTGTCGGGCGCCGGTTATCGGAGAGCCAGGGCGGAATCTATCCTTGAACACACAAGGTCAAAGTCATCAAACACCTGCTCGTTCGTAAAGCGGATGACTTTGTAGCCCTGGCTGTTCAGATACAGGGTTCGATTTTTGTCTTCCTGCAGACCTTCCGGCGTATAATGCTGTGAACCGTCTATCTCGATGATCAGCTTCTTTGCAGGAATGCAAAAATCGACTATATACGACCCTATTACCTTCTGGCGGTGGACCCTGTAAGGCAAATCGCGCAGGAAATAACGCCAGAGGTGGTTCTCCTGGTATGTCTGCTGTTTTCTGTTTTCGCGCGCATTCGCCCTGAGTTCCGGGTCAATCCTGCGCGATTTGAAGTCTCTGTTCATTTCAATCCTGATTCTATCATAAGTTTCCTCAAAAAATGTAAATTCGGAATTTACTTTTTTTCTTTCCAAGTAAAGTATGCGCAGAAGCGAGTCACCAACCATACCAACCATATGGTTACTATGGTTGGTGACACGAAAAAGAACAGGTCCAAAAGGACCTGTTCTTTTGCTATGTTCTGCTCAGCATCTCCGTCAGCTGATTATAGCTGTACTGCGGGCTGTCCTCGTCAAAGACCGGCGGCATGCTCTCGGCCTTTTTGAATTCGGCTATTTCCGCATCCGTGAGTTTTGCGTTTACGTCTATTTCTTTTGATATTGTCATAGTATCTGATTTAAAACATTCAACTGGTCTCGTTTGGCATAAATGACATTCAGAATATATACCTGCCCGGCATCTTCATCAATCCTGTAATAGATATAGAAGTTTTTTACGATTATTCTCCGAATGCCTCTGGAACGCCACGGTTCATCATCCAACGTCTTATATCTTGCGGGCATGATAGACAGTGATTCAATTTCTTTCCGAATAACTCGTATATAAGAAAGAGCCGTATCGGGGGCAAGCAGCGAATACGCAATATAGTTTCGTAACTCTGTCAGGTCATCCGTTGCATCCTGGGTCATTAAGATTTCGTATGAATCCATTTAGCACAAGCCCTTTTCAAGTTCATCAAAGACAAGGTTGAAAGGACGGCCTTCTCCGGATAAAGACTGGTCATAACTATGCTGAAGTTTTGCATTGAATTCTGCATCGCTCATAGCATCAAGTGTTTTTGGTTCTCTCGGTACAGTCAGCGAAAAAGGAACCCCTTGCTTATAAATAATCTGACGATAAAGTGAGTTGATTACAACAGATACAGGAATGCCGAGCCTTTCGAGAATATCCTCGGCTTCTGTTTTGACATTATATTCAACCCGAGCACTTACCGTTGCATCTTTCATAGATTACACCACCTTTCAAGGCAATTGTACTACGGTGTATTGCAATTTGCAAGACAGATTGTCATGAGGGCTAAACTTTTACCACGCTTCCCGGGGGTGCAGGCAGCGCCGCTGCCTATACCCTCCCTCAGACAGCTTCCTCGACAGAGGGAGCCCAATCCTTGGGAAGGAATTCCACGCAGTGAATACCTGCAAGCTGGACAAAAGATCAGCCGCTGACTGTTTCTTTTACGTGGAAAAATAACAATCCACCGGCTTAGCCGGTGGATTGTTATTTGTATCGATTACAGCATTACTTCAAGATGCCCGTGAGCGTAGAGAGCAGCTTCTGCACATCGATCGGCTTTGCAATGTGTTCGTTCATGCCGGCGGTAAACGCATTCTGCCGGTCTTCTTCAAAGGCATTGGCCGTCATGGCAATAATCTTGATATTGGCAAGTTCCTTGTTATCCAAAGCGCGGATGGCCCTGGTGGCTTCATAACCGTTCATGCGCGGCATCTGGATGTCCATCAGAACAACATCATACCGGCCGGGCACGGAGTTCTTTATCTTTTCCACGGCAATGTCGCCATCCTCGGCCGTATCAATCTCTGCTCCGTAATCTTCCAGGATTTCCTGTGCAATCTCCCGGTTCATCTCGTTATCTTCGACCAGGAGAATCTTCATGCCGGCAAGAGATATTTCCCTGCTGTCTGCCTCTTCGGCCTCCGTGTCTTGGAAGTCTTCATCGATTTTCAGGGGAATCCGGACATCGAATTTGGAACCCTTACCGGGCTCGGAACTCACCTCTATCGTTCCGCCCATCAGTTCCACAATCCTCTTTACGATGGGCATGCCGAGACCCGTTCCCTGAATTTTGCTGACGGTCGATGTGCTCTCGCGGGAGAATTCTTCAAACAGATGGGGCAGGAACTCCTTGCTCATGCCGATACCGGTATCTTCGACCGATATCCGGACCATCGCATAACCGGGCAACTCGCAGGGTTCCTCTTCCACCGTATTGAGGATGGAACCGCCTTCGGGGGTGTACTTAATGGCATTCCCGAGCAGATTGTTCACGACCTGGGTAATCCTGTCAGCGTCTCCGATGACATGGGTGTGCATCAGATTGCGGAGCTCGACGGCAAAACGAAGGCCTTTCGCCTCTGCCTGAGAAGCATAGATGGCACGCACCACTTCCTCGCTCTGCTCCATATCGATTTTCTGTTCCTGAAGAACGACTTTTCCGGACTCGATTCTGGCCATTTCAAGAACCTGGTTGACCAGGGACAGAAGCTGATTGCCGGCAATTTCTATTTTCCCCAGATAATCTTTGGTTGCCGGCTCTTCCGTGTTCTTTTTCGCAATGCCCGTGTAACCGATGATGGCATTCATGGGCGTGCGGATATCGTGCGACATGTTGAAGAGGAACTGTGTTTTCGACTTGTTCGCGCTATTCGCCGCCTGCAGTGCCGCCTCCAGCTGCCTCTTGGTTTCCAGATCCTTTTTGACGGCGGCATCTACGTTACGGAAGCCGAAAATCATCTGATTGTTCATGGGATCGTCCGAAACACGGCCGCAGCAGAACTGATAATAGTTTTGCACGCCGTTCATGTTGCGCTGATAATTGAATTCCGAAAAGTTCTTATCATGAATCAGGGCCTGCAGATGGTCCGGGTCGGTCCACTCCAGGAACGCCGCACGGTCTTCTTCCACAACATAACGGGTTGCATATTCCCGGATAAACAGCAGATATTCCGGGATTTCGGCAACCAGCTGCTGGACGGGTATCGAGCTTTCCATGTCCGAAGTACGGAAAAGCTGCAGGGAACCCGTCTTCAGATTGGCAAGATATAACGGGCCGTATTCCAGACTCAGCGTGGTAATGACACCGGCGGAAAGAATTTCCTTCTGTTTTGACTTCTGCAGTTCCGCTTCGGCCTCCAGCTCACGGACCTGGGTTTCGACCGTCTGCGTCAGGAAGGTCTGCACCAGAACGCAGGCGATGCAGAGGCCCACGGAGTTGGCGGGAGCATCGGGATAGATCAGCTGGAATACGTCGAAGAAAACCGGTGCGAGGGAAATCCACAGGAAGGTCCGGAAGCTGTGCCGCCTTGTCAGCGATTTTGCGGAAAGAATCCCAAGGATAGAAACCGCAGCGACCAGAAGATAAATACCGAACTGCACATAGAAGAGAATTGCGCGGGCATCGGTTGTCTGATAATTCCCGGTTTCGTCCACATAGAACATGAAGTGGCTGGAAAAGTTTGCCAGGATCATGACCAGCTGCAAAAGCATCAGTACCGAAGCGATGGCAATCCAAATTCTCGGTGTCTTAATCAGTTCCCGCAGGGAGCGGCAGAAGAACAAAGTCCAGACCAGGGGAGCCAGCGCGGAGCTGCAATGGAACACAGCCGAAGAAACCATCAACCCGGCATCGCTGTTGATCATGCCGGAAGCCAGCAGTCCCCAAACGCCGTCCTGCAGGCAGAAGAAAATGATGAATCCAAAGAAGGCAAGGAGTTCGTGCTTCCTTCCCTTTCGGTTGTTTATCAGGTAATTCTGCAGAAGTATTAAAACAATTGCCGCGCATACAAACGCCATGACGGCGTATAAAGGATGGACGTTACGGTCAAATAAGTTGCCCATAGGTCAGTTCCTTTCCGGTAGTAAGAATCCGCTGACAGAGAATAACTTGTTAATCCTATAAAATTTATTATAATATACTCAATTTAACCGTTAAAGCAAGAAAATGTGTTATGTTTTTTAAAAAATGTTAATTCGGAATTTACATTTTTCGGTGAAAAAAGTTATAATATATCTGTACTATGTAACACTTTTCGCATTTGCAGCGTATTATTGTATATTGTAAGTTTTCCAAAAATATTATTCATTCTTGGAGAAGGCGAAATGAAAAAACTGACAGCTCTCGTAACGGCAAGCGTTATTCTCTTCAGCCTTTCGGGCGCGGCCTGGGCCGAAGGCGAAGGAAGCGCACCGGCCTATGAACCGGCAACGGTCGTTCTGACAGAAGCGGGCGGCGCTTCCGTGAATCCCGAAGGCAGCGATATGGGGGAAAACCCGGCGGGCGCCGTGCTGGAAAGAAATGAAGGCGGCATAGACACCAACAACGGGACGGTGAATCTGAATGCCCCGGGCGGCACCATCGAAACCAACAAGGGAACCGTACAGGATAATTACGGAAACATTAACACGAACGATAGAGGCGCAACGGTTACGGTGAACGCGGGTACCGTTCAAATGAACCAGGGTATCGTTAAGACCAATGACGGAACCATAGGTTGGAACGCGGGTACTGCCGAACTCAATTACGGAGAAATTAATGGCAACCTCCAAAAAGTGACCTTGAACTTCAGAACCGTAACGAATGACAGTCACGGTCATCCGGAAGTCCTGTTCAATGCCGACGAGGTGATTTGTGCCGGCAGCACCGACGAAGTGAAGTACAACGCCGGAGTCGTGAAAATGGATTACGCCAACGGAGACAGTTATGACCAGGTCATCTGTTACGGCGTCGTCTATGCCAATGAAACCGGCGATAACCGCTACCTCCCGAAGACTGTGCTCAACCAGCTTCAGGCTACCCCGCAGGATGCGGACGGCATCCTCAGATGGGACGGCCTGGCGTTCCGGGAAGCCGAATCCGATTCCGGCAAGCCCGAAAAGGACGGCAGCATCATCCTCCTCTCGGCGGCGGAGCTCGGCTTTGAAAAAGCCGGCTACACGCTGGGCGGGTGGCTGGATGCCATGCATGGCAATGCCGAATACGCCGTCGGCGAGACGGTTACCGTTACGGCGCCGCTCTGGCTGATTCCCAATTGGGTGCTCGTCCCGCTTCCCGCCGAACCCGGCGAGCCGGAAGCCGCTGAATCGGGGGCCGGGCCGGCCTACATCCTTGTTCCGGCTGCGACGGAGCCGACGGAGAGCTTCGATCTCTTCAACGTCAGCGTCCGCTCTGAAGACCCCCGGGTTACGCAGGACAGCGTGCTCCCGGCGGCCGCCCTCCGTGTCAGCGCCGAGCTGGCCGAAGACCTCCGCAGCGGGACGCTCAAGGTCGAATTTGACGGGGAGATTCTCCCCTCCGACAGCTATTCCCTCAACTTCCATTCGGACGGGACGGTTACCATCCTCTTCAGCCGGAGTTTTATCAGCACGCTGGCGGTAGGCGAGCATGAAATCATCCTCTGCCTGCAGGATGCCGAAATCTATGTAACGCTCGTGCTCACGGAGCCGGCACCGGAAGAGACTTCCCTGCGCGCCCGGAAAGCACAGCTCTCCGGCGCCTTTACCAACATGCCCCAGAGCAGTGCCGCCGTCCAGAAAGGGAAAAGCGGCTGACAAAGCGGCGAATCCCGAAGAAACAAGCGGATACAGACATGAAAAAAGAGCAGCCTGGCTGCTCTTTTTTTCTTATTCTTTACTGCGTCAGGTCCGCGTAGGTGAAGGGGACGAGCTGCTGCAGGCTTTCCGGGCTCAGCTGCACCTGATAGCCGATTTTGCCGGCGGAAAAAATGATGGTGTCGAAAAGCTGGGCGGTTTCATCGAGAACGGTTACGAAGGGCTTCTTCATGCCGATGGGGCTGCAGCCGCCGTGAATGTAGCCGGTGAGCGGAAGGAGTTCCTTGCTCCGGATCATCTCAATGTTCTTCTCCCCCACGGCGGCGGCCGCCTTTCGGAGGTCCAGTTCCTCGGCAACGGGGATGACGAAGACATAATTGGCTTTGGTCCTGCCGACGGTGACGAGGGTCTTGAACACCTGGTCCCGGTCCTGGCCGAGGACATCGGCCACCTCGACGCCGGACACGGCATCGGTATCGGCATAGCACCAGGTCTTATATTCCAGGCCCGCCGCATCCAGCAGGCGCATGACGTTGGTCTTCTCGGGCTTCATTAAACCATCGTATTGGAAAGCGTTCCGATTCCCTCGATTTCCACATCCACGACATCGCCGGGCACGAGATACTTCTTCTCGGCCTTTTCAAGCTGGACGCCGCTGGGCGTACCCGTGAAGATGAGGTCGCCGGGCTCCAGGCCAATGTACTTGGAGGCATAGCTGATGATGGTGGCGCAGTCAAAAATCATGTCCTCGGTGCTGCCGTTCTGGCGGAGCTCGCCGTTGACGTAGCTTTTAATAGTGTGGCCGCGGGAAACATCGAATTCATCTGCCGTGACAATGCAGGGGCCGCAGGGGCCGAAGCCGGGCATCGTCTTGCCGATGAGCCACTGGGAGGTTCTCATCTGGGGGTCACGGACGCTGAAGTCGTTACCGGCGGTGTAGCCGAAGACACAGTCCAGCGCCTCCTCTTTGGAGACGTTCCAGGCCTTCTTGCCGATGACGATGACGAGCTCCGCTTCATAGTCGTAACTCGTCTCCCAGGGCGGGAGTTCCACCTTGGCGCCGGTCGGGACAAGGGCATTGGGAAATTTGGAGAAAAGAATCGGGCAGTCGGCCGTCTTGAGGCTGACCTTGTCGGCATGGGACTTGTAGTTCAGGCCGACGCAGACGAGCTTGTTGGGCCTGTCGATTACATTGGCAAAGACGGGGCTTTCCACCACGGATGCCGTGTTCAGGAATTCCTCGGGCAATGCGAGGCCCGCGAAAGCCGCTTCCATCGTGCCGAAGGAGGAGGCGTCGAGAACGCCCCTGTCGGTTATGACAGCCAGATGCGGCTGATTTTCCACTAAAATGTTGGTAAACTTCATGTTCCCCTCCTGTATCAATAAATCTCCGGTCTTCTGGCGGAGAGAATAGGCAGCTGCTGTCTGACCGAGAGAATCTCGTTCAGGTCGATATCGCAAAGCGTTACACCGGGCTCCTCCCCGGCGTTGGCAAGAACCTTCCCCCAGGGGTCACAGACCAGGGAGTTGGCAAAGGAGACATACCGCCCGGTTCTGTCGCGGGCCGGCGCACAGCCGATTGTAAAGAGCTGGTTGTCCACGGCGCGCATGCGGAAGCTGAGCTCCCAGTGCATGGGGCCGGTGGTCATGTTGAAGGCGGCCGGAACGAAGACCGCCTCGGCGCCTTCGAGAGCCATCTTGCGGAACAGCTCGGGAAAGCGGATGTCAAAGCAGATGGCGAGGCCGAAGGTGTGGCCGTCCGCCACAAAGAGAGTCGCCTTTTCGCCGGGCGTAAAGGAATCCGACTCGCAGAAACGCTGCTTGCCCACAATGTCGATATCAAAAAGGTGGGCTTTGCGGTGGAAGGCCAGTTCCTCCCCGTCCGGGCCGAAAACGAAGCTCGTATTGTAGAGCCTGTCCCCTTCCCGCTCGGGCACGGAGCCGCCAATCAGAACGAGGCGATTCTCCCGGGCCATGGCCGAAAGCGCCTGCCAGCTTTCGCCCCCGCGCTCTTCGGCAAAGAGCGGAAAGCACTTCGTCTCATACGGGCAGTTGAACATTTCGGGCAGAATGGCAAATTCGGCCCCCTGCAGTGCGGCGAAAGCGGCCTTTTCGGCCGCTTCTTTCAGATTGTCCGCCTTGTCGCGGTATACCCTTGTCTGAAGGAGCGCAATCTTCATGAAGGCGCGTCAGTCAAGTTCTTTTATGGCCGAAACGGTTTCGGCGTAATACTGCTTGAGGAGCTCTATGAGGCCCGATACGTCATGATCGGGCGCCTTGCCCTTGCGCCCGTCTTCCGCGGGAACCAGGCGCATGGATTCGCACAGTTCGGATGCGCAGTCACCCAACGGGGTGATGCCGAGGTTGGCGCACATGCCCTTCAGGGTGTGCGAGGAGAGGAAGCCCTGCTCCCAGTCCTGATTCTCGAGGGCCGCAATCAGATTACCGTATTCCGGGTCATCCGCAAACTTACGGAGGTATTTGGCAATGCGCTCGTCCTTCATCAGGCGGGATAGGCAGCCTTCATAGTCTCCTCTTACGCGAGAATAAAAATCCTTAACATTCATCTGATTTCTGTCCTTTCCTGAATACCAAAAACTTGGATAATACATAATTTGCTATGGTTACGAACACAGCCACGGCTATTGTGGACGGCCAGTATCCGAACTTGCAGAGATTGACGCAGACGTCCATCAGCACGACCTCCGCGACGCCGGTGCCCAGCCTGGACGAGGCGAAGCCGAGGAACTCCTTGAACTTCTCGGTGTTGGTGCTGCGGAAAACCCAGCGGCGGTTCAGCGGATAGGCCACGGCAACGCCGACGCACCAGCCGATGGTGGTGACCAGCGTGTTCTGCCAGGTGATATCCGTATTGAGGAAGAGCTTGGCAAGCGCCCTGGCTCCCCAGGATACAAACGTGGTTATGCAGCCGACGATGACATATACAATCAGCTCTCTATATTTTATACAGAGTTTCTTAATTTTTTCAATCATTTTGTGTTGAAAACTTTCCCGGTTTTTTTATTTTCGCAGCTCTCCGCGACGATGTAGCGCGGACGGCCCTTGACTTCTTCATACATCTTGCCGATGTAATAGGCTATGATGCCGATGCTGATCATGATAATGGAGAAACCGAAGAGCATCAGGATTATCACGGTGGTAAAGCCGCTGGCCGCCACACCCGCAATCTTCTGCACAAGGGCAATGAAGGAGAAGATGACCGAGATGACCAGCATGACCAGGCCGAGGACGGTGATGACATGCAGCGGAACCGAAGAGAACGAGGCAATGTTGGTGATGGCGTACTTTACCAGCTGCTTAGTGGACCACTTGCTCTCGCCTACGGTCCTCTCGCGGACGCAATAGGACACCGTGGCCTTTTTGAAGCCGACCCAGAAGCTCAGCGCACGGAAGAAGACGTTCCTCTCCGGCATGGCGTTGAGCGTATCCACAACCTTCCGGTCGAGCAGCTTGAAGTCCGACGCATTGGACATGTCCATCCCCGTGGATTTGCTGATGAGCTTATAGAAGGTGTTGGCCGCGAAGCGGTGGCTGCCGCTCTCTTCCCCGCGGTCCTCCTTGATGCCTTCCACGACCTCGTAGCCCTGTTCCCAGAGGCGGTACATGTCAACCAGCTTCTCGGGGGGATGCTGCAGGTCACAGTCCAGAACGGCACAGCAGTCGCCCTTGGCGGCTTCGAGACCGGCAAACATGGCCGACTCCTTGCCGAAGTTGCGGGAAAAGCGCAGGCCTCGCACGGAGGGGTTCGACTCGGCACTCCGGTTGATTTCGGCCCAGGTCCCGTCGGAGGAACCGTCATCCACAAAGAGGAGCTCGTGGCCGATTCCGGCGCCGTCGAGAATGCCGGAAATGACGGAGGCCGTATTCGCTATCAGCTTTTCTTCATTGTATGCGGGAATGATTACACTAAGCATGGCTTCACCTCAATACATAAACCTGAGACAGTGAATTGGAAAGAATCTGCTCGGAGCTGTCATAGCCGGCCGCGGCGCTGAGTTTGGCAATCTCGGCAGCCGGGTCCAGACCGGAGGACCACTCCGCATTGGTGTCTATGAAAAGAACGGTGGCATCGGCATCGCCGATGTATTCCATAAGGGCGGGAGACGCCGCATCCGTGGCGGCAAAGAAATCATCAAACTGGAGGAGTTCGTAATAATCCGCCGTCATGGAGGCGAACTTGTTATCCGTGAGATACACGACGGGGCAGGCCTTATACGGGGAGAGTGCGGCCGTGCTCTCGAGCGCCTGCGGCTGGATATAGTCTATGTTGCAGCCCGTGAACTGCAGGCAGAGCGCCGCAATGACCGCCAGGGGCGCATAATAGATGTGCAGATGATTCAGAAGCCAGGCGACGAAAATGACGAACACCGGCATGATGTTATAAATATACCTCTCTTCGAGCACGGCTGCAACCAGGGCAATGAAAAGCCAGGCGACCAGCGCCGGAAGGACGATGACCGCGATTTCGCCGCTGAACTCAAGGCGCCGGGTGGCCAGGAGAAAGACGAAGGCGATGGCCCCGACGATGACGGAGGCCTTCAGACCGCTTGTGACGAAATGGAGATAGGTGCTAAGCCGGTGGGGCCAGGATGAAATGTCCAGCAGATTGGCCAGCGCCATGCCGCCGGAGACCACCTGCCCGTTCCCGACGAAGATGTGCTTCAGACTGGCCGGGAAGATGATAATCATGAGAAGGACGCCCAGAAGGGCGCAGGCAAGAAAACCGAAGGCGGTTTTGTTCTTCTTTTGCATAAACAGATACAGGCCGGCCGCGATGCTGATAAAGCAGGCATAGAAGACAAAGTAATACTGCGTCATCATGCCGGCGCAGATTGTCAGGCCGGAAAGGACGGCGTACTTCCCTTTTCCGGTGCGAAGCAGCCGGAGAACGAAGAGCACCAGGACCAGCGTGAGAAACGTGAGCAGGCCGTACATGCGGATATAGACCGCGGTGGAAACGGCCGCCTTGCTCAAACCGTAGAGCAGCAGGGCCGCCATGACGGTGAATTTGTTATGAAAGAGCTCCCGGCAGATGACGCCGAGCATGGCCAGCGTGGCCAGGAAGATGACATAGTCCAGGGCCAGCCCCGTCCATTTGCTGAAACGGTTCCCCGCCAGAGACGAGGCCGTGTTGAACAGCCAGTAGTACAGAGGCGGATGCACATCGGCCTCCTGGTTGTAATACACGGAGGCAAAGTCCAGCGCCTCGCCGCTGTCGACGGTGGTATAACTGACGAGCTCCTCGTTGGTGATGAGCCTGTCGTCAAAATCCCCGCCGGCCACATCGATGAGATAGGGCGCAAAATGGCTGTTGGCCAGGCCGTAGGTATAGACCTCGTCGATGAAATAACCGGCTTTGGCGTGGCCGAAATAGAGGAAAACCGCCGTGACCAGAAGCAATATGAAAATGAAAGGTAGAATTTTCTTCATTTCATGCTATAATAACACACAGAATTCATATGGAGGTGTATTTTTTATGAATAACACACTGCATATCAATTCCTTTCAGGGCTATGACAACAGCCCTTTTTCATATACCGCGAATGTGAGTTCGCGGCCAGAAGCGTCGAAGGCGAGGTATGAACCGAGTTCTCCGGCGCTTTGTTTTTGCCACTGGCCGTCCTGCAGCACGAAGACTTCCGCGTGGCGGACGTCGGGCTTCAGGAAGCGCAGATAGTAGACATCCGGCAGGGAGCCGTCAATCGTCAGCGTCCAGGCCTCGAGGAGCTTTTCGGTGTCCAGCTCTCCGGCATAGGGCGTGACGGTCAGCTTTGTCTCGGGGGCGAACTCGCCGTCCAGGACGATGAGGGGCAGGCCGCCCTCCTCGCGGGTGGCTTCGGAAGCCACGGCGCCGAGATGCGGTTCATAGACGGCTTCGATGACATCGCTGAAGTAGAGATCGGAATAGCGGAAGTCCTCCCAGGCGCCGGAATAGCCGGCTTTTTCGGGAACTTCCGGAATGTCGCTTCTCGGGATGCTGCCGCCGTAGGTGAAGGGAAGCTCTTTGACGACCTTCCCGTCGGCCTTGAAGACGAGCTTCAGGTCCTTCATGACTTCGGGCACAGCCTCATTGTTGGCAAAGCTGGCATAATCGATAGCTTCCGCCAGACCGGCATAGCTGATGCCGTCGACGGCGCCGAGGTCTTCCGAGACGAAGAAGTCGTTAAATATCTTTTTGTTTTCGGCATCGAAGTTGTAGGCGTAGCCCGCAATGGCGCCAAAGGCGGCCGTGGCATTGTCCATGCGGACGAGCGTGCCGCAGTCCGTGATGTTGACGCCGTAGCCGGCGATGCCGCCGACATACTCCGCCGCATCCAGGTTGCACATGGCGTAGCTGCCGCGGATAATGGCATTGCTGCGCCCGGCGATGCCGCCGGCGAAGCCTTCCCCGGAGACAACGTCACCGTAGCTCTCGCAGGAGACGACCGTGCCGACATCCTGATAACCGACTATGCCGCCGGCATAGTCTTTTTTCGTTTCCACGGGGCCGCTGTTCGTATTTTTGCTGTTCAGGCACTTGGACTGATACAGGACGGATTCTATGCCGACTTCGGTGCGCTCCTCGAAGAGTTCGAGAAGGGCGCCTTCCATGTCGAATTCGATTTCGACGGCCATGTTTCCGGCTATGCCGCCGACATTGGCATCGCCTTCGACCGGGGCGCTGTTTTTGCAGAGAGAGACCTTGCCCTGGATGTCGTCCTCGGAGGCGCTGTCGGACACGTCTTCATACAGTTCGGTGACGAGGTTGCCGGAAAGCGCGCCGGAGAGGAGGTTCATCACCACATAGGCATTGCTGTTGGTGACCTGGAAATCCGAGACGGCACCGTCTACGGTTTCATAAGTATAGGTGCCCATGTCTTCCATGGCAAAATACATAGCATCCATGGCATCATGAACCTTGGCCTTGGTCTCCTCGTCTTCGATGGGAATGCCGGTTCCGGGGTGGAAACCTTCCTCATCGTAATAACCGACCACGGTATGGGAGATGTACTCGGCGCTGTCGCTGAAGTTTGCCATGACATCGCGGATGTCCTCGGAGTTCCGGCCGAGGTTGCGCAGGCCGGCCGCCACGGAGGCCGTGAGATTGTTGATAGCGTCCGCAATAGACTGCCTGTCTTTTATAATGAGATACGGCTCCATCTGGCCGACGATGCCGCCGACGTCGCGCCGGCCGAGGACTTCCCCTTCGTTGGAGCAGTCGTGCAGATAGCCGGACTGGCGGCCCGCTATGCCGCCGACGTTATAGCCGTAATGCCGATAGCCGACCTGCCCGGCATTGGAGCAGGAGGCAATCTCGCCCTGGCTGAAACCGACGATGCCGCCGGAATCGGAGACGATGTCCTCATCCTGGACGGATACAAAATTGAGCGTATCGAGGGCGTTGGAGATGTTCAGCTTGTCGATGTCGATGCCGCCCTCGGTGATTTCGGTATTGACCGCGGCGCGGTTGCGGCAGTTGAGAACGGAGGCGCCCGCCGCATTGTAGCCGGCGATGCCGCCCGTGAAGCGCTTGCCGAGAACGGTACCCTCGGCCGTGCAGGAGGCGATGACGCCGTTGTTGACACCGGCGATGCCGCCGATGTAGTTAAGGCCGGAAACACTGCCCTTGAAGGAGCAGCGGCTGATTTCCCCGTTGTTGACGCCGGCTATGCCGCCGATCTGCGTGCGGCTGCCGTCCGGTTCCACGCTGCCTTCCAGCTTGAGATTCAGGATCTGCGCCCCGGGCGCGACATAGCGGAAGAAGCCCTGATGCGAGCCGTCGGTCGCCAGGACAAAGCCGCTGATGCGGTGGCCTCCGCCGTTGAAGGTGCCGCTGAAAATGGGCACGGGCGACATGGGCACGCCGCCCAGGTCAATGTCGTTATCCAGGCAGACCGTGAGATTCTCGGAGTAGGCATCCAGGATGCAGTCCTTGGCGAGCTTGAGAACGTCTCCGGGGTCCGTCAGGTGCACGACGCGCTCGGTCTCGGCAGGCGTCTCTTCGGCGAAGGAAGACGTGCCCGCTCCGAGCAGCACGGCCAGGCAGAGAACGCCGGACAGGAATCGTTTATTCTTCATCTTCTGCCTCCCCCATCAGGATGATGCCGTTGAGTTCGCCGCGCAGAACGCCGTGAATCTCGGCATCGATGTTGCCGCTGATGCTGCCGCGCACACGGCCGTTGATGTGCACGAGGCCGCTGCGCCGGGTGTTCTGGATAGGATTGTTAATGGTAAAGCTCGTCTTCCGGATGATGATGTCTCCCAGCAGGAGAATCTGCGGCAGGACGCACATGACCAGGAAGATGGAAATGAGGGTACCCTGGCCGAGGAACATGCCGATGGTGGCAATGGTCTTTTCGGACGTCAGGTAGCCTATGATGAAGCCGGCCGAGGCCAGCATTGTGCCGGATGTGATAATCGTCGGGAAGGCCAGGTTCAGCGTCTCGATCATGGCGTCCTTGAGAGGCATCTGCTCCTTCAGCTCCATGTAGCGGGAGGAGATGACGATGGCATAGTCGATGTTCGCGCCCATCTGGATGGAAGAAATGATCAGATAGGTCATGAAGAAGAGCTTGCTGTTGCCGAGATAGGGCGTGGAGAAGTTAATCCAGATGGAGCCCTGGATAATCATAATCAGCAGAACCGGCAGCCCGACGGAGTTGAACGTGAAGATCAGGACCAGGATGACGAAGAATACCGTCAGGATGGAGATGAGGATGTTGTCCTTTTCGAAGGATATCTTCAGGTCGCGGCAGGAGGTGGTGTCCCCTATGACATAGCTGGTATCGTAGTACCGGCCCACGATGCCGTGCAGCACCTCGAGATAGCGGAAGCTGTCTTCGCTCTCGACGGGCACATTGCTTTCCACGACGATGCGCGACCAGCCGTTGTTCATGAGCTGGAGGCGGGCATCCTCGAGCTGGGATTCCAGATCTTCCAGCGTTTCACGGGTGGAATCATCCAGCGTGATGGAGACTTCCTTTTCCTTCTGGATGAGATAGTCGAACATGTCTATGAGAGGGACGGAATAGGTGTCGATGCTCGTCAGGGCATGGCCGGTATCCCCCGCGTTGACGGAATAGGCCAGATAGAGCGCCTCGCAGACCTCGAAATCCAGGTCCGTCAGTTCGGAGAACTGGCGGGGCGTCAGGGAATCGGTGATTCCGTAGCCGTCCATCGCTTCTATGTTTGCAAGCCCCATCACGGAAACGGTATCCGAAAGGGCTTCGATGTCGCGAATCATTTTTCCTTCCCGCTCGAAGTCCCCGGACGGGACGACGACGGCAAGCTGGTTGTTGCGGCCGAAGATGCCTTCTATCTTGTTTTGCGCAATCTGCATCTCGTTGGAGCGGTAGCAGGTTACGGAATCCTCGGAATAGGCATAGTCCGCCTTATGCGAGAAGATGCAGCCGGCCACCAGAACTGCCAGGAAAATAGCCGGCATGATGAAGCGGGTGGCATAGACGGCGCGGCCCAGGAAGTTGATTTTCGGCACGAAGTTTCTGTGCGGAGTCTTGTCAATCCAGTCGGCAAACAGGATAAGAAGGCCGGGCATCAGGAAGAAGACCGAGAACAGAGAGAGCAGAATGGCCTTGATGAGGACGACGCCCATGTCCGGGCCCAGGCGGAACTCCATCAGGCACATGGCGGCAAGACCGGCAACGGTCGTGAGCGAGCTGGCGGAAATCTCCGGAATGGCCTTGGAAAGGGCCAGAATCGTCGCCTCCCGGGCAGGGAGACTGACATGCTCCTCCTGATAGCGGTGGAGCAGAATGATGGCGTAGTCAATCGCCAGCGCCAGCTGCAGGACGATGGCAATGGAATCGGTTACGAAAGAAATCTCGCCGAACAGGAAGTTGGTACCCATGTTCAGCACTGCCGCGCAGCCGAAGGTCAGCAGCAGGACCGGGATTTCGGCATAGGTCTTGGAAGTGAACAGCAGAACCGTGACCACGATGACGACGGCGATGATGTCGACGATGAGCATCTCGCTGTTGACAATCTGCTTGAGGGGGTTGCCGACTTCCGTTACCACATAGGCATCATAGGGAGACAGCTTCTCCTCGATGGCGGCGAGGGCGTCGATACTGACGGCGTCGTTATCCTGCCCGTCAAAGGTGACGTTGAAAAGCGCGCTGGCTCTGGAAAAATGGCTTTCGGTATCGTCATAGTCCACCGACTTGACGCCGGGGACGTCCAGAATCACATCGTAAAGAGAAGCGGCCGTATCCTGGGTGATGTTCTCCAGCATGATTTCCGCCGTGGAAAAGGTGGTGAAGTTCTCCTCCATCACCGTGAGCCCCCGGCGGGTCTCGGTATCGGACGGGAGATAGGCCGTGATGTCATTGCATACGTCCACCCAGTTGCGGGAAAAGGCGCAGAAAATGCAGATGGCTATCAGGAAAAAGAATATGATGTTGCGCCTGTCAACCACAAAGGTGGCAAGCTTCATCATAAAGGAATTCGAATTTTTGGAAGGGCTGTTTTCAGGCATGCCGCTTTCATGCTCCCTGTAAAAAGGTATAGTGAACCCATATTAGAATTCAATGATATATTATAATCAAAACAATTTATGTTGTCAACATTATGTAAACAAATGAGGGATATAAAAACCGCCTTTGGAAAAACATCCAAAGGCGGTTTTCGTTGGGCCGTGCTCTCTTATCCGTTGTGGACAGCCCCCGTGGGGCAGACATACATGCAGCTTTCGCAGGAACAGCACGCTGCCTGATTGATATGGTAGGTATTCCCGTCAAATTCGACGGCATCCACCGGGCAGATGCCCTGGCACTGGGCGCAGTTCACGCAGTTGTCCGGATCGATATAGTATTGGCCGCCTCCGGAGATGTTGCCGCCCGTTACCTGATTCAGATTATCCATTTTATCCATAATTCTTCTCCCTTTCCGGTGATGGTTTCATTTGTGTTCTGACATGCAGTACGCAAGGAAGCGATGCTTTGTTACAGAATAATACCGTTCTTCCCCGGTTTTATGCATCCGAAGCGCTTTCTTCGGGATTCTGTTTTGTCAGGGCTTCTTCGGCTTCTTTTTTCCTTTGCCTGAGAATTTTCTCCTTGCGGTGGCAATAAATGACAACCGCTGCCAGCACGACAACGCAAAGGATGTCCACAAGGCTCAGCCTGCCGTTAAACAGAACGGTATGTTCAAACAGATAACTCATAAATCACCATCGCTTTCACCCGGTACTGCCTTTTGTTCGGCAGTACCGGTGTTTTCATTATTCTTCTTTTTGTGCAAAACGGCTGAAACGGCCGCCACGGCAAGCACAACAAGCGCAGCCAGTTCATAGACATGAAACGGAGTAAAATTGTGCACGAAATTCCAGATTTCCATCAGTTGTTTTCCTCCTCGTTTTCAAGCCGGGCGATTTCCTCTTCGTACTCTTTCTTCTTTCTGTAATACCGCTGCTGCGTCAGCAGGGTCAGAAGCGAACAGAGAAGCGGAAGCAGGCTGTCCTTGTGTTCGCCGTCACGTGTCATGCCCGCGCCGGCATCCTTCAGCGCATCGCGTTCCACATAGAATCTGGTATCGCAGGATGCACCGCCTTCATATACGGCTGTCAGGGTATGCGCACCGTCTTCCAGTTGGTCGACATAGCTGCCTGCAAGCACAATTTCCGTGCAGCCTTCCGCCGATGTGTACAGTGCCTCATCGAGCTGAACGCCATCCACCATCGGATACAGGAAGCGGGAATACTTGCCGTTTGTTTCAAACGGAGCGTCTTCTCCGTAGCCGGTAATCAGCACGGTCGACTCCGTTTCCGCAGACGGTCTGTTGCCGGATTTCAGGTCGCGAACCTGTTCCATTCCCTTCGTGAAGTACAGAGGTACATAGGCGATTTCATTGGCAACGACAACGCCGTCTATCAGTTCATCCGAAACCTCGCACTTGATATAGGCGCCGACATCGTCTTCCGTCAGCTTGTAGCTGCTGTTGTAGCCGCCGGTGGTCTCGGCGTTTTCGATGAGCTCCCAGTCTCCGTTCGGGTAGCGCCGGTACCACTTGTAGACAGGATTTTCAACGTTCGTTTCCTTGGAAAGTTCCGCCGTCAGCGTATCCGTATCCTTTTCGACGACCTTGCAGTTGTTTATGTCTCCGCCCGGGTTATCCTCCACAAGAACGGCCGGATTCTTTGTAATCTTCCAGGCATGGCTGAGATTGGAAGGAATTGCGTAGTTCTCCTTGGTGCCGGTGAATGTCACGACCGCCGTGTAGCTGCCGATGTCTCTTGCCGAGTCACCGGAAACAGAACATCCGGAACCGTCTCCGGAGACGAGACCGGAAATTGCCGGCGAGACGCTGTGGTACTTTCCGTCGAATTTGAACTGCGTATCTCCCGGCCAAGCGACGCTCAGCTGTTTCTTGGTAATGGAAACGGTGCCGTATACGCAAGTCAGAACATCCTTGTAATTATCGCCGTTCGTGACGGTGCAGTCGAAGCTGTTGTTCTTGCTGTACTTGGAATCGTAGTCTTTTATTCCCTTTTCGGCATCGCCGGTCGGAGTAACGGTGATGATGTCTCCGTTGGCAAGCCTGAACTTCAGTCCGTCGCTGCCCTCAACCGGGCTTATGGTCTCCGTGCCGTATACAACGGTATAGCTGTTGTCCTTGTGCGTCTGGCCGTCGTATACCCAGCTCTTTGTGGCCGAGGTGACCGTAAGCTTCTTGACCACGTTCCCTATGTCGAGATTGCCGGGCTGTACGGTAAACGTGTAGTTCTTGTACTTCGCGTCGGTGTTGAGCTCCTCGGCGGTTCTGCCGATGTTCAGCACGCCTTCGTGCAGCTTCCTGGTTTCGTCACCGGCATCCGTTCTGCTTACCGTAAGGTCGATATCCACATCGATGGCCGCCTGGTTGCCGTTTGCATCCTTGAGAATCGCATCCGGGTACTTCGGGTCCGGTTCGCCGTAGGGCTTGGACGCGTCCGCTATGCTGACGAGGATAGGCTTCTTCTGAATAATCAGGGAGGACTGCGCCGTGGCCTGGTTGGAATAATTGGCGTTGGAGGCCTTGACATAGATGGTATAGGTTCCGGCATCCTTCATCTTCAAGTCGCTCAGGTCGGCAACATACGGACCGTCTTCGCTGAAGCTGTAGGTAAATACTGTTGTTCCCTGGGCCTCGCCGCGCTGTGCCTCGCCGGTGTTCTGATATGCCTTCGGCGTCTTGTCGGAGGCGTGCTCGGTTCCGTCGTAGACGAATTCGGCATTTTCGAGTTCAATCTCAAGAACCGCGTCTCCGGGTATAATTGTGAATTTACCGTTTACAAAGCTGACAGCATAGTTGCCCTGGCTCTCATTGCCCGTTACTTCGATTGTATACTTTCCCGCAAACTCTCCGGGTTCTCTTTCGATGCTGTAGGAAATCACGGATTTCGGGTCTTTCGCAACCAGACCCTCTATTGTAACGGTCAGTTCGGGATCCGTCGTGTTGAATGCCTTGGACTTGTCATCGGCCGTCACCGTTACGGCCTTTTGCTTCACGGTGAGTGTACCAAATACGACAGAAGTGACATTATAGTTGCTGAGAACAGTTCCTTCTCGTGCCGAATACGTAAACGTGTTGTTGTTATTCTGCGTATCCGAAACGTTTACAATGTTGCCCGTGAAGGTGTAGTCAAAGCCTTCTCCTTCGACGAATCCGTCCCCGCCGACCGTGACCTCATTTTTCACGAGCTTTTCGCCGGTGTATTCGCCGGTATTGTCCAAAGATGTCAGCGTAAGATTGCGAACAAGTATGTTCGCCGTTGTGGATGTCGGCAGAGTAATAGCGTAGTTCTCGCTCTTTGCGCTGCCGCCCGTCACGGTTATGACGGC
>JAZUEY010000037.1:0-19365 GCA_045640405.1 Candidatus Limivicinus sp.
CTCGTCCCGATTATTACGGGCCTGAGTGTTTCCGCAACTCTCCTGTTCGCAGGAATAGCAACCCTCTTCATGCACCTCGTAACCGGCAGAAAAGTTCCTGTGTTTCTCGGTTCTTCCTTCGCATTCCTCGGTGGTTATGCAGCCGTCAAGGCAGCCGGCGTGGCAGCCGGATACACGGAGAGAGTATCTCTCACCTATGCTTCCGTGGGCATTGCCTGTGCCGGTCTTCTCTATCTTGTTCTGGCACTCATCTGCAAGGTATACAGCAGCAAGAAGGTTATGAAGTTCTTCCCGCCGGTTGTCACCGGTCCTATCATTATAGCTATCGGAATGAACCTCGCACCTTCCGCCATCAATAACTGTGAAACAAACTGGTGGATAGCCCTGGTCGCCATCCTTGTGGTCATCATCTGCAACATCTGGGGCAAGGGAATGATCAAGATAATCCCGATACTCCTGGGCGTTCTGGCTTCCTACCTCGTAGCCGCCATTACCGGCAACGTTGATTTCTCCGGAGTAAAGGAAGCCGCCTGGTTCGGCCTCCCCTTCCAGATGCAAGATACGGTTTTCGGTCTGTTCGCCTCCGGCAATGTTGACAGCGGCCTCCTTCTTTCCTCCATCATCACGATAGTCCCCATCGCGGTAGCTACCATGATGGAGCATGTCGGTGACATCTCCGCCATCAGCGGCACGGTCGGCAAAAACTTCATCGAAGATCCTGGCCTCCACAGAACCCTTATCGGAGACGGTGTCGGCACGGCCATTGCAGCCCTCTTCGGCGCTCCCGCAAACACCACCTACGGTGAAAACACCGGTGTTCTGGCTCTCACCAAGGTTTACGATCCCAGAGTCATCCGTCTGGCAGCTATTTACGCAATCATCCTCTCCTTCTGCCCGAAGTTCTCCGCTCTGATTACCGCAATGCCCGCAGCCACTATCGGCGGCGTATCTCTCATCCTCTACGGTATGATTTCCGCAATCGGTATCAGAAACATGGTTGAAAATCACACGGACTTCCAGAAGAGCAGAAATGTCATCATCGCCGCTCTTATCATCGGCCTTGCAATCGGTATCAACTTCTCGACGGACGGCGCCATCGTGCTCGGAAGTGTAAGTCTCTCCGGTCTGGCTGTTGCCTCCATCGTCGGCATTGTTCTCAATGCCATTCTCCCCGGCGGCCGCGAGGAGTACGAGCCCAACGCAGAAAACTCCGGCTCTCTCGGCAAGTACTGATTCAATAAAAAACAAAAAAGAACGTGCTCAAGTGAGCACGTTCTTTTTGTTTGCTTTGCTTGACGGCGGAAATGCCGATAATATATACTTGCTATACACGGTATAGGAAATATAAAAAGATATAAAATCTATCAGCAATATAAGGAGAAGCAACATGAACAAAGTACTGGTTGTACTGCCCATTGAAGAAAAACACCATACACTGGTTGAAGAAGGCGTTGAAGGCTGCGAATTAAACTATGTCAATCAGGATGAAGTCACGGAGGAACAGATTGCCGAAGCCGACATTATTCTCGGAAACGTGCACCCGCCCCGGAAGATTAACGGCTCCGAAAAGCTGAAGTTTCTGGCGCTCGAATCAGCCGGTGCCGATGCCTTTATAAAGCCGGGTCTTCTCGCCCCCGGCACGGTCATGACCAATGCCACCGGCGTGTACAGCAAGCCCGTTGCGGAGCACGGCCTTGCCATGACACTCTCTCTTATGAAGAACTTGCCGCTCTGCAGGGACTTTCAGGCAGAAGGCCGCTGGTACGGGGTATATCAGGGCGAGATGCCGGTTTCCTCTCCCGAAGGGGCGGTCGTCCTGGTTATCGGCCTCGGAGATATCGGCCTTTACTATGCCAGACTTATGAAGGCTCTGGGCGCCTACATTATCGGTGTAAAGCGCAGACCTTCCGAGTGTCCGGAATGCGTTGACGAGCTCTACACCACCGATAAACTGGATGAGGTCATCGGCCGGGCGGACGTTATATTCTCCGTGCTTCCCGGAACAAAGGCTACCTATCACATGTTCGACAAAGAGTTCTTTTCAAAAATGAAAAAGGACGCCATGTTCATCAACTGCGGCCGCGGTTCTTCGGTTGACATTGACGCTCTCTGTGATGCGCTCGACGCGGGGCAAATCCGTTGCGCCGGCTGCGACGTGTTCGAGGTGGAACCCCTGCCGCAGGACCACAGAGCCTGGAAAAATAAGAAGCTTCTGATAACCCCGCACAGAGCGGGATTCTACGACCTGCCGGGTACGCTGGAAGCGCTTTGCCGTCTCAGCAACAAGAATCTGAAAGCCTGGCTTTCAGGCGGAGAGCTCACTAACGTGGTGGACTTTGAAACCGGGTACAAAAAATAATTAACAGAGAAACAGGTCTGCGGAAGAATCCATGGCAAAGAAGAAACATACCATTGTTCAGTATAAATCCCATAAAAAGCATCCAGTCGTGGTTAAAAAGAAAATGCCGGTTTTTAAAACGGCTTTGAAAGTGATGCTGATATTGCTTCTTATTGCCGCCCTGACGATTCTGATTACAGCCTGGATACAGGTCCGGCAGGAAAGCGAAACCGAACTGAAATCGGAAACACTTAGTTTGAATTATAATAGTATAAATAAAGTTCCCAAGATGAACTCGCAATTCCAATCTAAATTTTTTGTTTGAGAGGTAATGCCCGATGAACGGAAAAAGAATTATTGCGCTGGTGCTGTGTGCCTTGATGGCTTTTTCTCTTGCCGGCTGCAACAGCAGTGATTACAAGACGGCCCTTTCTCTTGTACAGAGCGGCGACTATGAGGGGGCCAGGAATCTTTTCGCATCCCTTGCCGATTACAAAGATGCTGCGGACAAAGTGACCGAGTGCGACTATCATCTTGCTCTGAATGCTATGGCGGCTTCTGATTACGATAAAGCCATCGCGCTATTGGAGTCTCTTGGAAGCTATGAGGACGCCACACAGCAGCTGACCGAATGCCGCTATTTGAAAGCAAAGTCTCTTCTTGAGAACGGGGACTTTGCCGGAGCGGAGGCTTTGTTTACGGAGCTTGGCGACTATAAGGACAGCGCCGAACAGGTGAAGGAGTGCAAGTACCAGAATGCTTTGGCTCTCTATGAGGCGGAGGACTATGAGAACGCGCTTGTACTCATTGGTGAGTTGAATAAGGATTACAAGGATACCGGGCGCTATAACATTCTCTGCGCCCTTCAGTCGGATGAAAACCGGTTTATCGATGACTTTGCTAAGAGCGTGAGTGCTTATTTTGCCGAAAAAGGACTTGAGCACACCCTCATCGAGGATGAACTTCCCGAGAGCTGGACCGAGCGCGATTTCTATGTAAATCATTTGCCGGCGGACAGCGAAGAAAAGGATACCGATGGAATTGCCCTCGCATTCAATCATGTGAATGGAAAGGGAAGCACCAACGCCAAAGGTAATATCAACCACATACTTACCACCGGCTATGTGTATCCGGCTTCCATGATTGATCAGGTTTACTCCGATTTTCTGGATACCGCCTCGGTGATGATGTGCGTGCTGGATTACGGTACGGATTATGAAGAGATGCGTTCTTTAGCAGATGCGAAAATAACCGCCCTGAAAGAACAGGTTGGCACAGAAGAAGGGAGAGTCTACGAGGAGTTTGAGTACAACGGTTATAACTGCCTGGTAGTCCTCGCCTCCTATTATGACGTAAAGCAGTACTATTTTACCGTGGGCATCCCCGAGCTTGTGAACGATTGACCCGAACAAACGGACAGGCTTAGCTGCCTGTATCTTTATCGGGATGCATCTCACGGCTATGAAGATAGCATTCCGAAAGCAAAACATTTAAAAAAGTTGCGAACTCGTAAGCCGGCAGTTTATGCCGTTACGGGTTCGCATTTTTTCAGACCTTCGCTGCTTGGCTGCTCTCCGCTCGCCCCTTTATACTAATCCTTTAACTCATATATGCCCCGCTTGACAGAACCATTCAGAGCAGATATGCTGATGCCACGGAAAAAAGATTTGTCGACAGAGAGACAGAGAAGATGCAGGTATAACGAAAACTATGACGTTGTCTTTAGATATGTATACAACAGCAGCCCTCGGGCTTGCGATGAATTATTTGGGAGTGCTCCTGCGCAGGAAAATTGCTTTCCTGGAAAGATTTTGCATTCCGGCACCTGTGGTAGGCGGTCTGCTGTTTGCCATAGTTAATCTGATCCTTTACCGGAGCGGAATCCTTGCAATCTCTTTTAATGAGACATTGAAGGACTTCTTTATGATGGTGTTTTTTACAACCGTCGGCTTTCAGGCAGATCTGCAGAGCATGAAAAAAGGCGGCAGGACACTAACGGTCTTTCTGTTTCTAACAGCCGGCCTTATTGTTTTGCAGAACATCAGTGCCGTCGGTCTGTCAAAGTTGATGGGAATCTCGCCGCTTTTCGGAATGTGCACCGGCTCTATCCCTATGGTGGGCGGTCACGGAACATCGGCCGCATTCGGTCCTGTCCTTGAGTCCATGGGCTTCGACGGTGCCACTTCGTATGCCACGGCGGCGGCCACTTTCGGATTGATTTTCGGTAGCCTTGCAGGCGGTCCTTTAGCACGTTCCCTGATTACAAAATACTCGCTTGTCAGCGAAGACGGCCGGGAGAGCCCGGAGGAAAGGAGCGAACAAAAGGAAAAGATTTGTTTTAACGACCTTTCGGGAGCCTGCTTTATCATCATTTTTTCCCTGGGAACCGGTACGGTCTTGTCGCACCTTGTCAGTCTGGCTAACATTAATTTCCCCGCCTATCTCGGGCCGATGCTGGTAGCGGCAACCATCCGCAATGTCACCGAGCATACAGGCAAAAAAAGAATTCCCATGGCTGAGATTGAGGAGATATCAAGCATCAGTCTGACAATATTCCTGGGAATCGCCATGATTACGTTAAAACTGTGGCAGCTGGCCGCGCTGGCTCTGCCGCTGGTCATTATGCTGGCTGTACAGTTAATTCTCATAATCCTTTATTCGCGCTTCCTGGTCTTCCGCTGCATGGGTGGTGATTATGATGCCGCCGTAATCGTTGCCGGCCTCTGCGGCTTCGGCCTGGGTGCCACTCCCAACGCGCTGGCCAACATGCAATCCGTCTGCGGCCGATACGGTTATTCCGAAAAGGCATTTCTCATTGTTCCGCTGACGGGTGCACTGTTTGTGGATTTTATCAATTCCGGAATCATAACCGTATTTTTAAATCTTTTAGCATAAATCTAATCTGATGTGGATAAAAAAAGAAAATCGGAGGCGCGGCTGCGCTCTCCGGTTTTCTTTTTTGTGAATTCGTTTTTTATCGATCTTCTCGGAAGTAGCTGAGGCCGAGAGATGCGGGCGGCTGGTTTTCGCGCTTGTTGCGGAGCGAGGAAATAACCAGCACGATGATGGTAACAACATAAGGAAGCATCTTGTAGAGCTCCTTGATGGCCATGTTTTCACCGGTGGGGATGTAAGCATTCAGGATGTACAGCCCGCCGAAGAGGATGGAGGCCAGGATGCCGAGATTCGGGCGCCAGACCGTGAAGATGACAAGGGCGATGGCAAGCCATCCGCGATCGCCGAAAGCGTCGTTGGACCAGACGCCGCAGGCGTAATCCATTACGTAATAGAGACCGCCGAGACCGGCAATCATGGAACCGACGCATATGGCAACGTACTTATATCTTACAACGTTGATGCCGGCGGCATCGGCCGTAGAGGGACTTTCACCCACAGCCCGGAGCTGGAGGCCCGTGCGCGTCCTGGTAAGGAACCAGGAGGCGAGCAGGCAGACGATGACGGCAACGTAAGCCAGAAAACTGTAGCTCAGGAATATCTTGCCGAACCAGCCGAGCTTCTCGGCAAAAGGAAGAGAGGTGCTGTATACAAGGCTGGTCTTGCTGAGAACGATGGAAGGAACATCGAGGCCGGAAATCTTAATCAGCGAACCACCGAAGAAGTTACCGATGCCGACACCGAAGGTGGTGAGGGCAAGACCGGTGACGTTCTGGTTAGCACGAAGGGTAACCGTCAGAAAAGCGTAGATGAGGCCCATAATCAGCGAACCTACAAGGCAGCAGATGAGAGGAATGAAAACGGTCAGGAAAGGGTTCATGGCTACACCGGAGTTTTCATAGAAGAAAGCACCGATGACGCCGCAAATGCCGCCCACATACATGACACCGGCCGTACCGAGGTTGAGGTTGCCGGCCTTTTCCGTGATGGTTTCGCCGGTGGCACCGAGCATAAGGGGAACAGCCTGCATGACGGCTCTGGGGATGAAGGATACAAAATCAAACATTCTCTTTATCCTCCTTTACCTTGTGCGAAAAGTTTATCTTATAGTTTATAAAGAATTCGCTGCCGATGATGAAGAAGATGATGATACCGGTCATGATGTCGCCGAAGGACTGGTTGAGACCGAAATTGGTGGCAATGTCACCGGCTCCGGCTTCCATAAACTCCAGCAGCGCCGAGGAGAATAACATAGCAATGGGATTGAACTTGGACATCCAGGAGACCATGACGGCCGTAAAGCCCTGTCCGCCGGCCAGCGTCGTCGAAAGCGTGTGGTTGATGCCGCTGACGAGCAGGAATCCGCAAATGCCGCAGATGGCACCGGAAAGGAGCATCGTGCGGACGATGACATTACCGACGTGGATGCCGATGTATCTCGCCGTCCTTTCGGATTCGCCGACGACGGCGATTTCATAACCGTGCTTGGTGTAGTTCTGATAGATGTAAACAAAAATCGTGAGAACAATGGCCACCAGAATGACGAGAAGGTATTTGTTACCGACCTGTGGCAGCCATCCGATCTGGGACTTCTGGTTGATGACGCCAATGGTATTGGAGCCCTTCGGATTTTCCCAGACCTTAACGAAATAGGCAACCAGTTGAATGGCAACGTAGTTCATCATCAGAGTAAAGAGCGTTTCGTTGGTATTCCACTTCGATTTGAAGAAGGCCGGAATGACGGCCCAGAGAGCGCCGGTAAGAATCGAAAAGACAACCATAAGAACCAGAAGCAAGGAAGGAGCGACCTTATCCGCCAGGCAGATCATGCAGGCGGCGGATGCCAGAGAGCCGGCAAGCACCTGTCCTTCGGCGCCGAGATTCCAGCAGCGCATTTTGAAAGCCGGCGTGACGGCCAGTGAAATAATGAGAAGAATGGCCGTGCTCTGCAGGAAGTTCCACATTTTTCGGGAGGACCCGAAGGCGCCCTTGAACATCGTATCAAAAACAGAAATCGGATTTTCGCCGGTGGTAGACATTATGATGAGGGCACAGACGATGAGAGAAAGAAGTATGCTGATGGCTTTAATCAGGGCGACTTTGCCTCTGGAGATGTTTGCGCGGCCGGTTATGTGTATCATTGTCCGTCACCTCCGATACGTGTCATCATGGCGCCGACTTCGCGTTTGTCGGTCTTTCTTCCGTCAACGATTCCGGAGACTTTACCGCCGCAGAGAATCAGAATACGGTCACACAGCTCGACAAGCACGTCCAGATCTTCGCCGACGTAGAGAACGGCAACGCCCTTCTCCTTCTGCTGTGTAATCAGTTCATAGATAAGATAGGATGAATTGATGTCGAGGCCTCTTGTCGCATAGGCTGTCATTAAAACCGTAGGCGCGTTGGATATTTCACGCCCGACGAGAACTTTCTGCACGTTGCCCCCGGAGAGCTTCCGGACGGAGGTCTCGATGCTCGGGGTGACAACCCCGAGAGATTCGACGACCTTTTCGGCAAGCTCGTGCGGCGCTTTGCGGTTCGTAAAAACGGTTTTGCCGGAAGTATAGGAGCGAAGCATCATGTTGTCGGACAGATCCATGTTGCCGACAAGGCCCATGCCGAGTCGGTCCTCAGGCACAAAGGAAAGAGTAACGCCGAGCTTTTTGATGTCGAGAGGATCCTTGCCGAGCAGCTGGTCATCGCTGCCGTCTTCGTTGATGTAACGGATGGAGCCGGTTTCGGTCTTCTGCAGCCCGGCAATAGCTTCCAGCAGTTCCTTCTGCCCGCAGCCGGAAATGCCGGCAATGCCGAGGATTTCGCCCGTATAGGCCGTGAAGCTGACGTTGTCGAGCTTTTTGATTCCGTCCGGGTCCACAATCGTCAGGCCGTCGACAACGAGGCGCGGTTTAGGATCCTTGGGTTCGGGGCGGTTGATGTTGAGCTCCACGGGACGGCCGACCATCATGTTGGTCATCTCCTGGGCGTTGGTTGTATTGGTAATCATGTCGCCGACGAACTGGCCTTTTCGCAGGACAGCGACTCTGTCGCTCAGGTCTTCGACTTCATGCATTTTATGCGTAATTATTACGACGGCCTTGCCGTCATCTCTCATGTTCCGCAACACGGCAAAGAGCTTGTCGGTTTCCTGCGGCGTTAAAACGGCGGTGGGCTCATCCAGGATGAGAATGTCGGCACCGCGGTAAAGAACCTTGACGATTTCAACGGTCTGCTTCTGAGAGACCGTCATATCATAAATTTTCTGATCGGGATCCACGTCAAACCCGTAGCGGTCGCATATTTCGCGGATTTTGGCGGTGGCATCCTTCATGTCCAGCTTGCCGGGCAGGCCGAGAATGATGTTCTGAGCAGCCGAGAAAACATCGACAAGCTTGAAGTGCTGGTGAATCATTCCGATGCCGAGATCGAAAGCATCCTTCGGCGAACGGATTTCAACTTCCTTGCCATCTATGAAAATCTGCCCCTCATCTGGGTAGTATATGCCGGAGAGCATGTTCATAAGCGTTGTCTTCCCGCTTCCGTTCTCTCCCAATAAAGCAAGAATTTCGCCTCTGTAAACGTCAAGCCAGCATTTGTCGTTGGCGATCTTAGAGCCGAAACGCTTTGAAATATCTCGCATTTTTACTGCGGGAGTTCTGTTGTCCATTAACCGTACCTCCGGTAGAATAATTGAAGGAAAGCCCCGACAGCATCGGGGCTTTCCGATAAATCAGGTATTACTGGCCGAGAAGGGTGATACCGTCGATGTCGATATCAAAGTAAGGAGCACTGCGGAGAGAGGACTCGGTGAACACACCGTTCTCGATGCACTCTGCGCCGTCCATACCCCAAGAATCGGTGTAGGAGGAGAGAGTCTCGCCGCCCTTTGTCCAGGTGCTGCAGTCGAATACGTTGAGGGAACCGTCAAGCAGAGCGGCCTTGACTACTTCGAGCTTCTCTGCGGTGCCGGCAGCGGCAACAGCCTCGTTGAGCTCGGTCAGAGCAACAGAACCGGTTTCGAGAGTGCCGCACCAGTCGGTGTCATAGTTCTCGCCGTTCTTGACGCAGCTGATGGCGTACTCGTAGTAGGGCTGCCAGTCAATGCGGGAGGAGATGATGTAGGTGTTGGGGCAGGCAGCAAGAGTGGAGCCGTTGTAGGAGACGTTGGGAACGCCGGCGCTTTCGCAGGCATTCGGTGCGCCCATAGAGTCGGCATGCTGGGAAATGAGAACGCAGCCGCCGTCAATCAGAGCCTTGGCGCCTTCGTTTTCGAGAGTCTCGTCATACCAGGAACCGGTGAAGGTAACATCCATGGTAACCTGAGGAACGATGGACTTAACGCCGAGGTACCAAGCGGTGTAACCGGACTTGACTTCTGCATAAGTCATGGCACCGACGTAACCGACCTTAACGTTGTCGGCATCCACTTCGCCGGCATCGATCATTTCCTGGAGCTTGAGACCGGCAGCAACACCGGCGATGAAACGACCTTCATAGATGGTGGCAAATGCATTGTGGAAATTTTCCTGACCGTCATTCAGAGCGGTATCACCGGTGCAGGAGGTGAACTGAACTTCGGGATACTCCTGAGCAGCCTGGAGAATGTAGGACTGGTGGCCGTAGGAGTCGGCAAAAACAACATTGCAGCCGTCATCGGCGAGTTCGCAGGCAGCTTCGTATGCGGATTCATCTTCACCTATATTTGTCTTGATTTCGTATTCAACGCCGCAAGCTTCGCAGGCAGCTTTGAAAGCTGTGATGAAGTTGGCATCGTAACCGGAGTTTTCATCGTGAAGAGTGATGAGACCGGCCTTGACAGCGGGAGCTTCGGCAGGAGCGGCATCCTGAGCGGGTGCTTCGGCGGCTGCGGGAGCTGCTTCCGTTGCAGCTACGGGTGCAGCAGCCTGAGAGCCGCATGCACACAGTGCAAAAACCATTACGAACGCGAGGACGAGTGCAAGAATCTTTTTCATTGGTTTTCTCCTTAAATAAATTTACCGCACGATACATTCAAAACAAAAAGGAATGCATCCGTGCGGCAGAGAAAAATGAAAATGAAAAGAACGCAGCCAAACAAACACTGCGCCCTCGATATTTCAAAATTCGATAGTCCGGAATTTACGGTACCGGGTAGAGACACAAAACCTTATTATTTGCATATATCGAAAGCGATATTTAATTACACTCCTAGAATACGACAAAGCCCCGCCTTTGTCAAGCGGGGCTTTGTGAAAAATTAATAATTTCATGCACCGGTTTTTGTGCAGTTTACATAAATTCTATACTGTCGTCCGTCATGCCGGCAATCATGGCGAGAGACTCGACGCGGATGCCTTTTTCCCTCAGCTCGTTGCCGCCGCCCTGAAATACTTTCTCAACGGCAATGCCGCAGCCGGCCACCTCGGCACCGGCCTGATTGCATAAATCCATCAGCCCGACAAGGGCCGCACCGGTTGCAAGAAAGTCATCGATAATCAGTATGCGTTCGCCTGCTTGCAGGTAATCCTTGGAAACAACCACGTCGTTGGTGTTGCCGTGGGTAAAGGAAGAAACCTCGGTGCGGTACACATCATCGGAGATGTTGCGGCTTTTCCCCTTCTTGGCAAAGACAACGGGACAGCCGAAGACATAGCCGGCCATAATGCCGAGGGCTATCCCGGAAGCCTCGATAGTCAGTATCTTGTCAATTTTTTCTCCTTCAAACAGGCGTTTCCACTCGAGAGCCATGTCATAGATGAGCTGCGGATCCATCTGGTGGTTGAGAAACATGTCAACCTTCAGGATTCCGCCGGGTTTAACGATACCGTCGTTTAATATTTTTTCTTCCAGTTCTTTCATTTCTGTTCCCCCGTTATCCGATATAACCGATTCACCCCGTCTCTGCAAGGAGTCGGGGTGAATCAGCTTGTAATATTGAATTACTTAAGCGCGCTGAACTTTGCCGCTGCGCAGGCAGCGGGTGCAAACGTAAACGTGCTGAGGAGTTCCGTCTACTATTGCCTTGACGCGCTTCACATTGGGCTTCCATGTGCGGTTGGAGCGTCTGTGAGAATGCGAAACCTTAATGCCAAAAGACATGTCCTTGTCGCAGAACTGACACTTTGCCATAAATGAAGCACCTCCTTGCGAAGTATTGCTGAAAAGACAGCTTTGATATGATAACAGATAGACCGGCGAAATGCAAGGATTTTTTCAGAAAGTCCTGTTTTCATTGCGACAGGCAGGGTTTTGTGGTAATTTTTGATATATTAAAATAGGTAAGAACAGGTGGCAGAATGAAATGAAGAAATTGTCCGGGACTCTCTTTCCCGTGCTCTTATGCGCTCTTGCGCTTTGCGGCTGTGGGAAAAAACAGCAGGAGTTTACAGCCCCGCAGGTGCAGAATTATACGCTGAAGGATGTCAGCGAGGTGGATTTCTCCGAATTCAATACGGGAGACGGCACGGAGCTGAAAACGGATTATGACAGCCTGAACTGGAACCCGAAAGGGAACTACACCTATGTGCTGAATGATGCCCGTGCGGCCAATGCGGAGTATTTTTCCGTTCTGGTGCGCATAGAAAGCTGTGATTTCACCAAAGGTGTCGCCGGCGTGACTTATGCGCTCACACCGGGCGAGCAGGATGCGGCGCCGGTGCTGTCAAACGGGATCCTTCGATGCCCCATGCAGGTCATAGACGATGAAAACGGTGTCCGGCACATTACCATCACGATTGACGAGAACCTTTCCCTGCAGTTTGACGGAACCAAAGAGAGCTTCACCGCCAAATTTATAAACGACGGCTCTGTTTTCAACCTCAAGCGCGAAGGCTGACCGCCTCGAAGAGCCGACTCCAAAACCCCGCACGCGAATGTGCGTTTACAAAAACGGGAAGAAAGCATATAATAAATCAATTAAAAGAAAACAAAATGAAGAGGCATGTCATATGAGTGATTATACAGTCAAACTGAAAACCGTTGCGGAGGAGCTGGCTCTGACGCCGGTTCGCCTTTCGAAGGACTACGAAAACATCGTAATCACGGTGGCGGATATCAACCGTCCCGCTCTGCAGCTGACGGGTTACTATGATTATTTCAACCCCATGCGTGTACAGATAATCGGCATGGTCGAAACAACCTATATGGAGACCCTGTCGGAAGAAGAGCGCCGGAGCGCCTTCCGGAAACTGATGTCTTACGGGTTCCCGGCACTGGTCGTCTGCCACGAATGCAAAGTGCTCGAGGAATGCCTCCAGGCCTGTGAGGAATTTGACAAGTGCCTCTTTACCAGCGACCTGAACACGTCCGATCTTGAAGGCATCATGCTGGCATCTCTCCGGAGGCATATGGCGCCGAGGACGACGCTGCACGGGGTGCTGGTCGAAATCTTCGGCGAGGGTGTTTTGATCGAGGGCGAGAGCGGAATGGGAAAAAGCGAGGTAGCCCTGGAACTCATCAAGCGCGGGCACCGTCTCATAGCCGATGATGCCGTAGAGGTAAAGATGCTCGGTCCCGGACAGCTGGAAGGCAGCGCCAACGAAATGATAAGATATTATATGGAGCTTCGGGGAATCGGCGTTATCAACGTCCGTCACATTTACGGAATGAGTGCCGTTAAACCGGAAGGCAACATCGATATGGCCGTCTATCTTGAGCCTTGGGACGATAACAAGGTCTATGACAGACTGGGCCTGAACAGCGAAACGCAGAACATACTCGGTGTGGAAATACCCAAGGTGGTCATCCCGGTTCGTCCGGGCAGAAACCTGGCCTCTATTCTGGAGACGGCAGCGCTTAACAACAGGCAGAAAAAACTCGGCTATAACGCGGCGGAATACCTTGCCGCGAAAGTGGATGCGGTTGCGGAAGGAAAAGGTTGAACATGGAACAGCCGGGCGTTAAGGAACGCGTAGAAAAATCAATTGAAGAAATCAGGCAAAAGCTGCCCAACATCAAAATGCTCGAAAACGAGCCGATGTGTTTACACAGCTCCTTTAAGACCGGGGGCAGAGTCCGCGCCCTCATTTCTCCTTCAGACGTCAATTCCCTTTCGATAGTCTGCAGCATCATAAAAGATAACCGGCTCATGCCCTATGTTCTCGGAAACGGGACGAACGTGGTTTTTCCGGACGGGGATCTGGATGAACTGCTGGTCATTTCCACGGAGAAGCTGCAGAACCTGTTTATGCTGGGTGACGGATGCCTGTATGCCGAGAGCGGCGTGCCGCTTTCGAAACTGGCGGGTTTTGCACAGCAGAACGGCCTGAAAGGGCTGGAGTTTGCATCCGGCATTCCCGGCACGGTAGGCGGCGGAACGCTTATGAATGCCGGCGCGTACGACGGAGAGCTCAAGGATGTCATAGAATCCGTGGTCATATATTATCTGCCCGAACAGAAACTGTATGAGCTCACAAAGGAGCAGTGCCAGTTTGCATACAGAAGCAGTATCTTCCAGACGATGCCGGGCTGCCTGGTTCTGAGCGTGGTGTTCCGGCTTGAGGCCGGAGACAAAGAGCAGATAGCCGACAGAATGAAAGAACTGAACGAACGCCGACGGAATAAGCAGCCGCTGGACATGCCCTCGGCCGGAAGCGCCTTTAAGCGCCCAGAGGGGAATTATGCTTCCAAGGTCATAGAGGAAGCCGGTCTCAAAGGATATACGGTCGGTGGCGCGCAGGTGTCCGAAAAACACGCGGGCTTCATCGTCAATACGGGATCGGCAACATCGGCAGACCTTTACAATATTATGGATGACGTACGCCGTACGGTATATGAAAAGACCGGCGTAACCCTGCTGCCCGAAATTATTCTTCTGCCGCCGGATTACAAGCTGGAAGACAACGGCCCCCCCGCACAGAAGCACTTTGTGGTTGGCGGCCTTTCGTTCAACGAAGAACAGGGAAAGAAAGAAAAATGAGCTTTGCCTCCGTTTGCAAAGACGAGATTTGCGAAGTAAAAACCGATAAAAAATGCTGCGCCGTTGCGGAAAGCTACGGCGTACTGCTGTTTTGCCACAGTTTTTCCCCGACCGGAATCCGAATCACAACAGCGAACGCCCAATTTGCGCAGCGCCTGCCGAAACTGTTCAAAAAAGCATTCGGTATAAGCTTTGACGTTCTTCCGCCTGCGGATACAGAAGGCAAGCGAAGTCTGCTGATAAAGGAACCGGCAAAAATCGAGCAGATTTTCAGGACCTTTGACCTGGAAGCGGCCAGTAGCGTTTCACACCACATCAATTTCGGCGTGATTGAAGAGGAATGCTGCAGAGCCTCCTTTATACGCGGGGCTTTCCTCGCGGGAGGGACTGTGACAGACCCGGAGAAACGCTATCATCTGGAGCTTTCAACCGGACATCACAGCGTTGCGCGTGAAACGTATACGATTCTGCTTGAAATGGGATTTTCACCCAAGGAGTCATCCCGGGCAGGAAATTCGCTGATCTATTTTAAGCAGTCCGAGGCCATAGCGGATTTCCTGACAACGGTGGGAGCCTCTACCGCCGCCATGAACGTGATGACGGCAAAAGTGGAAAAAGAGATGCGGAACACCATTACCCGTCAGATTAACTGCGACAGTGCCAATGCGGATAAAACCGTGGCTGCCGCGCAGCAGCAGCTGCGCTCGATTAAAGCCTATGCCGCAAAATACGGGCTGGATTCTCTGCCGGAGGCCCTGAAGGATGCGGCACTGCTCCGAATAACCAACCCGGAGGCAAGTCTTGCCGATCTGGCGAGACTGTCTTATCCGGAAGTATCCAAAAGCTGCCTGTCCCACAGGCTCAGAAAAATCACGGAACTGGCCGAAAAGGAAGAAATATGAGTTTTGTCCATTTACATATGCATACGGAGTTTTCTCTGCTCGACGGTGCCTGCCGGATTGACAGAGTAGCCGAAAAAGCAAAGGAGCTGGGTCAGACGGCACTTGCCGTAACCGACCACGGCGTCATGTTCGGCGCGGTTGCCTTTTACAAGGCCTGTAAGGCGGCAGGAATAAAGCCGATTATAGGCTGCGAGGTATACGTGGCACCGAGAGGCCTGAAGGACAAAGAACACGGAATAGACAACAGCTACTCGCATCTCATTCTTCTGTGCAAAAACGAGACCGGTTACCGCAACCTCTGCTATCTGGATTCCGTAGCTTTTACGGAAGGCTTTTATATAAAACCGAGAATAGACTGGGAACTTCTCCGCTCCCGCAGTGAGGGTCTGGTCTGTCTTTCCGGCTGTGTGGCCGGAGAGATTCCGCGCCTTATCAACAACGGAGACTATGAAGCAGCCAAGGCAAAGGCGCTCGAACTGAACGAAGTTTTCGGAGACGGGAACTTCTATCTGGAAATCCAGAATCACGGCCTGCCCGAGGAGGAAAACGCGTCTGCAGGCCTGATTCGTATAAGCGAAGAGACGGGTATTCCGCTTGTTCTCACCAACGACGCCCACTATGTAGATAAAGAAGATGCCTATTATCAGGATGTTCTCATGTGCATTCAGATGGGCAAAACGGTGGACGATACGGCCCGCATGCGCTTCGAAACGCAGGAACTCTATCTGAAGAGCGAGAGCGAGATGCGTTCCCTCTTCCCCGACCGGGCGGATGCCGCGGACAACACGGTCAAAATTGCGGAGATGTGCCAATTTGACTATGAATTCGGACACTATCACCTGCCAAAATTCAAGCTCCCCGCCGGAGAGACGGACAGTTTCGAATATCTCAGCAAACTGTGCGAGAAGGGATTCGCAGCGAGATTCCCCGACAGACCGGAAGTGCATGCACAGCTGGAATACGAGCTCGCAATGATAAAGAAAATGGGATTTGTCGACTATTTCCTCATCGTATCGGACTTTATCGGATATGCCAAATCGCAGGGCATACCGGTCGGGCCGGGCAGAGGGAGTGCGGCCGGCAGTGTGGTTTCCTATTGCCTGAACATAACGGACGTCGATCCGATAAAATACAGCCTGTTCTTTGAAAGATTTCTCAACCCGGAAAGAGTATCCATGCCGGATATTGACGTTGACTTCTGTGTCAACCGGAGAGGTGAAGTCATTGACTACGTCAATCGCCTCTATGGCAGCGACCATGTAGCCCAGATAGTGACCTTCGGTACCATGGCGGCAAAAATGGCAATCCGGGATGTGGGACGGGCTCTGTCGGTCAGCTACGCGGATACGGACAAGGTGGCAAAGCAGATTCCCACGGCCGTCAACATGACGATTGATGAGGCCCTCCGCCTTTCCAAACCTCTGCGTGACCTGTATGAGACGGACGACAACCTCAGACGGCTTATCGATGTCTCCAAGGCACTCGAGGGAATGCCCCGGCACGCGTCCACGCACGCGGCAGGCGTTGTCATTACCGAAAAGCCGGTTTACGAATATGTCCCGCTGGCTACAAACGATGAGTCGGTTGTCTGCCAGTATCAGATGACTACCCTGGAAGAACTGGGCCTTTTGAAGATGGATTTCCTCGGGCTCAGGAACCTGACAGTCCTCGAAGATGCGGCAAAACTTGTACGAAAAACGCAGCCACAGTTCCGGGTCGAAACGATACCCGAGGATGACAGAGAAACCTTCGAGATGCTCTCGCAGGGTCGAACAGCCGGTGTGTTTCAGCTGGAAAGTGCCGGAATGACAGCCGTGTGCACCGGAATCAGAGCCAAAAGCATTGAAGACATCACGGCCATCATAGCCCTGTACCGTCCGGGACCGATGGACTCGATACCGCGGTTTATAGAGTGTTCTCAGCATCCGGAAAGAATCACTTACAAGCATGAGCTTCTGCGCCCGATACTGGAAGTCACATACGGGTGTATCGTATATCAGGAGCAGGTAATCCAGATCTTCCGGGAACTGGCCGGATTTTCTCTCGGCCAGGCGGATATGATTCGTCGGGCCATGTCCAAAAAGAAGCACAAGGTGATTGACGAGGAACGAAAGGCCTTTGTCCACGGAGATCCGGAAAGGGGCATTGCCGGTGCCGTGGCAAACGGAGTGCCGGAGAATACAGCAAACAGCATCTACGATGAAATCATAGACTTTGCGAGTTACGCATTCAACAAAGCCCATGCGGTCAGCTATGCGATAGTCGTCTATCGTACAGCCTATATGAAATGCCATTATCCGCAGCAGTACATGGCGGCGCTGATATCATCCGTGCTGGATAACAGCACAAAAATTGCGGCATATACAACGGAATGCCGCGAGATGGGGATAAAGCTCCTGCCGCCCGATGTGAATGCATCGGAAGCCGACTTCAAGGTGGAAGGGAACAATATCCGCTTCGGGCTGGCCGGGATAAAAAGTGTCGGCAGAGGCCTTGTGAGGGAAATTGTTTCCAACCGTGAATTGGACGGGAAATATGCCGATTTCGGAGATTTCTGCAGCAGGCTGTCCGGCCGGGATCTGAACAGGCGGGCGTTGGAGAATCTCATTTATGCCGGTGCCTTTGATGAAATGGGCTATACAAGAAGCATGCTGGTTGATGCGGCAGGAAGTACACTGGACAGCATAAATAAATCAAAAAGAGATAACATCGAAGGCCAGCTGGATTTGTTCGGAAGTCTCGACGAGTCTGTGACCAAATCGAAAATAGCGATTCCGTATAAGGAAGAACTTGCAAGGAAAGACCTTCTTGCCCATGAAAAGGACGTAACGGGCATGTATCTTTCCGGCCATCCCATTGATGAATACCGCAACGCCGTCAAAGCCACCGGTGCGGTTCCCATCGGAGAGATAACGGAAGACTACGAATCCGAAAGCGGTCCGTCCCGGTATGCGGACGGGCAGCCGGTTACGCTGGCCGGCGTGGTGGAATCCGTCAGAACCAGGACAACCAAAAACGATTCTCTTATGAGCTATGTGCAGCTGGAAGATGACACGGGAGGCATAGAACTCATTGCATTCCAGCGTGCGCTGGATCAGGGAGGAGAATACCTTGTTCCGAATGCAGCCGTTATTGTCAAGGGAAGAGTTTCCGTGAGGGATGAAAAAGAACCGCAGATTATGCTCGACAGCATAAGACCGCTTTCGGATGCCGTACAGGTTCCGAACCGGCAGAACAACGCGGAAAAAGCCGACAGAGAAAAAACACTGTGGATAAAAGTCCCGTCGGAAACGGATGCGATTTTTGCGCATATACAAAAACTGCTGACGATGTTCCCGGGAAAGGAACCGATTGTGATCTATTGCGAAAAAGAAAAGAAGCGCCTCGGCACGAAGGGAATCCTGCACGAAGCGCTGATAGAAGAACTGCATCTCATAGTCGGAGAAAAAAATGTTGTTATAAAATGAGAAACGGCCGGGGAAATCCCCGGCCGCTATTGTTTATGTGATTTATATGTTCAGATGTTCAAAACCGGCGCTGTCCTGTCCGGAATAGGTCTTTCTGCCCGCCTTCATGTTGGAAAGAAGAATCCAGTTGTACATGAGTAGCATAAAAGCCGCAGCACCGAACATAATCTGCTGACCGATATACCGATTGTCCGACAGAGTCATGATGCAGAGCGTGGCAGCCATCATACACCAGAACATGCTTCGCTTCCAGTTCGGAATGCCGTATGCAAAACCGGCTATGCGCATAAAGGCAATCATGGCAGAAGATACGGCCGCTATCTCGGTGATGTAATCCCAGCCGACACCGCTGATGGAATTCTGCTTATAACAGGTGACAAGCCAGATGGCAAAAAGAAGAACCGGGATGGTACTGAGAAAGGAAGCCAGATTGAGATTCTCGACGCTGGCCTTGTTAGCAGACATCAGCAGAAAATAAAAGGAAATACCGGTAAAAACGCCGGCTATCGCAATGGCAAGCAGAAAATTTTCGTTTTGGTCGGTTTCGCTCTGTGCCAGGAGAACCAGACTGCCTATTACCATCGCGGCACTGAAAACAATGCGGCAGATGGAATAAACCTTTCCATCGTTCCGGAGAGCACTGCAGAAATCATCCGGAACGGAAAGATTTTCTTTTTTCAGCTTAAGAATAAAACGAATGTATACTATGGCGGCAGACAGCATCAGAATCGGCAGAGCAAAATTCCAGAAACCGGGATCGAAAACACCCTCCTCGGTTCTGGAAAGCATGAGCTGCATCCATCTGAAGAATATGCCGAATGCACCGAATCCGATAACATAGCAATCGGTTTCCAGGGCTCTTGATTCTTT
>JAZUEY010000038.1:0-7644 GCA_045640405.1 Candidatus Limivicinus sp.
GCTGAGAAGTTCGCTTCTCAGGTTTTCCTTGTCCGTGCCGTAGGAAAGATTTCCTATGCACATTACGGTGACGTCGCCGTTTTCTATATGGGCTCTGATCTCGACCGGCTTCAGATTGAAGTTCACCAGGACAGCGAGTGCCCCGAGCTTTTCAACGGCGTAGAAGCAAAGAATGAAATTCACCGAATTCAGCCCGGCCAGGCCCACATGGGTTCCCTTCCGCACGCCCATTTCATAGAGTCGGGCAGCCAGCGCCGTGGAGCCGAAATCCAGATCATGCCAGGTCCAGTCTCTTTCTGCATCGCGTATGACAGCCGCATTGCCGTGTTCAGCGGTTTTTTTCTTTAGAAAATCCCGGATGGAAAGCTGAATAAAGTCTCCGCCGGCACCGCTTTCAACCGGGAACAGGGTATCGAAACCTGTCGTGTGGAAGATTTCCTTTACGCCCTCGCTTACGGAGACTACCCTCATTCTGTCACCGCGGAAACGTTTCCTGGCTATCAGCAGTTCACGCAGGCCTGCCGAAGAGACATAATATGTGTTGCCGAGATCCACAGTAAGGACTTCCGTATCGTCGGGCACGGCACTCAGCACTCTTCTTAATTCCGGTGCAGTGCCTGTATCGAGGCGGCCTTCAACCTTAACCCGTATTCCGCCCGGTATCTGTTCAGAAATAATCATATTGTCTCCCTGTTTTGTGTTTTTTGTTATTATAGCTGATTTATCTCAAATAATAAAGTCTTGCTCCGAACCCGTGACAAGAGGCGTTCAAAATGATATAGTATATTTTTGGATGAATATATACTTTATTGATAAAATTGAAGAAAACTCAAGAAGATACCCTGACAGGGCAGCTCTGGCTCTGGACTTTGGACAGGATTCGGTCAGTTATTCGGAGCTCTGGGATCAGTCCGGCAGAATCTATGCCGCTCTTAAGGATGCCGGCATCGGGCCGGAAGATATCGTAATGCTTCTCCTGCCGAGACACCCGCGGGTGCTCGTTGCCCTTCTCGGTGTGCTCCGTTCCGGCGCCGCCGCCATGCTTGTGGAGGATTCCTATCCCGCGGAGCGTGTGGACTACATGAAAGACGATGCCGGAGTCCGTCTAATACTTGATGAAGATTTCTATGAAAAGGCATTGAACGGCCCGTCTCTTCCCGGGAGGGAGAGACTGCGCCTGCACGATGCCTGCTTTGTCTTCTACACTTCCGGCACAACCGGAAAGCCGAAAGGCATCCTGCACGAATACGGCATTCTCGACATGGGCATCTCCGGCTCGGTACCGGATGAATCCGCCGTGGATTTTGATGACTGCGGCCGCTTTGCCTTTGTTCCTCCTTTCAATTTTTCCGCCACGATGATACATGGTCTTCCCGAGCTTTATAAGGCCAATACACTCTATATCCTTTCCTATGATGTTTCCAAGAACTTCAAAAAGCTCCACGAACTTCTTGAAAAAGAAAAGATTACGGAGCTCTTTCTCTCTCCCTCCGTTCTCCGGATCTACAAGGAGGGTTTCCCCTTTGTCCGTGCCATCATGACAGGCTCGGAACCGGCGAGCAATCTTTCCGTTCCGGGTTATGAGGTAATCGTGCACTATGCGATGACCGAATCTCTCTACTGCGTTTCAAGATACCGGCTCCGCGAGCCGTGCAGCGACGCACCCATTGCCTCAAAGGAAACCGGTGCAGACAGCAGAATTCTCGGTGAGGACGGTGCTCCCGTTCAGGACGGGGAAACCGGAGAAATATGCTTCCCGAATCCGTATTTCCGCGGCTACATCAATATGCCCGAAAAGACGGGAGAGGCACTGCGCGGCGGGCTTTTCCATTCCGGAGATCTCGGATACCGCAGCGAAAACGGAGATGTCTTTCTCCTCGGCCGCAGCGACGACATGATAAAAATCAACGGCAACCGCATAGAGCCCGGTGAAATCGAATGGGCTGCAAGAGAAATCTCAGGCCTGAAAAATGTGATTGCCAAGGGTTTCTGCGAAGAAGGCCGCTCCTATGTGGCGCTGTACTATCTTTCCTCCGAAGCCGGCGAGAACTGCATTTTCCGCGATGCGGCTATGTCGCGGCGCGCCCTTGCGGAAAAACTTCCGCCCTATATGACTCCATCATACTTTATGCCGATTGATTCACTGCCTCTCAACCCGAACGGCAAGGTTTCCAGGAAGCTTCTTCCTTCTCCCGAGGCCGCCGTTTCCTACGGCATCGGCAGAAAGCCTGAAAACCAGGCGGAAGCGTTCTTCTGCTCCGTGATGGCGGAAGTTCTGTCCCGGGAGAACATCGGTGTGGAGGACGACTTCTACGAAGCCGGAGGCGACTCCCTTTCAGCCATACGTCTGATTACAGCCTGTGCCGATAAGGGTTTTGACATCACTGTTTGTCAGCTTCTTGAGGACAGAACTGCGGCCGGGCTTCCCCGGCTTACCGCCGGAAGAGCAGGTCTCTCCCGGGAAGATCGCCTTAAAATAGAAAATGAGGCCAGACAGCGTCCATACGGACTGCTTTCCGGCCAGAAACTATATTGGAATCTTTTTGAGAAGTATCCGGAACACCCTTCCATCTGTGTTCCCGTCATTGCCGTACTCAAAAAGGATACGGACCTCGAACGGCTCCGTACGGCAGCCGACAGGGTAATTACGCATCACCCGGCACTGCTTTCCCGCTTCCGCATCGATGAAAACGGGAAACCCGTTCAATACTACGATTCTGCTGCATTCACACCGGTTGTTATTGAAGACATGACAGACAATGAACTCGAAGCCGAGAGCCGGAACTTCCTGCACAGCGTCAATCTCCTCAGCGACAGAGCGGTTACCGTCCGCATCATCCGTTCCCCGGAGAAGAATCTGTTTCTGCTCTCCGTCCACCACATTATGGGAGACGGCATGACCAACACCATGCTTCTGAAGCAGATTGCTGCCTGTTATGCCGATCCGGAAGCGGAACTTCCGCCCGACTGCTACTACACGGTCTGTGCCGTGGAAACCGGTGAAGAGACCGATGCCTTAAGCGCGGAGGCGGATACAGCATTCAGGGAAAGGCTTTCCGCCCTCGGTCCCGAAAGCGCCGTGCTACGGCCGGATCTGCCCGGTCCCGATTCCGGAAGCGAAACCTTCTTTCTTCCAGACGTGCTCCCGAAGAGTGGAAACTATTCCAACCGTATCTTCGTCACTGCCTGCCTTATGGCCATGGCCGGGGCAAACGGATGTGACGATGCTCTGATTTACACCGCCTATAGCGGTCGGGACAGCCAGCTGAAAAGCGATTCCGCAGGCTGTCACACGATTCTCGTCCCCGTCTCGCTTACCGGGATCGGCAGCCGAAGCGGCAAAGACCTGCTTTCCGACGTGCAGGCGCAGCTCGATTTCGGCAATTCCCACGGCGTTTATTCCGCCATCACGGAAAGCGGCCTTCCCCTTGACGAGACGGTCATCTTCAATTACCAGTCCGGGACCATGGACTTCGGCGCTTTCCAAGATCTGGCTGTCTTCGTATCAATGCTGCAGCGGGACAGGAATCAGCCTAACTGCCTTTTCAATACCGGCATTCTGGACCGCGAGGATTCGGATTCGTTCGGTTTCTACTGCAACTTTCCGAAGGGAATGTATTCCCAGCAGACCGTGGCCGCTTTCGGACGCCGCTTCCTCGATGCCGTTCATGCTCTTACAGACGATGAGAGCGTATAAATACCATCATTTTTCGGAGATTAAAAATGCAGACATACTTTGTTGAAAAACTGAAGCAGAATGCCGAGAACCACCCGGACCGGCTGGCACTTGCCCTTGACTTCGGGCAGGAGCCTGTAAGCTTTTCCGAGCTCTGGGAGCAGTCCGGCAGGATCTATGCCTCTCTAAAGGAAAAGGGGCTCGGCCGCGAAGATTTCGTCATGCTGCTTCTGCCGAGAAGCCCCAGAATGTTTGTGGCCATGCTCGGAGTTCTCCGTGCGGGGGCGGCTTTCGTCTTTATGGAGGACAGCTATCCGGAGGAGAGGATTCGGTTTATACGTGATGATCTTAAAGTGAAGTTTACGCTGAATCTTGCCGCCTATGAGGAGGCGATGCAGCTTTCACCGCTGTCCGGATACGAGCCTACCGACCCGCATGATGCCTGCTTCTCCTTCTCCACCTCCGGAACCACCGGAAAGCCGAAGACCATGATTCAGGAATATGGAAAGCTGGATGTCTGTCTTGACAGCTGGTTTGCCGACGTGCCGGATATCCACGAGGAGGAGGCGCAGAATTTCGGAATGATATTCCCCTTCAACTTTGCGGCGGCCTTCGTTCTGCCGCTGCCCAAGCTCTATGCGGCGGATACCATCTACATCATGTCTTATGATGTTGTCAAGAATCTTGTGCGCTTCGAGGAGTTCCTCGAGGCAGAGCACATTACTGAGATGTATCTGTCCCCTTCCTTTATCCGCACCTATCAGGGAGGATATCACTATATCAGGAAGGTTATAGCCGCCGGCGAACCCGCCACCGGAATCTACAAAGACGGCATAGACATCTACGCCTATTACGGCATGAGTGAAACCTGTTTTATGGTTTCCTCGTTTCTTCTGGACAAAGCATCCGACAGAGTAATTGTCGGCAAAAACAACTTCGGTCTCCGGATTATGATTCTTGATGAAGACGGCAACAGCGTCCCGCGTGGAGAAACCGGAGAAGTCTGTTTCGACAACCCGTATTTCCGCGGCTATCTCAATCTGCCCGAACTGAATGAGGAATCCCGTCGTTACGGCATCTTCCATTCCAACGATCTGGGCTATATTGATGCAAACGGCAATCTCGTCATCCGTGGGAGAAAAGATGACATGGTGAAAATACACGGCAACCGCGTGGAGCCTCTGGAGATTGAGCATGTCGTGCGCAAGGTTCTCGGCGTCGAGCATCCGGTAGCCAAGGCCGTTAAGGTGAACAATCGCTCCTTCATCGTGCTCTATTATCTTAAGAATGAGAAAGTCCCCGTACTGGATGACCCGTCGGAAGCAGGCAGAATTCTATCAAAGAATCTCACCTCCTATATGATTCCCACCTACTATGTGGGGCTTGACGCGTTTCCTACCAATGCCAACGGAAAGCTTTCCCGAAAGATGCTGCCGATACCCGACATCAACGAGTTCCGCGGTGCCTACGTCAAACCCGAAAATGAGGCGGAAGCCGTGTTCTGCAAAGCGATGGCCGAGGTTCTCGGCCTGGAGCGTGTCGGTGCGGGTGAGGACTTTTTTCTGATCGGCGGCGATTCTCTTACGGCCATCCGCATGATTCCCGCCTGTGCCGAAGAGGGCTATCTCATCACCGTGAGCGGACTCCATGAATGCCGCACGGCCGAAAAGCTGGCTGTTCGTTTCGGTCTCAGCAGAGTGAAATCCAACGCAGAACTTCATGAGGCCAATAAAAAGGCCCTTCACCAGAGCGTAGAGCTCACGGCAGGTCAGCTGTTCCAGATGGAAATGGCCGTAAATCAGAAATCCCCGCAGATCATAACCTATCATGTTGCAATGGTCTTTGGTCTCCGCCCCGAGGTGGACATCGAAAGGCTCAGAACCGCAGCCGAAAAGGTCATACGAAACCACCCTGCCTTTCTCTCCGGCTTCCGCAGATGCGATGACGGCAGGATACGGCAGTTTTATGATGAGAGCCTTTTCTCCCCCGTGGAAACCATCTTCATGACTGATGAGGAATTCGCTGCGAAAAAGCCTGTTCTGCCTCAGCCGATGGACCCCTTCGGTGGGAAACTGTACCGCTGCAGTATTATCTCGACTCCTTCAGGAAATTATTTCTTCTATGACATACATCATCTGATTGCCGATGAGATGTCCTCCTCCCTGTTCGTGCGTGAGGTGGCTGAGTGTTATTTCGACAGTGAATATGTTCTTCCCTCTGACTGGCTCTATCTTGTGCAGAGTGCCGACAGAAAAGCCGATACGGCCGAATCCGCTGCCAGGATGAGCTCTCATCTTGAGGAACTGAAGGAAAAGGCCTCATTTACAGGCAGAGGCATTCTGAAAGCGGACCTCTGCGGTCCCGAAACAGGCACCGGGCTCTTCTTTGTTCCGGATGCTTTCCGTCGGGACGAGGCCTGCTCGAACCGCCTGTTCCTTACGGCCTGCGCAATGGCAACAGCCCGGATGAACGGAGAGGACAGCGCACTCATCTTCTCCAACTATCACGGCCGTGATAGCTTCCTCAAGAACGACTCCGTTACCTGTTACGTCACTCCCGTTCCCGTCATTCTGGACTGCCGGAAAGGGCGGAGTGCGGAGGATATGATGAACGACGTCCGTGCCCAGTTCGACTTCGGTGCAGCCCACTGTGACTGCGCACACATTCTTGAAAACCGCGATGTTCTCCAGAACACCGTAATGTTCAACTACCGCAACGGAACGATGAATATAGGCCGTTTCGGAAGACTCTGCAATGAAGTGTATCTCTGCCCCAAGCCGGCAAATCAGCCAAACTGTCTCGTGATTGCCGGCATTGTCGGCCAACCGGGTTCGGACAACCTCGGTTTCTACTGTACCTATCCCGAAGGTGTCTATTCCGAAGAGGCCATCCGCCGTTTCTACGGCTGCTTCACATCTGCTGTTCGTCAGCTTACCGGAAAGGAGAAAAAATGACCGGATATTATAACCGCCTCCTGGAGGCAAAAGAAAAATACGGCGACAGAGTCGTTGCCACCGACGGGAAAGAATCCCTGCGATACTCCGACCTGCTCTCCGCAGCCTGCGGGTACCGGGACATTCTTGCCGGCATGGGCGTTCAGCCCGGTGACAAGGTCACGCTCTGCGCCTATAACTCCTGTGCATGGCTCAAAGCCTTTTTCGGTGTGGTATGCTACGGTGCCGTGGCGGTTCTGATGAACTACTCTCTTCCCGAGGATGAAATCATAATGCTGATGCAGCAGATGGACTCCTCCGTCTTCCTCTTCGGCAGCTTCGCTGCGAAAGAAAAAGATGCCGCCTCTCCGGAGCGGATTGTCCGCGATGCCTCGAAGAGAGCCGACATAGACAGCTTTGTTTTTGAAGGCCGGAATTATTCCGGATATATTCCGTTAGATGATTCAAAATACGGCGACCCGGCCTTTGTTGTGTTCACCTCCGGTTCCACAGGCTCGCCCAAAGGCGGCATGCTCTCTCAGCGGAGCAATATCACCGGTGCCGATGCCTATGTTGAGGCCATTCCCGAAATGCAGGAAGAAAGTCTCTGTATGGCCGTACCTCTCTTCCACATTTTCGGTCTCGGAATTGCCGTAACGCATCTTCTTTACGGTGGCAAGCTGATTCTGCCCGAAAAATTCACCGGTGAAGAAATCAACCGTTTCCTGCGTGAGAACGAGCCGGACGCTCTCACGGCCGTTATGACTGTCATTGTCCGGACGATGGAACACAAAGACTTTCCAGAGCAGGGTTATCCCTGCATAAAGAGAATCTATGCCGGTGGTGCTCCCCTTCTTCCCATTCAGCTGATGCGCGTGGAAGCCGGGTTCGGCAATGCCGTGCTGCTGAACAGCTACGGTCAGACGGAGTCCGACACCTGTATAGCCATGACACGCGTAAACGACAGTGTGGAAATGAGAGTGCACACCGTCGGAAAGCCCTTCCCGCACAGGGACCTGGTCATTATGAACTCCG
>JAZUEY010000039.1:0-3083 GCA_045640405.1 Candidatus Limivicinus sp.
CGGACCCGCTTCCGAGGGGATTGCCCGGTACCGTTTTACCATAAGCGATAACGGCATCGGCATGTCCGACGAGTTCCAGAAGCACATTTTCGAAAGCTTCTCGCGAGAAAAGACCTCAACGGTTTCCAAACTGGAAGGAACCGGCCTCGGTCTTGCCATTGTTAAGAAAATCGTCGACAAAATCGGCGGAACGATTGCCGTGCGCAGCAAGCTCGGCGAGGGCTCCGTTTTCGTGGTTGAGATACCCTTTGAAGTGCTGGACGACGAAGCCGTCAAATCCTTTACGGCCTCGCAGGGCGCCCAGACGAGCATAGCCGAATTGGCCTCCTTTGACGGGATGCGGGCTCTGCTTGTCGAAGACAACGAACTGAACCGCGAGATAGCCACGGAGATTCTGGAAGAAACCGGGCTCGTGCTCGAGATTGCGGAAGACGGAGCCATTGCCGTCGAAAAGGTATCGGAGATGGGTACCGGTTATTATGACTTCATCCTGATGGATATCCAGATGCCTGTGATGGACGGGTATGAAGCCACGGCGAGAATCCGCCGCTTACCGGGCGGTTCCGAGCTTCCCATCATTGCGCTGAGTGCCAATTCCTTTGACGAAGATGTGCAGAAATCACTGACAGCCGGCATGAATGCTCATACATCCAAACCAATCGATATAGAGACGCTACTGAAAATAATGCGGGAGATTTTGAGTCAGAAACCGAATGCAGGTTAATCATCGGACGGCTATTGGGAAAACAATTGTTGAAATGAAACTATGCAGCTAGTGAGGTTGGAAACAGTGAAACAAAATAACAAATCATTACTGGATAATATTTTACTAGATATGAAAAAAAGCTGTCTTTCTGAGCTGAGGTACTGCAATGACAGCTGCCGGCAACAAATGGCTAAACTGATTACCGAACGTTATCCCACAGAATCTGCTTCCCTATATGAATGGAATGACGCCATCCAGTATCTGACAGGGGGAACGGGAGAAAATACAGAAGATAAAGCAAGAAAAAAGCTTATTCATTTCCTTCGGAGCGTGAAATGAAAACAAGGCTTGATTTGACCGACTGTACATTTGGCAGTCTTACTGCAATCAGACCGGCTGAAAATATGAATGGCAGGACAGTCTGGATTTGCAGATGCGAATGCGGTACGGAATGCGCTGTGAAGACAGTTGCTTTGCGAAGCGGGAAGAGAACGACCTGCGGATGCCGCAACCTCGGCCTAGAGTCACTAAATTATGTTGATGGAACTTGCATAGAGATGATCCAAAGTAAGACTGTGAGATCCAATAACAAGAGTGGCGCTACAGGAGTCTACTTTGATAAAAACACTGGGAAATGGCGAGCGGTAATTATGTTTCAGGGGAAGCGCAAATGCCTTGGCAGATTTACAGATTTCTCTGAGGCCGTTGAAGCACGGGCATTAGCAGAAAAGCAGATTCACGATGAATATGTATTCGCTTATCATAATTCGACGAAAGCGGAGAGCAGGGAGCAGGGAGCAGAGAGCAGAGAGCAGAGAGCTTCGCTCCAGGTAATGACTGATGGGTAAGGGGTAAGAATTGTTGTAGGCTCGCGGGAACGCGAGCCTTTTTATTTTGATAGAATCGGTGCGCGGGGCGCATTTCCTCTATCCGTCAGTTGCTTGAATCGCAACTGCCACCTTCCTCAAGGGAGGAAGGGATGGAGAGAAAGCTAATATATTAGCTAAATGTTGACAATATCGATATAATAAGCTAATATGTTAGCCATGAATAGCATATTTCTTGAAACACCGGACAACATACTCCGGGCCGTTGCAGACAATCTGCGCATAAAGAGAAAAAATCGCAAGCTATCCATGAAAGAGCTTGCGGAACTGTCCGGGGTCAGTCTCGGGTCCATAAAAAGATTTGAAAGCACCGGCGAAATCTCATTAAAATCGCTGGTAAAAATAGCATACGTCCTTGACTGCTCGGATGCCTTTAAGGAGCTTTTTACCGAGAGAGAAATCTTATCCATACAGGACATAATCGATGGGAAAGTATAGTTATCTGGATGTCTTTGCCGGAGAAACAAAAGTCGGCACATTGGCGCTGTATAAGAATTCGCTCGCTGCTTTTGAATATAGCGAGGAGTGGCTGAACACGGGGTTTTCGATAAGCCCCTATTCTCTGCCGCTGCAGAAAAAAGTGTTTATGCCGAAAGCAGAACCTTTTGACGGGTTGTTCGGTGTGTTTGCGGACAGCTTGCCGGATGGCTGGGCCAGACTGCTCGTAGACAGGATGCTAATAAAATCCGGGGAGAATCCGGAGACGGTCAGCCCGCTGGAGAGACTGGCGATAGTCGGAGATAGCGGTGTAGGGCTCCTGTCCTACAGACCGGCCGTGAAATTTGCGGAAACGGCTGTAACCGATGACTATGACAGATACGCCGAACAATGCAGAAAAATTCTGGCATCCGAGTGGCCGGAGGACTTGGATGAGCTGTTTGCGCTGGGGTCATCGTCGGGAGGAGCCAGACCGAAGGTGTTTACCAGATACAACGGAGAGGCGTGGATTGTGAAATTCCCCTCTTCCTTTGACCCGGCCGATATAGGAGAACAGGAATACAGATACATAAAGTGCGCGAAGAGATGCGGAATCCGGACGCCCGATGCGAAGCTCTTTCCTTCTGCCAACTGTTCCGGCTATCTCGGAGTAAAGCGCTTTGACAGAAGGACGGAAAAGGACGGAAGAGAAAGCAGAATTCACATGATATCCGTGTCCGGACTGCTTGAGACATCGCACAGAGTACCGGCGCTTGACTACAACTCTCTCATGGCGCTTACCATGCAGCTAACCAAGAACTATAAAGAAGCGGAAGGAATGTTCCGCCTGATGTGCTTTAACGTGTTTGCACATAACCGAGATGACCATTCAAAAAACTTTTCGTTCCTTTACGACAACGGGTGGCAGCTGGCACCCGCATACGATCTGACATACAGCAGCTCAATCGGGGGAGAGCATGCTACCTGCATCAACGGAAACGGTGCAGACCCGGGGATGCAGGATCTTTTAAAGGTAGGCGAAAAAATCAAGCTGTCCGCCGCTTTATGCCCTG
>JAZUEY010000040.1:0-5061 GCA_045640405.1 Candidatus Limivicinus sp.
CTACGAACTCATAGAGAGGACCGAAGCCCTCGGCTGCGTGCACCAGATTACAACCCTGGAGCAGGGGAATACCTTTGCCATATGCAACTGCCAGCCCGAAAGCTGCCTGGCCCTGGGCGTGACGCAGTATTTCAACGTGCCTACTGTTTCCCGGAGCAACTACATAGCGGAGATCAATCCGGAAAACTGCGTGGCATGCGGGCAGTGTGTGCCCACCTGCGCAAACAATGCCATAAAAATGGGGCAGAAAATCTGCAGCAAAACGCCTTTCGAGCATGTACCGGCCGAGAGATGCGAGGACAACGAATGGGGTCCGGACAAGTGGAACAAGGAATACCGTTCCGTACGCAACTATGTGGAAGAGACCGGCACATCCCCGTGCAAGAGCGCCTGTCCCGCGCACATTGCCGTACAGGGCTACATCAAGCTGGCAGCCCAGGGCCGATACCTGGAGGCTCTCGAGCTGATCAAGAAGGAAAACCCGCTGCCGGCCGTATGCGGACGCGTCTGCAACCGGCGCTGCGAGAGCGAGTGCACCCGCGCCAAGCTGGACGAGGCCGTTGCCATAGACGAAGTGAAGAAGTTCATTGCGGACAGAGAACTGGAAAGCACATCCCGCTTCATCCCGAGAGTGCTGCATGACTGGGATAAAAAGATTGCCGTTATCGGCGCCGGACCGGCAGGCCTGTCCTGTGCGTACTTCCTGGCAGCCGACGGCTACAAGGTGACGGTTCTGGACAAAAATGCCGAGCCCGGCGGAATGCTCCGCTACGGCATACCGGCTTTCCGCCTGGAGAAGGATGTTCTCGATGCGGAAATCGATGTTCTGAAAACACTCGGTGTGGAATTCAAATGCGGCGTTGAGGTCGGAAAAGACGTTACGATAGAAAAGCTCCGGGAAGAGGGCTATGAGGCATTCTACCTTGCCATCGGTGCGCAGAAATCCGCAAAGCCCGGCATTCCGGGCGAGGACCTTCCGGGCGTTTGGGGAGGCATAGACTTCCTGCGCGACGTCAATGCCGGCAAGAGGCCGGATCTCGGAAAGAAGGTCGCCGTCATAGGCGGCGGAAACGTCGCAATCGATGTGGCCCGTGCCGCCATCCGCCTCTGTGACGACGTAACGGTTGTCTACAGAAGAAAAGAGACGGACATGCCCGCAGACCCTGCCGAAGTCGCCGAGGCGAAGGAAGAGGGCGTGAAATTCCTGTTTGAGTACAGACCTGCGGAGATAGAGGGTGCCGACGGAAAAGTTACGGCTCTCGTATGCGAAGCCGGAAAAGTCCCGTGCGATACGGTGATTGCGGCCATCGGCCAGCAGGCAGACTTCGGCCGGCTCGACACCGGAGACCTGAAAATCGGTGAAAAGGGCTGGGCAGAAGCGGACGGAGTTACCTATCAGAGCGCCCAGAGCGACATTTTTGTGGGCGGAGACATCCTCACAGGCCCCAAATTTGCCATAGATGCCATCGCAGCCGGCAAGCAGGCGGCCATATCCATCCACAGATTCGTACAGGAAGGCCAGAGCCTCACCCTGTTCAGAGACCCGCTTCGGTACAAGGCCATAGACAAGGAAAACATAGACTTTGACGGCGTGAGCTACGACAACACTTCCCGTCAGGTGCCTGCCAAGGCAAACGGTTCCGAATCGTTCAAGGACATGCGCAAGACCTTCACGGAGGAACAGCTGAAGGCGGAAACCGCAAGATGCCTCGGCTGCGGTGCCTCCTGGGTCGATCCGAACAAGTGTCTCGGCTGCGGAGTGTGCACCACGCGCTGCAAATTCGATGCGATCCACCTTACCAAGCGTACCTTCAACGAAAGCATTCCGTACGAGAAGCGCCCGCCCATCCTTGAAAAGTATAAAGAGGACAGGCAGAAGAGAATCGAAGTCATAAAGAAAACCGCAAAAAAAGAAGCATAAGCAATTTGATTTAGAAGAGGCTTGTCCTAAGCTTGGGACAAGCCTGTTTTAATTTTTCTGACAATTCCGGCAAAAAAATTAAATGAGCAGAGCTGAGCGAAACGACCGGAGATTTGGACAAGGAAACAATGCTTACGGCCTGTGTGCCTGCGGCGGTATTGACTGAATAGTATGGAAGAATTATAATATTTTGGAGGAAAAGCTACGCTTTTCTTAGAAAACCGGAGGGGGCTGAGAGCCACCTCCGGTTTCGCTTTATTTATTTTTTACTTCGTTCCCTCATCGAACAGGGATTCCATGAGCTTTCCGTCGTAATCGACGAATTGCCCGGAAGAGAGCATTTCCGTCACTTCGGCCCGGCCGGCCCATCGGACGGACATGACCTCCCGGCTCTGCAGAACCAGCTCGTCCGGGCTGAGGTCCGAAAAAAGGATGTAAAAATCATCGTGCACATAAGAAAAAGGTTCTCTCAGCACGAAGCGGATATCCGCCGGACGGCAGACGATGCCCAGTTCTTCCGACAGCTCGCGAAGCACGGCATCGGCGGACGATTCGCCGGATTTCACAAATCCGCCGGCGGACACGTCCCAGCAGCCGGGGTACCGGTCCTTCGTCAGCTGCCGCTGTTGAATCAGCATTTCGCCGCGGCTGTTGAACACGCAGATGTGAACCACCAGGATTCTTTCGTCTTTTCCGAGGGGCTCATCGCGCCCGGCGGTCCGGATGACCTTTTCGCCGCTTATGTCGTATACGTCAATGCGTTCCACTTAGCTCAGCTTCCGTATTTCGCGTTCATCTTGGCGAGGAATCTGTCGTTATAGATAATGCAGCGCTTGTGCACGGCCTCACCGATTTTTTCGATGTTCGAGTAGGCGGACACCTTGAAGGTGAGCATTCTTCCGTCGATTTCCACCAGCTCGGACTCGGCCCAGACCGTCTGGCCGATCGGCGTGGCGGCGAGGTGATCGACTTCCATGCGGATGCCCACGGTTCCCTGGCCCTCTTCGAGATAGGGGAGGACGGATGCCTGCGCCGCGTTTTCCATCAGGCCGATCATGTCCGGCGTGGAAAAAACTTCGAGCAGGCCGCTGCCGACCGCTGCCGCCGTATTTTCATAGGCTACCTCCAGGGTGGCCTTTCCTTTGATTCCGAGTTCCATTTCTGCCTCCGATTTTTGATATGATAAGATATGTTTTGATAATAGAACAAGCCGTCAATATCCGTCAACAGCCTTGATTGCCCGCGCATCAGGCCTGTATCTGCTCGTAGGTTCTTCTGGCTACGCCGAGTTCCTCGTTGGCCGGAATGACCGCCACCTCGACGGGGGAGCCGGCTTTCGAGATGATGCCGGCGCCGCGGCAGGCTTCATTGGCCTCCCTGTCGAGAAGAATGCCGAGATGCGGCAGCTTCTCGCAGATTTTTTCGCGGATCAGGGGAGAGTTTTCCCCGATGCCGCCGGTAAAGACGAGCTTGTCCAGCCCGCCGAGCTCGGCATAAAACGAGCCGATGTATCTTATAATGGAGACGACGAACACGTCGATGGCCAGCTGCGCCCTTTCGTTTCCGGCCTGTGCCGCTTCCTCAACCAGGCGCAGATCGTTCGACAAGCCGGAAATGCCCAGCAGGCCGCCGTTTTTCGCCAGGCCGTTCATGATTTCCTCTTTCGGAAGCCCCTCGTTCTCAAGGAAGGGGATGATGTAGGGGTCGATGTCTCCGACGCGGTTGGCGTGCGGGATCCCGGTTTGGAGCGAGAAGCCGAAGCTGGTGTCCACGCTCTTCTTTTCGTGGATGGCGCAGAGAGAGCAGCTGCCGCCCAGGTGGCAGGAGATGACCCTGGCCGCGTCCGCCTGGTCCGCTATGTAGGAATGCGACGCCCCGTGGTATCCCATGCGCATGATGCCGTATTTCTCATACCATTCGTAGGGAACGGAATAGAGGCGCCTCTCCATGGGAATTGTCGCATGAAAGGCGGTTTCGAACACACCGACGTATCGGGCGTTCGGAATGATGCTCTTGAACTGTTCGATGGCCTTCAGGTAGGGGAGATTGTGGGCCGGTGCCACAAAGAGATAGTCCTTCATGGCCTGAATGACCGGCTCCGTCAGTTCGTGAATGCCGTAGTAGCCTTTGGCCAGGACGGTCTTGAACCCGATGGCATCGATAAGGTCCGCAGAGGGCAGAACGCCCGTTTCCGCATCCGTGAGATAGCGGAGGAACATCCGGATGCCGTCGGTATAGTCCGGGATGCAGCAGTTTTCCTGTTTGACGCTGCAGCCCGTTTTGAGATTCTTATAGGAAAAGATGGCCGAGGTCCGGTCGCCGACACGCTCCACTTTCGATTCGCAGAGGACTTCCTCTTCCGGCATGTTGAACAGCTTGAATTTTAAAGAGGTGCTCCCCACATTGCTGACAAGAACTTTCATGTCATTCCTCCGTTATCTCGCCGCGCAGGTTCTTTTTCATCAGCCGGCGGATTTCGTCCACCGGAAGATCCCGGCTGAACAGATAGATCAGCTTCGTCATGGCGGCCTCGACCGTCATGTCGTTTCCGTTGACGGCCCCGATTTCCTTGAGAGAGTGGCTGGTTTCATAGGTGCCGAGCGATACGGTGCCCTGCACGCACTGCGAGCAGACCACAATCAGCGTGCCGTTCCGGTACGCCTTGTCAATGATGGGAATCAGCTCACCGCCGGAGCGGCTCGGGATGTTGCCCGCGCCGAAGGACTCCAGCACCACGCCGCGGAACTGCTCCGTCATCAGAGATTCGAAGAGGCTGATTTCTATGCCCGGGAAGATTTTGATGATGCCCACGGGGATTTCCTTCAGCTCCGTAAAGCGGAATTCACCCTCCGGCTCCGGCGCGGCCGGTACCCGGTGGTATTCTATCTCGATGCCCGCATCGGCCAGCTTTCCGCAGTTCGGCGACTCGAAGGCGGCGAAGCGGTTGGACGAGGTCTTCTTGCTGCGGCAGCCGCGCAGAAGAACGCCGTCAAAATACACGCACACTTCATTGGCGATGCCCTGCGAGGCAATCAGAATCGCCGAAACGATGTTGCTGTAGCCGTCCGAGCGGACTTCGCAAAGAGGAATCTGCGACCCGGTGAAGATGACGGGCTTGCGCAGGTTTTCCAGCATGAAGG
>JAZUEY010000041.1:0-3534 GCA_045640405.1 Candidatus Limivicinus sp.
AAACTACTACACCAAGCCCTGCTTTATTTCTTGTGCAAATGAATATTCATTTGCGTGGAGATGCTCTTGTACAGCAGGAGTTTATCGTACAAGCGAGCTACTGTTGGTATACTTTCAAAGCACTTTCTATCATGGATGTTATTACCTTGATTTGCTGTGGTGATGCGGTTTTCCAGAGCGTAGCAAGCTCGTCTATTCCCTGTGCACTTGCGTCAGCTAAACTGTCAAAGAGCAGATAGGTCGGAGATACTTCCAATTGATTGCAGATGGATATAAATACGGGGAGACTGGGTGTTTTTGCACCTGACTCAATCTGCCTGACATAGGTGGCATTGATGTTGCAGGCTTCTGATAATTGTTCGCTCGTCCAGCCCCTGTCCTTTCGTGCGGCGTTGATGCGTTTTCCAAGCGATTTCCTGTCCATATTCCATCCTCCGAGGTTGTCGAAAAGCGACTGATATGTATGCTTTTAGCTTACATTTTTCTTGACCCGGATAATAGCGGCTGATAGAATATGGAATGTAACCCGATAGGCTACAAAACAAGTGAAAAAGAATATGGCTAACAAACTGACTGTTGAATTGCAAAGATAATTTCCAGTTGGCGAGGTCGCCAGGCGGAAGTTAAGATTGCAAAACCTTTCATAGAAGTTAATTATGCAAGCACGGGTTCATTGGACTGAACACCGTGAAATTGCCAACAGAGCAGCAGCTTCGGGTGCTGCTCTTTCTTCGTTTTGCCGGATGCCATATAATGTTTCCCACCGTCGGGATAGCGGAAAGGAGCCGACAGGAGGAAACTATTATGGCAAAGCATTCCCATCTCACACTCAGCGAACGAATCGAGATCGAGAAAGCTCTCCGCGACAGAACAAGCTTTTCGGAAATCGGTACGAGCCTCGGGAAAGATCCGTCCACGATCTCCAAGGAAGTCCGAAACCATTTCATCATCAAGGACGGCGGCAGCCGCTGTAATCCTTGTCTGTATCGGAATACCTGTAGGCACAGCCGGGATATCTGCCCTGCCTGCGAGTATAAGTGGGCGAAAGATTGCGCCAAATGCAGTGTCGCTTGTTACAAGGTCTGCAAAGACTTCAAAGAGGAATTCTGCCCGAGGCACGAGAAGCCGCCGTATGTCTGCAACGGCTGTGAAAAGCGGATCGGCTGCACACTTCGCCGTCACCTGTATGACGCTAAGGCCGCTCAGAAAGAGTACGAGGCTACGCGCAGCGAGAGCCGTCAAGGAATAGCCGTCTCTCCGGAAGAATTGCGGCGCATTGACAACATTATCTCGCCGCTGATTAAGCAAGGTCAGTCTATTCACCATATCTGCGAAAGCAACGCCGATGTAATCATGTTGGACGAAAAGACGATCTACAATTACATCGAAGCAGGGCTTCTTTCCGTTAGCAACATCGATTTGCCCCGCAAGGTCCGCTACCGTGTCCGCAAAAAGAAGAAAATCGTTCGCGTAGACAAGAAGTGCCATCTGGGGAGAACTTATGAAGATTATCTGGAATACATGGCCGCCAATCCGGATACGGCCGTAGTTCAGATGGACTCCGTTGAGGGCAGAAAGGGCGGAAAAGTCCTGCTCACGGTCTTCTTCACCAACAGCGAGCTCATGCTTGCCTTCCTGCGGGATCACAACACCGCCAGGTCTGTCACAGAGATTTTCAATTCCCTTGACACTATCCTCGGCAGAGAAGTCTTTCAATCGCTCTTTCCGGTCATTCTGACCGACAGAGGCAGTGAATTCACCGATCCGTTATCCATTGAATGCGACATGACCACCGGCGAGCTGCGTACACGCATCTTCTTCTGCGATCCCCAACGCTCCGATCAGAAGGGCGCCTGCGAGGTCACACATGAAATGATCCGTCGTGTCCTTCCCAAAGGAACTTCATTCGACCATCTCACGCAGACCGATATCGACCTCATGATGAGTCACATCAATTCCTACACAAGAAAAAAGCTGAACAACCGGTCAGCACACCAGTTGTTCAGCACAATCCACGGCGAGGATGTTCTCGTTAAGCTCCACCAAAAGCTTATCCCCGCAAATGAGATCAATCTTACGCCGGCTCTGCTGAAACAGAGATAACAGAATTCCTTCCGCTATCCACGACACCATACTGTCCTTTCAGGGGTGGAATCTGCTATTGCAAAAATTTTGCCGCAGTTTCGACCTCCGGGCAGCTTGCGCCTTTTTGACCGCATAGATTTGATCTGCTTTGATTGTACTACCGCCGGTGCGGTATGACAAGACCCTTTCCAATAGTAACTTCCAGTTCGCAATCCGAATTTCTGCTGCGCCCTGATTTCGCAAAACTTACTTCCGGTTTTCTTCTTTTCTCAGAACTTACTCTTGCAAGACTTATATCCATCTGGAACTTGCTCTTGCAAACCCGAACTTACTTTTGCAGTTCACCCCTTTGGTTCGCCGGCAGGATTATGATACAACAAGAAAACATGAATGTCAATAAAAACTTATTGTAAAACGATAAAACATAAATCCCGTCGAAGACACATAGAATGTGTCGGAGGGATGCAATATGGTGGGAAGATTTTCCGATTTTCGCTACAAAGAGGTCATCAACATCAAAACAGGAAGCCGTCTCGGCTATGTGTGTGACGCGGAGTATCAGTCGCCGGACGGACGGATCACGGCGCTGGTCGTGCCGGGGCCGTGCCGTTTTCTGGGCTTGTTCGGGCATGAGGAGGACTATATTTTGCCCTGGGAATGTATTACCCGCATCGGGGAGGACATCATACTCATCGAGGGCGAGCACGGCATACGCCGCGGAAAGCGCAAAAGGCTTTGGTTATAAGGTTTTTTTGAGAAAAAAAGCTTGCAAAACAACTTGTCCTTTGCTATAATAATTCAGCTTGCCAATTACGCACGGATGCAGACGCGCGACCCTGTGTTTGCTCATGGAAGCAGGCCGGTCGTAAGGATGAAGCATCCGGAGGGTAAAAACGGAATAAATAAGGAGGAAAAAACGTAATGGCAGTCGTATCTATGAAACAGCTCCTGGAAGCGGGCGTCCACTTCGGTCACCAGACCCGTCGCTGGAACCCCAAGATGGCCGAGTACATCTACATGGAGCGCAACGGCATCTACATCATCGACCTTCAGAAGACGGTCAAAAAGCTCGAGGAAGCCTATGACTTCGTTCGCAGCCTGTCCGAGCAGGGCAAGACCATTCTCTTCGTCGGCACCAAGAAGCAGGCTCAGGAAGCTGTCCGCGAGGAAGCCTCCCGCGTCGGCATGTACTATGTCAACGCCCGCTGGCTCGGCGGTATGTTGACCAACTTCAAGACCATGCGCACCCGCGTGGATCGCCTTGAGCAGCTCAAGAAAATGCAGGAAGACGGCACCTGCGATATGCTGCCCAAGAAGGAAGTCATCAAGCTCATGGGCGAGATGGCCAAGCTCGAGAAATATCTCGGCGGCGTCAAGGACATGAAGAAGCTCCCCGGCGCTCTGTTCGTCATCGACCCCCGCAAGGAGCACAACGCCATCGCGGAAGCC
>JAZUEY010000042.1:0-22376 GCA_045640405.1 Candidatus Limivicinus sp.
AAATCGAATGTGCGGATATGGCAAAAGCACCATCCTGGAATGAACCAGGATGGTGCTTTTGTAATTCGTATCAGAAGGACACTTTCACGGCAAAACCGCCGTTGAAAAAGTAGGTGTTCGTCCAATACACATTTGGTGGAGCATAGGGGGATCGAACCCCTGACCTCAAGATTGCGAACCTTGCGCTCTCCCAGCTGAGCTAATACCCCGTAGGCTTTATGATTATAACATAAAAAACTCAATTGTAAACACAGAATCCTTTTTTATTGCCATTCTCGACTTATTATAGTAAAATAACAAAGCTGCACTAGTCGGGGAGCCAGCGGTGCCCTGTAACTCGCAATCCGCTATAGCGGGGATGAATTCCCGTCCGAGGGTGCAATTTGTAGTGTCTGCCACAGGCAAGTGGCGTTGATAGTCCGGTCTTGCGCAACGGAATCCCGTGAACCATGTCAGGCGGGGAACCGAGCAGCATTAAGCGGTGTATTTCGTGTGCCGCGAGGGAGCCGGATTTGAGCTAACTGCCTGCGTAACGGTTATGAATTGTTATCCGGAGCCGGGTGTGCAGTTTTTTTATTTGTATGTATCAGGCTTTATATAGAAAATACAGGCCGCAGACGTTTGAGGACGTCATCGGTCAGGAGCATATTACCGAATCCCTGAAGAACCAGGTCGCATCCGGGCGTCTTTCGCACGCCTATATTTTCATAGGCACCCGGGGAACCGGCAAGACCACCTGCGCCAGAATTCTGGCCAAGGCCGTCAACTGCGAGCATCCCGTGAACGGGAATCCCTGCGGTGTGTGCGACAGCTGCCGCGGCATAGCCGACGGGTCGGTTCTGGACATCGTGGAACTGGACGCTGCTTCGAACAACGGCGTTGACAACGTCCGCACGCTGCGGGACGAGGCCGTCTTTTCGCCGGCCAGCGTTAAAAAACGCGTTTACATCATCGATGAAGTTCATATGCTTTCAACGCCCGCCTTCAATGCCCTGCTCAAGATTCTGGAGGAACCTCCGGAGCATCTGATGTTCGTCCTGGCGACGACGGAGCTGCAGAAGGTGCCGGCAACGATTCTGTCCCGATGCCAGAGACACACCTTCAAGAGAATCCCTCTGCCGAGGCTTTCCGCCTACCTGCTTGAAATAGCCGGGAAAGAGGGAATCCGTCTTTCGGAAGATGCGGCGGCTCTGCTGGCCGGTCTCGGAGAGGGCTCCGTTCGCGACGCGCTTTCGATGCTTGACCAGTGCTCGAATGCCGGGAACATCGGGGTTGAGGAAGTATATAATGCCGTGGGGCTTGCCGGAAACCGAAGAATTACCGCTCTGTTCAAATGCATAGCGGACAAGAATCCGGAAGAGGCTCTGGGGCTGTTCGATACCATGTGGAACGACGGCAAGGACCCGGCGGTTGTTATCAAGGAACTCTGCGGTCTCGCAAGAGACGTGCTGATGACGAAGCTGGCGCCGCGTACGGCCGGCGAGCTCATATACGGCGGATATGACCGGAACGAACTGGCCGATTTTGCTTCGGCTCTGGACAATGGCGAACTGCTCGGAATCATGGATGAGCTCACGAAGACGCTTTCGGCCGTCACGGTCGGCAAGGTCTCGGCCGAACTTTGCCTGGCAAAGCTGTGCAGTTCCTGGCAGCCGGCGGCTGTTCGGGTACCGGCTCCTGCGCGCAGTGCGGCACCGAAGAGCGAAGCGGTCGTAAAGCCGGAACGCCCGGCAAAAGAAGCCCCGGCCCCCGAGCCGGCAGCTCCTCCGACAGTACCCGAGAGAAGCCCTGAGCCTACGGGTGAAGCGGCGGACTTCTGGTTCAATGTCTGCTCGGCCGTCAAGGCGGATGTCCCGTTTGATGTCGGCCGCCAGCTGAACAACACGGATGTCGTCATCGGAGAGCTTCAGGGCGATGCCCTGGTTCTGCAGGTGGAACCGTCTTTCTGGATGGGCCGGTTCAACAGAAGCGATGTTCTGCAGGCCTTTACCAAGGCAGGCAGTGAAATCGTCGGAAAACCGATATCGGTGAGAGTTTCCGAACTGCAGCCGAAGGAACAGAAGAAACTGAATCTGGACGATCTGAACCGGTTCAGCGAAGTGAGTTTCGTTAATTAACTTTCAAGGAGATAGAAAAATGGCAAAAGGCGGATTTAAAGGCGGCTACGGCGGTTACGGCGGCGGTGCCAGCCAGGCAAACATGATTAAGCAGGCTCAGAAAATGCAGCAGGACTTCCTGAAGATGCAGAATGAGCTGGAGAGTGCAGACTATGAGTTCACGGCCGGCGGCGGTGCCGTCAAGGCGGTCGTTTCCGGAACGAGACAGTTCAGCAAAATCGAAATCGACCCCGAAGTCGTTGACAAGGACGATGTCGAAATGCTGCAGGACCTTATCCTCGCGGCTGTCAACGGGGCTCTGAAGGCTGCCGACGACAAGACGAACGAGGCCATGTCCAAGCTCCAGGGCTCTATGGGCGGTTTCCCCGGAATGTTCTGATGGCAATTCCTCATTCCAAGTATCCGCGCCCGCAGATGGTGCGCGAAGACTGGATGTGCCTCAACGGCGCCTGGGAATTTGATATTACCGATAACTCCCGCAGACCTTCGGTCTACGGGAGTACGATTATCGTACCCTTTTCGCCGGAGACGAAGCTGAGCGGCCTGGAACGGAAGACAAAGCCGACGGATGTGCTCTGGTACCGGAAGGAAATCCAAATTCCGGCCTCGTTTTCCGGAAAGCGGCTGCTTCTGCACTTCGGCGCGGTGGACTGCGAAGCGTCGGTCTGGGTGAATGAAGTCAGCGTTGCCAGGCATACGGGCGGCTATCTTCCCTTTACGGCCGACATTACCGATGCCGTTGAAGACGGACGGGCCGTCATCGTGGTCAAGGTGACGGACGATACCGACGCTTCCTGGCATACGAGAGGCAAACAGAAGACGAAGCGCGGCGGCATCTGGTATACGCCGCAGAGCGGCATCTGGCAGACGGTCTGGTTGGAAGCCGTGCCGGAAAGCTACATTAAAAGCCTCCGGATTACACCGGATTTTGACGGGGCTGCTGTCGAGATCCTTGCGGACACGGAAGGGAAGGAAGCAGCGGACGCCTTCTTTAACGGAGAGAGCTATCCTCTGCCGGCCAGGATTCCCATACCGGGCTTTACGGAATGGAGCCCGGAGAATCCTTTCCTCTATGATTTTTCCGTGCAGTGCGGAGAAGACAGGGTGGATTCCTATTTTGCCATGCGCAAGTTCTCCGTGGAAACGGACGAAAAGGGAATCAGAAGGCTTTTCCTGAACAACCGGCCGTACTTTCATAACGGCCTTCTGGACCAGGGCTACTGGCCGGACGGGCTGTATACGGCACCGGACGACGATGCCCTGCTCTATGACATCCGGCTGGCGAAATCACTGGGCTTCAATGTGCTCCGGAAGCATATTAAAATCGAGCCGCTGCGCTGGTATTACTACTGCGATAAGCTGGGCATGATTGTCTGGCAGGACATGATAAACGGCGGCGGGAAATACAATGCCATGACGGTTATCTTCCCGCTGTTTACGGGCATCCAGCTGAAAGATAACCAATACGGCCTTTTCGCAAGGCGGAATGCCGAAGGCAGGGCGGCTTTCAAAAAAGAGCTCGGAGAAATGATAGAATACCTCTACAATGTTCCGAGCATTGCCCTGTGGACCGTCTTCAACGAAGGCTGGGGCCAGTTTGACAGTGAGGAAATGGTCGGCTTCGTCAGGAGCCTGGACGGAACCAGGCTGATTGACCACGCCTCCGGCTGGCACGATCAGGGTGTGGGGGACATCGTATCGAAGCACGTGTATTTCAGAAAATACCGCTTCAGACCGGATAAAAAGGGCCGGTGTGTGCTCCTTTCCGAGTTCGGCGGCTACAACCACCGGGTGGCGGGCCACTGCTTTAATGACAAGAATTTCGGTTACAAAGGCTATGAAACGCCGCTCCAGCTGCAGAATGCTCTGAAACGGCTCTACAGCGAAGAAATCCGGGAAGCTTATGAAAAAGGCCTGTCGGCCGCCATCTATACGCAGCTGAGCGATGTGGAGGATGAACTGAACGGGCTGGTGACCTACGACAGAAAAATCTGCAAGCTTCCGCCGGAAAAAGTTAAGGAAATCGTCGCCATTAATTAACAATTTAGATATAAAAACATCACGCCTTTATGCTAAGATGCCGTTTGTCTTAAGAAAGGCGTGATGTTTTTATGAAAAAGATACTTTCAATGCTTCTGGCCGTCGTATGCCTCGTGTCACTCACGGTGTGTGCCTATGCCGGCGATTCTGTCGCTTCGACGGCAAGGGCCGTCATTGGGGCGGACCTCACGGAAGAACAGGTAGCTTCCGTTTACAACATGTTCGGCATCTCGCGGTACTCGGTGCCGGAGCTCACCATGACCAATGACCGGGAAAGAGCGGAACTGGCCGGGTTCGTAGATCCCGCACTGATAGGTTCCCGTTCCATTTCCTGCGTGTATGTTTCCTTGCCGGGTGACGGAAGCGGCATAGACGTATCCACCAGCAACGTGAACTGGTGTACGCCGCAGATGTATATCTCCGCGCTTGCCACCGCCGGAATCACGGATGCCAAGATTATTGTGGCGGCACCCTTTGAAGTTTCCGGTACCGCGGCGCTTACGGGCGTTTTCTGGGCCTATGAGGATATCACCGGCATAAAGCTCGACGATACGGCAAAGCTCGTTGCGACCCAGGAACTCACGATTACCGGAGACCTTGCGCAGCAGCTCGGCGAAATGGACACCACCTATATCATCAACGATCTGAAGCTCATGCTCGAAGAGACGAAGACGATGACGGATGACCAGATTCGTGCCGAAATCATAGAAATCGCAAAGCAGTACAACGTCTCCCTGACGGATGCGCAGATCAGTAAGCTGATTGAGCTCTGCCGCAGCCTGGAAGGCCTGGACGACGATGCCCTCCTCAAGAGAGTGCAGGAAGTGCAGAATACGCTGACCAAGGTTTCAACCGCGAAGACGAAAGTTACCGGCTTTGTGGACAACGTTACAAAGGTCGTCACCTCCGTAAAATCCTTCTTTGCAAAAATCGGAGACATCATAGGTTACCACGGATAAGAGAACTGTAATCCTATTGACAGAGTAGGAATTTGATGCTATAGTAATTGTATCACCTGCAGAAGGAGCCGAAGATGCTGCATCTCAAAAACCGCAATTGCATCTGTTGCAGCGCATGCGCATGTTGCGCATGTGGGCTTTCGCGTGCTTTTTCGGTTCAGGCTCTGTAACAGGCGGTTTATTCTGTAATTTTTTGCCGGGAGTTTGAAACTCCCGGCTTTTTATTTATCCGGAGGAAAACAAATGAAAAAGTTTCTGACAAGTCTCCCCGCCAGGCTGCTTCTGGCTCTCGCCGTCGGAATCATTCTCGGCCGCATTGTCGGCGAGGGAGTCATGAAAGTGGTTGTGTCCCTGCAGTATGTAATCGGCCAGCTGATTATGTTCTGCGTTCCGCTGATTGTTATCGGCTTCATTGCCCCCTCCATCACGAGAATGGGGCAGAACGCTTCCAAAATGCTGGGTGTTGCCGTTGTGCTGGCCTATGTCAGCTCGATTCTGGCCGCATTCATGAGCACCGGAGCCGGCTATGCCATCATCCCGAAGCTCAGCATCGTGAACGACATCGAAGGCCTTCGCGAACTGCCGGCTGTCGTTTTCGAGCTGAACATTCCGCAGATTATGAGCGTTATGAGCGCTTTGGCTTTCTCTCTGCTCATAGGCCTCGGCGCCGTGTGGACAAAAAGCACGATGACGATGAATCTCCTGGAGGAGTTCCAGAACATCGTTCTGAAAATCGTGGAAAAGGTTATGATTCCGGTCCTGCCGTTTTACATCCTTACGACCTTCTGCAATCTCAGCTATGAAGGCATGATTACAAAGCAGCTGCCGGCCTTCCTGCAGATTATCCTGATTGTCATGCTCGGGCATTACATCTGGCTGGCGGTGCTTTATCTCGTTGCGGGCGCCTATTCCGGAAAGAACCCCTGGGAAGTCGTTAAGCACTACGGCCCGGCTTATCTCACCGCCGTGGGAACGATGAGCTCGGCCGCCACGCTCTCGGTTGCCCTGAGCTGTGCCAGAAAGAGCAAGGTCCTCCGCCGTGACATGGTGGACTTCGGAATTCCTCTTTTTGCCAACATCCACCTCTGCGGCAGCGTTCTGACGGAAGTGTTCTTCTGCATGGCCATTTCCCAGATGCTCTACGGCCAGCTGCCGTCATTCGGAACGATGTTCCTGTTCTGTATGCTGCTCGGTATCTTCGCCATCGGTGCACCCGGCGTTCCCGGAGGTACCGTAATGGCATCGCTCGGTCTCGTTACCGGCGTTCTCGGCTTCGACGCAACCGGAACGGCCCTGATTCTGGCCATATTTGCCCTGCAGGATTCCTTCGGCACGGCATGCAACGTAACCGGAGACGGTGCCCTTACGCTGATGCTTACCGGCTATGCCGACAGGCACGATATTCTTGACAAATCGGAAGAATAATTTATAATAAAACCACCCTTGAGGGAGTAGCAGACGCATTGCGTTTCTAAATCAACATCCCCGGCCAAGCGGCCTGGTTTAGATGAATTGTGAGACTCAGGTATAGTCAACGGCTATACCTGAGCTTTTTTAATGGATTTAAGGAGAAAAAGATGAAGGTTTATCTCGAAGATTCCGAGGCTGTGCTGAAGGAACTCGGTACATCCGCCGAAGGCCTTTCTTCCGAGGAAGCGGCCAAAAGACTGGAAGCCAACGGGAAGAACAAGCTCAAAGAGGCGGAAAAGGAACCGCTGATTAAAAAGTTCTTCAAGTCGCTGGCAGACCCGATGATTATGATGCTGATTGCCGCTGCGGCGATTCAGGCCGTCATCACCGTCTTAGAGGCGCACGGCAGCTTCAAGATTAGCGATTTCGCGGACGTTCTGGTCATTCTGGTTGTTGTCATCATCAACACGGTTATGTCGCTTATCCAGGAGAGCAAGTCGGAACAGGCGATGGAAGCGCTGATGCAGATGACGGCCGCCACCAGCAAGATTATGCGCGACGGCAAGGTTACCGTCATTAAAAGCGAAGATGTTGTGGTGGGGGACGTGGTTGTCCTGGAAGCCGGCGATGCGGTACCGGCGGACTGCCGAATACTGGAATCCCATTCTCTGAAGGCGGAAGAAGCCGCCCTTACCGGCGAATCGGTGCCGGTGAGCAAGATTGTGGATGTTTTAATGTGCCGTGACGGGCAGGAAGACGTCGCATTGGGCGACAGAAAGAACATGCTCTATTCCGGCTCCACCGTCGTCTACGGGCGCGGTACGGCCGTTGTTACCGACGTCGGCATGTCCACCGAGATGGGCAAGATTGCCGACGCGCTTTCCGAGGCCGAGCAGGAACAGACCCCGCTGCAGAAAAAGATGGCGGAGCTTTCCCACTTCCTGACAAAGCTGGTCATCGGCATATGCATCGTCGTTTTCGCCGTCGGCATCATCGAATCGATGGTGTTCTCGGGTGAACCTTTCTCCTGGAAGCTCCTGGGAGAGACTTCGCTCAATACCTTTATTGCGGCTATCGCTCTTGCCGTGGCGGCCATCCCGGAAGGTCTGCCGGCCGTTGTGACGATTATTCTCTCTATCGGCGTTACGGCCATGAGCAAACGGCAGGCTCTCATCCGTAAGCTGACGGCTGTCGAAACGCTCGGCTGTACGCAGATTATCTGCTCCGACAAGACCGGGACGCTCACACAGAACCGAATGACCGTTGTGGATACCTTCACGACGGATCCGATGTTTCTTGCTAAAGCGATGTCCCTGTGCTCCGATTCCAAGAGAATGGTCGGCATGCACGAGGCAACCGGCGAACCCACCGAAAACGCCCTTGTCAATCACGCGCACGACCTGCGCCTGTATAAGGACGTTCTGGATGAGCAGGAAAAGAGAATCGGCGAGGCTCCGTTTGATTCCGAACGCAAAATGATGTCTACGGTCCACGCGGGAGAAGGGAAGACCGTTCAGTATACCAAGGGTGCCGTGGAAGTGCTGCTTACACGCTGCACGCATGTCCTTGACAACGGCAAGGTCATTCCCATTACCGACGAGTATAAAAGCTATGTAATGTCCCAGGTCAAGGCCTTTGCCGACAGGGCTCTCCGCGTCCTCGGCGCCGCCTATAGGGAATACGATGCCGTTCCCAGCTCTTTTGAACCGGATAATCTTGAACAGAATCTGATTTTCATAGGCTTTCTCGGCATGATTGACCCGTGCAGACCGGAGGTCTACGCGGCCATCGAGGAATGCCGTCAGGCGGGAATCCGGCCGATTATGATAACCGGCGACCACAAGGATACCGCCGTGGCCATAGGCAGAGACCTCGGCATTATTAAAGAAGATTCCGAAGCGATTCTCGGCTCCGAACTGGATAAGTATACCGACGAAGAGCTCCTGACGGAAGTGCCGAAGTATTCGGTATATGCCCGCGTCCAGCCGGAGCATAAGACGAGAATCGTTAAGACCTGGAAAGCTCTCGGCTGTGTCACGGCGATGACAGGAGACGGCGTGAACGACGCGCCCTCTATCAAAGCGGCAGATATAGGCATAGGAATGGGGATAACCGGTACCGATGTAACCAAATCTGTGGCCGATATGGTGCTGGCGGACGATAATTTTGCCACAATCGTCAACGCGGTGGAGGAAGGCAGAAAGATTTACGACAACGTCTGCAAGGTACTGCAGTTCCAGCTTTCCACGAACATGAGCGAAGTTATCATCATGTTCATCGCTTCACTGTTTAACTTCACAATTCTTTCACCCGTGCATCTTCTCTGGATAAACATGGTTACGGACTCCCTCCCGGGGCTTTCCCTCGGTATGGAAAAGGCCGAAGGGGACCTGATGAAGCGAAAACCCCGGCCTTCGACCGACGGCATCTTCTCAAACGGTGCCGGATTCGACATGATATGGCAGGGAATATACATAGCCATCATCGAGCTCGCAGCCTTCTTTATCGGCAAGGCCCTTGACCCGGCCAACCCGCAAAACTCAATGGCAATGGCTTTTCTGACCGTTAACTTTGCGGAAATGATGTGCGCGGTCAACATGCGCTCAAGACAGGGCTCCGTTTTCTCCAAGGGAATGTTTAAAAACTTCAACTGGTGGCTGTTCGGCGCTTTCTGCGTCACGACGCTCCTTACCCTGGCGGCCATTTACATGCCCGGTCTGCAGAGCGTTTTCGGCATAGAGCCGGGGACCTTCTCCGCAGACGAACTTCTCATTTCCGTCGGTCTGGCGCTTTCCACCTTCCCGGTATTCGAGCTGGGCAAGTGGCTGAGAAGAAGAAACTCCGCAAAGTGAGCTTTGCCTGAAAGGAAGAACCATGAAAGAAACCAATAAAAAAAGCTTTCTGCCGGTGCTGATTGTCGTTCTGCTGCTTGTCATGGCACTGGCGGTAATCCTGAAGCTGCTGCCGGCAAAGACACCGGCGCAGTCCGCTGTTCCTGCCGAAAGCGGCGAGAGTATTTATGCCGATATCGTTATCAAAGACTACGGTACCATTACCGTGAAGCTGGAGCCGCAATATGCTCCTCTTTCGGTGGAGCGCTTCACGATGCTGGCCGAAAGCGGCTTTTATAACGGCTTGACCTTCCACCGCATCATAGAAGGCTTCATGATGCAGGGCGGAGACCCGAACGGTAACGGGACCGGAGGCTACAGCGAAGATCTGAAAGGGGAATTTGCAGCCAACGGCGTCAGGAACCCGCTTAACCACACCAGAGGAACGATATCCTTTGCCCGGTCCCAAAGCTATGACAGTGCCAGCAGCCAGTTCTTCATCATGCATAAGGACTATCCTTCGCTGGACGGGCAGTATGCGGCTTTCGGCCGTGTTACGGAGGGAATCGAGATTGTGGATGCCATCTGTGAAAGTGCCGAGCCTGTTGACGCAAACGGTACCATTCTCCCCGAACAGCAGCCGGTTATCGAAACAATAACTATCCGAAGTGAATAAACAGAAAACCTCGTTCCCGGGAACGAGGTTTTTTGTATAAAAAAAACCTGAACCGCAGAACGATTCAGAATTAAGTGGGGGAAGATGGATTCGCCCGACTACGGTCGGGCCGCCTCGCGGCTCTGACATGCCCCCGGCATGTCATTCACTACCGCTCGGATTCGAATCCATTATAAAAAAATACTAAACCATAATGGTTTAGTATTTAAAGTGGGGGAAGATGGATTCGAACCATCGAAGGCATCGCCAGCAGATTTACAGTCTGTCCCCTTTGGCCACTCGGGAATTCCCCCATATTCATCTGGAGCTGGTGGACGGACTCGAACCCCCGACCTGCTGATTACAAATCAGCTGCTCTACCAACTGAGCTACACCAGCATCTCACCAGCCCGACTATAATAACAAACCGCTAAAGCGTTGTCAATCTTTTTCTATTTAATTGGCGTGAAAATATAATCTAGGTCGACTTCGGTGGGAACGCCCGGAACCGAGCCGCTGATAGAGTACTGCCAGATGTCGGTTTTGTAAAGGAAACTGGGGAACGTGACATCGGGAGGGGTAACAGGCAGGGAGAACCAGACGGTGTAATCCGTGAGCCTGGTCAGGTCATACCGGTAGTACCCGATAGTGCGGTTATAATACATGCACGGCTCGTAACCCGCATTTTTCAGGGTACCGCAGAAGGCCACGGCACAGTCCGTCATCGTGGTGACGTCGAGATTCTCGGCGCGGGCCTCATCCGTAAACATCCTTTCCCAGTCATAGGCAACGGGAAGGTCTATGCTGTATTCTTTAAGCAGGTCGATGACGAATTCGGCCTCTTCTATAGCCTCCGCCACGTTGGTGGCCTGTGTGGCAAAGTAGACGCCGATTTTGAGGCCGGCGTTTTTGGCTCCCTGCATGTTTGCACGGAAATACTCGTCTTCGTACAGACCGCCTTCGGTATAGCCCCGGCGGCCGCAGCGGATATAGGCAAAATCAAGGCCCGCATTTCCGACCGCATTCCAGTCGATGTTCAGCTGATGCTCGGAGACGTCGATGCCTTTTTCCACCGTATAGTCATTACCGGCATAGACGGGAGTATCGCCCTGCATTTCAAAATCTTCCACCGTGAAGGCACTTCGTTCCACACCTTCCAGCGGCGTCATCCAGACGTAATCGTAGCCGTCATAAACCCGGACCTGGCCGGCATGCGGGTCCACAGGCTCCTCTTTTTTGCCGCAGGCGGAAAGAAGACAGGCCAGCAGAACCGGACAAAGGAATAAAATGATTTTCAGTCTTTTTTTCATGACAGAATAATACCATGACGGAAAGTTTTTTGCTACGGAAAAGATTGTTTTATTGAACGCCGTTTGTGCTATAATACAGAAAAACATTTTGGAGGTTTTGCAAATGTTAAACCTGCTGCTTGTAATCGATATGCAGAAAGACTTTGTCGACGGGGCTCTCGGCACCCCTGAAGCGGTGAAGATAACCGGAAACGTTGTGGATAAAGTAAAGTCTTTCGACGGTGAGGTCATCTTTACAAGAGACACGCATTTCGAGGATTATCTAAATACTCAGGAAGGCAGAAACCTGCCCGTTGCCCACTGCATAAAGGATACGGCCGGCTGGCAGCTCATTCCGGAGCTGGAGAGCTTCCGGCTGGAGCATGCCTGCAAGGTCTTTGACAAGCCAAGCTTCGGCAGCGTTGAACTGGCAGAATATGTCGGCGGTCTGTACAGGGCCGGTGAACTGGAATCGGTCACCGTTATAGGGCTTTGCACCGACATCTGCGTTGTTTCCAACGCCCTGGTGATAAAAGCCTTCGCTCCGGAACTCCCGATTTATACGGATGCTTCCTGCTGCGCGGGTGTTACGCCCGAGAAGCACGCGGCAGCTCTTGAGACCATGCGCAGCTGCCAGATAGGCGAAAAATAAAAGTGAGCCCGCTTGCCGCGTTTGCCATCTTCATATTTTTCATTGCGTTATCGCTTGTTCTGAACATCAGCATGCTTTTCCCTCTGGGGCTTGGCATGCTGCTGTTTTCGTATCTTGCCTACCGGCAGGGAAACAGCATCCGGAGCATTCTAAAAATGGCAGTCGACAGTCTGCACGATTCTTTTATCGTCATCGGCGTGCTGCTGCTCATCGGATGTCTGACGGGTCTCTGGAGGCTGAGCGGGACGATAGCCTATTTCGTCAGCATCGGCGTGGCTTCTATGCCGCCGTCTCTGTTTATCCTCGCGGCCTTTCTCATCAATGCGGCAATATCCTTTGCCATAGGGACGAGCTTCGGCGTGGCGGCGACGGCCGGCGTCATCGTGATGAGCATTGCCAAGGCGGGCGGAATACCGGTGGCTCCCGTGGCGGGGGCTGTCCTTTCGGGCATCTATGTGGGGGACAGAGGCTCCCCAGCCTCTTCCGCCTCCAATCTTGTGGCGTCTCTGACGCAGACGGACATGCGCCGGAACATCCGGGAGATGCTGAAGACCTCTATTGTGCCTTTTATTATTACCTGCGTTGTTTACGGCCTGATTTCTTTTCAATATCCCATCAATCGGACGGACAGCGGTATTCTTGCGCAGCTCTCCGAAGAATTTGCGCTTTCCTGGATTTGCCTGGTTCCGGCGATTTTGATGATCATTCTGCCGTTTTGCCACGTCAGCATCAAGCTTTCCATGACGATTGACATTCTCGTATCCGTCATCATTGCCATAACGGTGCAGAAAGCGGGGCTGCGGGACTGCCTGCAGTCTGCCGTGCTTGGCTACCGCTCCGGAAACCCGGAACTGGCCGCCCTTCTTTCGGGCGGAGGCCTGGTTTCGATGCTGGAGGTGTGCGGCATCCTGGTGATTTCCGGTACCTACGGCCGCATTTTCAGAGCCACGGGGATGCTGGATTCCATAACGGAGAAGCTGCTGGCCCTGAAAGAAAAGACGAACCGCTTTATCGTCATGATTCTGCTGTCGGCCGCGGTCTGCATGATTTTCTGCAACCAGACGGTGGGCTCCATTATGATAAGCCAGCTTTCGGACGGGCTTTACGGGGATGACGAAGCGGAGAGAACCCGCAAGATGCTCGACATCGAAAACACCGTTATCGTCATTGCCGGGATGGTGCCCTGGTGCATTGCCTGCTCGGTTCCGCTGGCGATGATAGGCGGCGGAAAGAGCGCGATTTTGTTTGCCTTCTATCTCTGGCTGATACCCTTATATAATCTGATACTTCAAACGAAAACCGAGAAACCATGAATCCCATGCTGATAAAATATCTGATAGTCTGCCCGTTCGTTTTTCTGGCTGGCTTTGTCGATGCTATTGCGGGCGGCGGCGGGCTGATATCGCTGCCGGCCTACCTGATTGCGGGGCTGCCGGCCCACAACGCCATTGCCACGAATAAAATGAGCTCGTCAATGGGGTCTACCGCGTCGGCAATAAAGTATGCGAAAGAGGGCTTCATCCCCTGGAAGATTGCCCTGCCGGCGGCCGCCTTTTCTTTGGGCGGCTCGGCAATCGGCGCCAATCTCTCGCTGCTGATCGATGAGAAGGTCCTGAAAGTCATTCTGTTGGTTCTCATACCGGTTACAGCCGTTCTGGTTCTGAGAAACCGGATACTGGACACCGAAAAAGAGCCTCTGCCGCTCGGCAAAACAATGCTGCTGGCTTTCCTCATTGCCTTTTTCATAGGCATGTATGACGGCTTCTACGGCCCGGGAACCGGAACCTTTCTGCTGGTTCTGCTCACTTCGGTCGTGCACATGAAACTGCAGGAGGCAAACGGCACCAAGAACATCATCAATCTGGCAAGCAACCTTTCCGCACTGTTCGTGTTTCTGCGAAGCGGAAACACATGGATTCCGCTGGGGCTTGCCGCCGGGGCTTTCAGCATTGCGGGGAGCTATCTCGGTGCCAGGACCTTTACCGGGAAGGGTGCCAAAGTCGTCCGGCCGATTATGATAGGCGTTCTGGCCATATTCTTAATAAAAGTCATCATCGAGATGCTCGGCAAGTGAGAAAAAATCCCGCCATTTTTCATGGCGGGATTATTCTGTGTTTGGTTCAGTCGCCGAAGGCGATGCCGATGTCTCTGGCCACCTTGATCATCGGGTGGTCGACAGGCAGGAACTTCGTCTGGGATGCAGCCTCGTCGAGCGGGATGGAGGTAATCTCCCCGTCCTGCAGGGCGACCATGCGGTTGTACTGCTTATTGACAATCAGGTCGGCGGCAGCGGCACCGAAGCGGGTTGCCAGGACTCTGTCATAGGGGCAGGGAGGACCGCCTCTCTGATAGTGGCCGGGGACGACCACCCGGCATTCCTGGCCGGTGGCTTTTTTGATTTCGTCCGCAAGTTTGTAGGAAACCGTAGGATAGTCGGCCGACTCTCTCTTCTTTCTGGACTCTTCCTCCGAAAGCAGAGCGTCACCCTTTTCGACAGCACCCTCGGAGCAGGCGATGATGGTGAAGCTTTTGCCGCTCTCCTTGCGGTGCTCTATCATTTCCACAATGTTGTTTATGTCGTAAGGTATTTCCGGAATGAGAATGATGTCGGCACCGGAGCCAACACCGGAATAGAGCGTCAGCCAGCCGGCATCACGCCCCATGATTTCAACCACGAAAACACGGCTGTGAGACTGGGCAGTGCTGTGCACATAGTCGATAACCTGTGTGGCAATGTCAACGGCACTCTGGAAGCCGAAAGTGAAATCCGTGCCGTAAATATCGTTGTCTATTGTCTTGGGCAGGGTGACGACGTTCATCCCGTAATCGGAAATCAGCTTGGCACTCTTCTGGGTTCCGTTTCCGCCCATGATGACAAGGCAGTCAAGGTTGAGACGGTTGTAGGTGTCCTTCATGGCAGGAATGAGGCTGTTGCCTTCTTCATCTACGATGTCCTTTCCGGGAATGTAGGCCTGGCGGGAAGTGCCGAGAATCGTTCCTCCCTGCGTAAGGATGCCGGAAAAGGCGCTGGGCGGCATGAATTCGTAATCGCAGTCGATAAGACCGCGGTATCCGTCTTTCATACCGAATATTTCAAGATTATTGGCTCCGATGCGCTCAAAAAGAGCCTTGCCGACGCCGCGAATGGCCGCATTCAGACCCTGGCAGTCGCCTCCGGAGGTTACGAGAGCAACTCTCGTCATGTTCTTCATAGCAAATCTCCCTTCAACAAGAGGTGAGTCAATTATAAACGAAGGACATGAAATTTCAAGCAAAGGAAAGATAGGTTGAATAAAATTTGTATAAATGTTATAGTATTTTTGTATAAAATGAGAAAAAGAGGAGCTCAATTTCGTGATTCAACCAAAAGATGTCGACAATGCTTTTAACGGTTCCGCCGAAGAATGGAATGCCTTCAAAAAAGAAGCCCTGAAGGATGAACTTTTTTATGATAAGGATGAAGGAGACCTTCTGGATACGGCCGAGGGCAGAGCCAAATTCTGCCGTCTGAACGAAACCGGAGTCTACCGGAAGGACGACCCGGAGAATCCGGGTTACAAAATCTGGGTCTTCGTTGTAAAGGGCGAGGGAATCATCGTGAAAAAGCTCAGCAAGGTGGACAGACAGATTATGGAAGACATCGAGTACAATGCCGAAGGCATTGAGATTTCAAAATCCTACGAGCCGGCATGAAGACGAGAGTTCTTTCGGTTGTTGTATTACTGGCAATCATCGCGGCCTGCATGCCCTGGGAGATTTCCCGCGTGGTGTTTTTCGGCGTGTGCGGCTGCCTCTGCGTGTACGAATATGCCAAATGCCTTAAAGGCATTGGCATCACGATTACGCGCTGGGTGCTGTTTGCCTTCATAGCCACCATGGCCGTGCTGACGATTACGCACTGCGGCATGATGGCCTACCTGGCCTGGACGGTGTTTGCCGTTTTCATGGCGCTTTTCTCCGGTATCCTGCATGAGGACGTATCCGGGCAGGGCGCCATCTATACGGTTTCGGCGCTGGCCTATCCCTGCCTGCCGTTTGCAATGATGATGATTATCTCCGTATCGGACAGATGGCTGCAGACGATTCTTCTGGCCTGCTTTTCCACCTGGATGTGTGACGCATTTGCCCTTTTCGGCGGGATGAAGTTCGGCAAGCACAAGCTTGCCCCGAAAGTTTCCCCCAACAAGACGGTGGAGGGTTCGCTTATCGGTGCCGCTTTCTCTCTGGTCGGCGGCCTTCTCTGCTGGCTGATTCTCAAGATGCCGCTGCCTATCTGCCTGATTACGGCGCTGGTGTCTTCTTCTCTCGGCCAGATTGGCGATTTGGCGGAGTCGCTGCTGAAACGATACATCGGCGTCAAGGACTTCGGCAATCTGATTCCGGGTCACGGCGGCATGTTTGACAGGGCGGACAGCCTGATGTTCTCTATCCCGACGGCGTATTTCTGCCTGTATGTGATGGGATTCTGATGAAAACCGCATATAAAAAGAGCTCTCCGGTCATTCGGAGAGCTCTTTTTATGCCTGCAGTTCCTTGCGGATTTTCTGAAAGTCGGCAAAGGTGTCGGGCTTTTTATAGGGGTCGCGCAGAAGGGCGGCCGGGTGATAGACGGCCATGTATTTTCGCCCGTTCACATCGAACCACTGGCCGTGCTGCTGGGTAATCTTGAAGTCCGGGCTGATCAGGCTCATCGCGGCGATGCGGCCCACGCAGATGACGACCTTTGGGTCAATCAGGGCCAGCTGCCTGTCGAGCCATTCGGAACAGGCCTCGCGTTCGGCGGGCAGAGGATCGCGGTTCTGCGGGGGACGGCACTTGACCATGTTGCAGATATAGACCTTGGTCCGGTCCAGCCCTATGAGCTCGAGCATGTCATCCAGCAGTTTGCCGGCACGACCGACAAAGGGGAGACCCTGCAGATCTTCGTTTTCGCCGGGGCCTTCACCGATGAAGACGATGTCGGCACTTTCGTTGCCGTCACCGAAGACCACGTTGTGCCTGGTTTCGCAAAGAGAGCATCTGCGGCACTGCGAGCATTCTTTTTTCAGAGTTTCAATATTGTCCATGTGCCTCCAGTACGGCCCGTGCAATCTGCGGTACGGAACCGTATTCGTCATTTCCGTAATTTGATAGAACCACAACGGCACAGCCGTTGTTTTTGTCCAGCAGAATCTGGCTGGCGTAATGCGCGGTTTCTCCGCTGTGGCTTGCCGTTCCGGTAGCATTGTCGATTCCCCAGAAATAGGCTACGCTGGTGTCGGCATTGACTTCCTTCAGGGGCTTGATGGCATTGTCCAGACTGTCGATGCCGCCGTTGAGGACCATGCGGGTATAGGATACCATGTCGGTAATCGTGCTCGTCAGACCGGAAGAAGCGATATAGGCATCCGTGGGAAGCCAGCGCAGCTCGTTTGCCGCCGGCCGGCTGATGGTGACATGCGTGTTCTTCAGGCCCAGTTCCAGATGGACAAAGTCATTCAGCAGCGTGTAGTAGTCCTTCCCGTAAACGTCGCCCAGCATGATACCGGCCACGGCCGAGCCAAAGTCGGAATACGAGTAGATATACGGCGGCTCGGAATCCGGCTCAAAATTGGCCATGTCGTAGAGAACATCAAAGTCCGTTATGCCGCTGGCGGGGTTTGATTTTTTGCCGTATTTGACGGGCTCGTGATTCGAATAGGCCGAGGTGTGCGTGACGATTTCCCGGACGGTCGGGTTGTAGGCACCGGAGGGGAGGGGGAGAACATCGCCGAGCACCGTGTCCAGCGAAATTCGCCCCTGCGAAACGGCATTGGCAACCAGCGCCCCGGTAAAGGTCTTGGTGACGGAGCCGATTTCGTATTCTCTTTCGGGAACGTCGATTTCCTTTCCGTTATGGCCGAAGGCGCGGATTTCCGCCCCGTCCGGCGATATGTAGGCTACCGTGATTTCGGCACCCGGCTTGTTGCGGGTGTAAAGGCTTATCATTTTGTCGACATCCGAGGGGATGACGACCCGGCTCAGCAAGGCGGAAGCGATGCCGGCCAGGATGACGGCAAGGATGATAAGCAGATAGCGCAATGTTTTCTTTTTACCCAGTTTCATGAGCAAATTCATACGGTAATTATAACAATGCGTTCAAAGTTTTTCAATTGACACTTTTTGCCCGTAGTGTTAAATTATAACAGTTAACGCCGGTGTGGTGGAATGGTAGACACAAGGGACTTAAAATCCCTCGTAAGTTTATTACGTGTCGGTTCGAGTCCGACCACCGGCACCAAAAAGAAACGGCAATATTCGCAAGAATGTTGACGTTTCTTTTTGTACTCTTATCTTTTCTTTCTTCTCTGCTTCTCTTTTCACTATGCAAATTGCCGTTTCCAGAGAAGAGATAAGAGAGAATAGAGAAGAATGTGAAAAACATTGAATCTTAAAATGTTATGGGGTATTATTCGCTCTGGGGTGAATAAAATGAACAGTCCGTTACTTGAAAAATCTCTCGATTTCGCGACACAAATTGTATTGTTCTATGAGGAGTTTTCTAAAACCAGAATGGATACGACGGTTGCAAAACAGTTGCTTCGTTCAGCTACAAGCATCGGAGCCAATCTCAATGAAGCAGTGTACGGCAACAGTAAAGCGGATTTTGTTTCCAAATTACATATTTCACTGAAAGAAACGGGAGAAAGCCTGTACTGGCTTACCCTTTTGAAAAGAACAAAGCTTATTGAATATAATTATGATGATTTAATATCTCTAGCAGAAGAGATTAAAAGGATGCTTATTGCATCATTAAATACAGCGAAGGAAAACAACTGAAATTTATGCATGATGAACTGACAAAAGTCGATATCGAAAAAATGCAGGCCGAGCTGGACAAGCTCCGTGCGGAGTGGCCGGCCATTATAGAAGAAGTGAAGCGCACGCGCGCCTTCGGCGATCTTTCGGAGAACTATGAATACAAGGCGGCCAAGCAGGCGCAGAACCACAGCCGTTCGCGCCAGCGTTATCTCGAAGGAATGATTAAAACCGCGCATGTCATAAAAGACAATTCCTCGTCCGATGAGGTCGGCCTTTTCGACAAGGTGGAAATCTCCATTCCCGAGGACGATGAAACCCAGATTATTCAGGTGGTGACTACCGTCCGCGTGGACCCGATGAAGGGGCTCGTCAGCCGCGAATCGCCTTTCGGCAAAGCGGTTCTGGGTCGGCACGCCGGCGATGAAGTCACGGTGGCGGTAAGCGACAGCTATTCCTACAAGGCCGTCATAAAGTCCATCACCAAGACGGAGGACGACGGTTCGGCCCCGATTCTTGAATATTAATCCGGCAGATAGTATAATAATTCAGTTACAGTAAAACGGAAGGGAGGGTGCGTATGCTCCAGGATGTAATAATAAACATGCACGCGGTGCAGGGATATGACAACGACAATGCCGACAGCATCGAATTTACTACGGACGGGCATTATACGATGGATGACAACATCCCATGCCTGACCTATATGGAAAGCGAGATAACCGGCATGCAGGGCACGCGGACGAGCGTTTTCGTCCTGCCGGACAGCGTGGTGGTGGACAGAGACGGGAGCGTCACTTCCCGCATGGTGTTCAAAGAGGGGGAGAAGAGTTCCTTCCTTTACAATACGCCTTACGGGCGCGCAACGCTCGGCATCCGGACCAACCGCATAAGCCACAGTTTCAACGAAAAGGGCGGAAACGTCGAAATCGATTACGTGGTAGACCTGGACCACATAGCCGTGGCCAAAAACCGATTCACCATAGATGTTAAAAGAAGCGGAGAGAGAACAAATGCTTAATCCTATAGCAGAAGCCAAACAGAAAATAAACGAAATACTCATTGCAGCCTGCCAGAAGGCCGCCGAAGACGGCGTCCTGCCCGAAGGCGTGGAGCTTTCCGGCACGGTGGAGATTCCGAAGGACACCGCCAACGGAGATTTTGCCGCCAATCATGCGATGGCCGGAGCCAAAGCTTTTCACATGGCCCCGAGAGCGATTGCGGAGGCGCTGGCACAGCGCGTTGAGCTGGACGGAACCTGGTTTTCCTCCTGCGAAGTTGCCGGGCCCGGCTTTATCAACTTCCGCCTGAACGCCTCCTGGACGGAGGACGTGCTCCGCTGCATCGACGAGCTCGGCGGCGATTACGGCCGCATTAATCTCGGCGAAGGGAAGAAGCTGATGGTGGAGTTTGTCTCCGCCAACCCGACGGGGCCCATGCACATGGGCAATGCACGCGGAGGCGTGCTCGGCGACGCTCTGGCCGAGGTCCTTTCCCGTGCCGGATTTGACGTATCCAGAGAATTCTATGTCAACGATGCGGGCAACCAGATCGATAAGTTCTCCCAGTCCATCGATGCGCGCTACAAGCAGCAGATTCTTGGCGAGGACGCCGTTGCCTTCCCGGAGGACGGCTATCAGGGCGATGACATCCGCGAGCTGGCGGCCCTTTTCCGCGAGGAATTCGGCGACGAATGGCTGGAGAAGGATGAAGCGGAGCGCCGCGAAAAAATGGCCGGATTCGGCCTCGAGCACAACATCCCGAGAATGCAGGAAGATCTCCGGCGCTACGGCATCAACTACGACCGCTGGTTCTTCGAATCCGAACTGCACGAGTCCGGCTTTGTAAAGGACACCTGCGACAAGCTGACGGAGCTCGGCTATACCTACGAAAAAGACGGAGCCCTCTGGCTCAAGACCACGGCCCTTGTGGACGGCTGCGAGAAGGACGATGTTCTGCGCCGCGCCAACGGCTTCTATACCTACTTTGCTTCGGACATTGCCTACCACCGCAATAAATTCGCCGTGCGCGGCTTTGATAAAGTCATCAACGTCTGGGGTGCGGACCATCACGGGCATGTTGCCCGTCTCAAAGGCGCCATGGACGCACTCGGCCTCGACGGTACGAACCGGCTGGACATCGTGCTGATGCAGCTCGTCAAGCTGATGTCCAACGGGGAAGAGGTGCGCATGTCCAAGCGCACCGGCAAGATGATTTCCCTCGGCAATCTCCTGGATGACATTCCCGTGGATGCCGCGAGATACTTCTTCAACTCCCGCCCGGAATCTCCGGTCATCTTCGACCTGGAGCTGGCCAAACGCTCCGACAGCGAAAACCCCGTATACTATGTGCAGTATGCGCATGCACGCATCTGCACCATGCTGGAAAATCTGGCAGCGGCCGGCTATACGGTTCCGGCCGGCGATAAGGTCGACTTCGGCCTGCTTGCAACGGCCGAGGAAAAGGAACTCGTCCGCCAGCTGGCCCTGTTCCCGGAGACAATCCGCATTTCGGCCGTCAGCCAGGATCCTTCCCACATCAATGCCTATGTTACCGAGCTGGCAACCCGCTTCCACAAGTTCTACACGGTCTGCCGCATCAAGGGCGAGGAGCCCGACCTGCTCGAAGGACGTCTCTATCTGGTGGCAATTACCCGCGCGGTTCTGGCAAATGCCCTTTCCGTCATCGGCGTAAGCGCACCGGAGAAGATGTAAAAGGAGAAGAACAATGGCTGCATACATTCTTTCCTGCGAGTCCGTTGCGGACCTCACAAAAGAGCATTTTGCCGAAAAGGACATCCACTGGGTGCCTTTCCACTTTGCCGTTGACGGTACGGAGTATTCCGACAATCTGGGCGAAAGCTATCCTTTCGAAGCGTTCTATGAAAAAGTCGGCTCGGGCGCGGATGTGCGCACCAGCCAGGTGAACGTTTCGGAATACGTCGCTTTCTGGACGCCCTTCCTGGAAGAAGGAAAAGACATCGTGCATGTGTCGTTTTCCTCCGGCCTTTCGGGCACCATCAATTCTGCCCGCAATGCCGCCGCCATCCTGCAGGATTCCTTCCCGGAAAGAAAAATATATGTGCTGGATTCTCTCGGAGCCTCTTCGGGCTACGGTCTCCTGGTCGTTTCCGCTGCCGACAAGCGCGACGAGGGCCTTTCGGCCGAAGAACTCGCCGCCTGGATTGAAGAAAACAAGCTGAAGATACACCACTGGTTCTTCTCCACCGACCTCAGTTCCTATGTGCGCGGCGGGAGAATCTCCAAGGCGGCCGCCGTTTTCGGGGGCATTCTGGAAATCTGCCCTTTGCTCAACATGGATGCCCTGGGGCATCTCGTGCCGCGTGAGAAAATCCGCAAGAAGGCAAACGTCATCAAGGAAATCGAAAAGCGGATGGAGCAGCACGCCGACGACGGTCTGGACTATTCCGGCAAGTGCTACATCTCCCACTCCGCCTGTTATGAGGACGCACGTGCCGTGGCCGACATCATAGAATCCCGTTTCCCGAAGCTGGACGGGAAGGTTGAAATCAACTGGGTCGGCACGACCATCGGCTCCCACACGGGGCCGTCCACCGTGGCCCTCTACTTCTTCGGCGACGTAAGAGAATAAAACTAAGGCAATACCGCACAATACGCCTGCGGCA
>JAZUEY010000043.1:0-40468 GCA_045640405.1 Candidatus Limivicinus sp.
CCTCCTCTCCATTCTTGAAAGCCGTCTTGACAATGTTGTCTACCGTCTCGGTTTCGCAATGAGCCGCGCAGAGGCACGCCAGATGGTTTCCCACGGCCACATCACCGTTAACGGCCGCAAGGTTAACATCCCCAGCTACCAGGTAAAGCCCGGCATGATCATTGCTCTCAAAGACAGCAGCCGCAGCATTGAAAAGATTAAGGCAAACATCGAAGCCAACGCATTCCGCGTCGCTCCGAAGTGGCTTGAGTATGACGCGAACAATAACCTCGCAAAGGTTATAGCAGTTCCGGCAAGGGATGACATCGATCTCCCAATCGAGGAACACCTGATAGTAGAGTTGTATTCAAAGTAAGATACACCCTCGAGAAAATATTATACATGCGTGCGCCTTTTGGCGCGAAATTATAACAGGAGGGTTTTTATTTAATGGCTGATGCTAACAAGATAAATTTCGACATGCCGCATATAGAATGCTTCGAGCCGATGGCCGACAATTCTTATGGTAAATTCGTAGTAGAGCCCCTGGAGCGCGGATACGGTACAACGCTGGGTAACTCCCTGCGCCGTGTTCTCCTGTCCTCCCTCCCCGGTTACGCTGTGACCAACATCCGAATTGCGGGAGTTCAGCATGAATTCACGACAATTCCCGGTGTGGTCGAAGATGTTACCGAAATAGTGCTCAATGTCAAGAGCATTATTCCGATGCTTTACTGTGAAGGCCCCAAGACGGTCTACATAGAAGCCAACGGCGAAGGTGTTGTCACAGCCGGCGACATCAAGGCCGATGCGGATGTTGAAATCATCAATCCCGAGCAGGTCATTGCACATCTGAACGAGAGCGGTTCCTTAAGCATGGAACTCGTAATCAATCAGGGCAGAGGATATGTATCCTCTGACAAGAACAAGGATGCTTCAATGCCTATCGGCACCATCCCGGTCGACGCCATCTACACTCCGGTTCTGAAAGTGAACTACACGGTGGAAAATACCCGTGTCGGAAACCAGACGGACTATGACAAACTGACCATAGAAGTGTGGACGGACAAGACCATTTCCGCGAAGGAAGCCCTGAGCTACGGCGCAAGAATTCTTCGCGACCACTTCAAAGTTTTCACGGATCTCTCCGACAACGAAATGGAGGAAGGCTCCACGATTACGACGCCTGTTGTCGAACAGCCCGTAACAATGCTCAACATGACCATTGAAGAGCTTGATCTTTCCGTGAGAAGCTTCAATTGCCTTAAGCGCGCAAATATTAACACTGTCGCAGACCTGGTCAATAAGACGGAAGACGAAATGATTAAGGTCCGCAATCTCGGCCGCAAGTCCCTTGAAGAAGTGAAGCAGAAGCTTCAGGCCATGGGTCTTGGACTGGCTGAAGATGACCAGTAAGCTGACAGAAGGAGGATAAACGAAATGCCCGGAACAAGAAAACTCGGCAAGACCACCGCTCAGCGCAAAGCTATGCTTCGCCAGCAGGTTACCGATTTCCTGGATAAAGGCCGTATGGAGACTACCCTTGCTCGCGCAAAGGAAATTGCTCCTCTGGCTGAGAAAATGATCACCCTTGGCAAGGAAAAGAATCTGGATGCTTATCGCCAGGCTCTCGCCTTCATTACCCGTGAAGACGTTGCCAAGAAAGTTTTCGATGAAATTGCTCCGAAGTATGCAGAGCGTAACGGCGGCTACACCCGCGTTACCCGCCTCGGCACCCGCCGCGGCGATGCTGCTGAGACCGCAGTTATCGAACTGGTATAATAAACAGGAAAGAAAAGACTCTCCCAAACGGAGAGTCTTTTCGCATTTATACGGATATGGTATAATAACATAAAGATTTTATACGGATTCGAAGGGCTGTTATGGACAAAAAAGAGAGAATAATCGAACTGGTTGAAAAACTGAATGCGGCATCTGAAGCCTATTACGGGGGTCGCGAGGAAATCATGAGCAACTTCGAATGGGACGCCGGCTTTGACGAACTGACAAGGCTGGAAGAAGAGACAGGCATCGTTCTGAGTGACAGCCCCACGCAGAGAGTGAGCGACTCGGAGACGGAAAGCGGAGGGGAAAAGGAGCTGCACGAGTTCCCTGCCCTGTCCCTGGCCAAAACAAAGAAAGTGGAAGACCTGCAGAAGTGGGCCGGAGACATGCCGATATGGATCAGCTGGAAGCTGGACGGGCTGACGCTTGTGCTTACCTATGATGACGGAAAGCTCGTGAGGATTCTCACGAGGGGGAACGGCACAACGGGAAGCAACATAAGCTACATGAAAAATGCCATAAAAGGCTTTCCGCTCACTTTGGATTATAAAGGGCATCTTGTGGTCCGCGGCGAGGCGACAATCTCCTATCCGGATTTTGAGGCTATCAACGCGGCGGCGGAGGACGAGGATGAAAAGTATGCCAATCCGAGGAACTTAGCTTCCGGCACGCTTTCGCTCGATGCCAAGAACATAGACAAGGTCAAAGAGAGAAATCTGACTTTCAACGCCTTTACGCTGGTATACACGGAGGAGAATATCGTCTCGTGGGGCGAGCGCATGAACCGCCTGAAGCAGCAGGGCTTTACAACGGTGGATTACGAAAAGACCGATGCGGAGCATCTGCCGGAAGTCGTTGAGAGATGGACGGCCCGCGTGGAAAGCGGAAACATGCTGATCCCCGTGGACGGACTTGTGATTACCTACGACGATACGGACTATGCTTCCACGGGCAGCGTAACCGGGCACCACGCCACCAGGGCGGGCCTCGCCTTCAAATGGCAGGATGAGGCAGCGGTTTCCACTCTTGACCACATCGAATGGAGCTGCGCAGCATCCTCGATAACGCCGGTGGCGGTGTTTGAACCGGTACAGCTCGAAGGAACTACGGTATCGAGAGCCTCACTGTGCAACATCAGCGAACTGGAACGCCTGGGAATGGGAGAAAACGGGAAAACCAGGCTCAAAATCATAAAGGCAAACAAGATAATTCCGAAATGCGTCGGTGTCATTGAAAAAGAAGGAACCTATGAAATTCCGAAGACATGCCCGGTTTGCGGCCATACTACAGAGGTTAGCGAAAGCGCAAGCGGAACAAAGACTCTTCGCTGCACAAATGCCGACTGCGCCGCGAAGAACCTGATGAAGTTTGCCCGATTCGCCGGTAGAACGGGGCTGGACATCGACGGGATTTCCATCGAGACGCTCAGAGATTTTATCAATGCCGGCTTTATAAAAGACTTTTCCGACATCTTCTCTCTGGCAAAATTTGCCGACCGGATCAAGACAATGGACGGCTACGGAGAGAAGTCCTGCGAGAACATGATGGCGGCCATAGAAAAAAGCCGGGATGCAGATCCCGTTAAACTTGTGAACGCCCTCTGTATCCCGCTCATCGGCACGGATGCCGCGAAAAAAATCGTGAACACATGCTCCTGGCAGGGCATGCTGGGGAAGCTTCGCAGCGGAGAAGGCTTTGAGGATGTGGAAGGAATCGGCCCGGAGAAGTCAAAATCCATTGGCGACTGGTATGCCGACGAGAAGAACCGGGATGTGTTTGAAAAACTGCTCGCCGTGCTCAGCATCCGCGATGTTCAAAGCAGCGGAGCAACCGAGGGGAAATGCAAAGGACTCGGATTCGTGATTACCGGCGATGTTCACAGCTTTAAAAACCGTGACGCATTCAAGGCATACGTCGAAGCGCAGGGGGGCAAAGTGGCCGGAAGCGTTTCTTCGAAGACGGACTTCCTGGTGAACAACGACCCCGCATCGGCGTCATCCAAAAACAGAAAGGCAAAGGAACTCGGAATACCGATCCTTTCGGAAGACGAGTTCATTCAGAGATTCGGTAGTTAAGCGTGACAATAAAAATTGAGGACATAAACGATACAAGGCTTGACGCTTTCGCCAGGCTGACGGAAAGAGAAATCTTCCACCCGCAGAAGGGGGATTCCCTCTTCATAGCCGAAAGCCCGAATGTTATAGAGCGGGCACTGGATGCAGGCTTCGAACCGGTTTCGATGCTGATGGAAGAGAAGCACGTTGCCGGCGCGGCCGCGAACGTAATCGCGAGATGCGGGGACATCCCCGTATACGTGGCGGAACTGCCGGTGCTGGAGCAGATAACAGGCTTCCAACTGACGCGAGGCGTCCTCTGCGCGATGAAGAGGAAGTCGCTGGCCAATGCCCGGGACATCTGCGAAGGGGCACATAGAATCGCCGTGCTGGAGGAAGTGATGAACCCGACAAATCTGGGGGCCATCTTCCGCTCGGCTGCGGCGCTCGGGATAGATGCCGTTCTGATAACCAAAGGCAGCTGCGATGCGCTGTACCGGCGGGCCGTTCGTGTGTCCATGGGAACGGTGTTTCAGGTGCCGTGGGCCATTATAGACAGCGTGGAAAGCGTGAAGGAGCTGGGCTTCCGGACAGCGGCGCTGGCCCTGAGCGACGACTCCATCCGCATAGATGACGAAAGGCTGAAAAAGGAAGAAAAACTCGCGCTCGTTCTGGGAACAGAGGGTGACGGGCTGAAGAAGGATACCATCGGCAACTGCGACTACACGGTAAAGATTCCCATGTGGCACGGAGTGGATTCACTGAACGTGGCCGCGGCTTCAGCCGTAGCGTTCTGGGAGGTCAGATATGAAGGAAAAGAAATGGTATAAACCGAGAAAGCATAAAAAGATGAAGGCCTGGAAAAAGGTCCTTCTCATTATCCTTGCCGTTATACTGCTTGCCGCGCTGGCCGTGGCCGGATATGTCTATTACCAGGCCAGGTACGGCGTGTGGAAACCGGTCGAGATGACGGATGAGAAACTGCTGGAAATGGCTCCGACGCAGACGGAAAAATCCGCAAAGATCAACGCCATGAGCCAGTATCCGCAGAGTGACACATGGGCTTTTTATGTGTATATAATCGGTGCCGACCTCGAAGACATGGGCATCAACGAGCTGTCTTCCATGACGCAGCTGATGATAGAACAGGAAGCCACCGAAATTATGCAGACCAATGCCGAGATGCAGAAGGCAAGGCTCGTGGAATTCGCAAACGAGGTGAACGCACAGGGCGTAGAGCTGCCGCAGGTACTCTATCAGCCGACCGTCCGGAAAGAGAGCGCGGCGTACGACAGAGGCGAATATGATGCCGACGCCGAGGGCTTTGCGAGCACGAACATCACGGCCATGTGCGATGCCGATTATGCCGGAAACGTTAAAGTGATTGTGCAGACCGGCGGTGCCAAACGGTGGCAGAACATCATGGTCAACCCGAACCGGACGCAGCGCTTCCTCATCGACGAAAGCGGCATGAAAGAGATTTACAACAGCGTTCTTGTCAATTCCGCAACGCCGGAGGCGCTGGGAGATTTCCTGACTTACTGCAACGAAAACTATGAGGCGGACCACAAGGTCGTTGTGCTCTGGAACCACGGCGGCGGGACCAGCGGATACGGCTGGGACAGCATATACGGAGGGCATCTGTCTCTTGCGGACATAAACAAGGCCCTGGCCATCAGCGCCGACGCGGACCCGGAGAACCCGCCCTATGAGGCCATAGGCTTCGATGCCTGTCTGATGGCCAACACCGACGTATGCCACAAGCTTTACGGTTTTGCCAAATATCTGTATGCCTCGGAAGAGGTAGAACCGGGAGCGGGCTGGGACTACACGGCCATGATAAATGCCCTGTCCGAGAAACCCGGCATGAACGGTGCACAGCTCGGCGCCGCGATAGCGGACAGTTACATAAAGAACTCCGTGAAGGAAACGGCAGAAGAAATGGGCTACATATTCCCTGCCACCTTCTCGGTTACCGACCTGAACGAGGCGGAGAGCGTATATAAAGCCTATGAGAGCTTCGCGGAGGCCACGCTGAAAAAAATAGCAGAGGAACCGGGAGCGCTTGCCGCGCTTTCCAGAGCCTCCCGGGCGGCCGTAGCCTATGCACAGAACACGTACCGGGTGTACAATCTCATTGACCTCGGCATGTTTATGCAGGAATGCGGAGAATTCCTGCCGGAAGAGTCAAAGACGGTGCTGGACGCTCTGGACAGGGCCGTCCTCTATACCAGGAACAGCTCGTATCTAAAGGAATCGATGGGGCTTTCCGTTTACTTCCCGGCGAGAATAGAGGGAACCGGAGGGCTTTCGACCTTTACGGACTATATGGACCTGGTATCCGACAGCGAAGGCATAACGGCCCTGTATTACTACAAGATAGCCGGCTGCCTGAACGATGCCCTGCGGGAATACACCGACGAAAGCATCGGAGAAATCGGGAACATCGATTATAAATCGCTGAAGAATCTCGGCGATCTAGACGTAAAGTGCAGCGGAGACGGAAATCTTTCCGCCAAGGTCGGTGAGAATGAAATGCCGCTTCTGCAGGATGTGCGGTTCGGAATCGCAAAATATGACGAGGAAAGCGGCGACATCGTCTATTACGGAGAGGATGTGTTCTCCTTCCTGGACGAAGACCGGAGCGTGAGGACGGACTTCAAGGGAAAGTGGATCAGCCTCGGAGGCAAGCCGCTTCCGCTGGAGGTCATATCCAAGACAGGTGAACAGGCGATGTATCTCACACCGGTGAACTACAACGGCTGGGACGGCTGGCTGATAACGGGATACGATGCGGAGAACGACGAGGTCTCCATTTTGGGCGTGCGCATTGACCTGGATGTGGCCGGCGGAGCGGACAGAGCTCTGATACCGCTGAAAATGGGTGACATCATCATGATTAAATACGAGGCCGGCAATCTCTACTCCAACATCCAGACGGAAGAGACGGAAAGTGTCATCTACAGGCCGGGACTCGTCAAGCTGGAGGAACAGGTTCTGGAAGACGGAACCTACTACGAATATCTGCTGTTTGAAGATCTCCGGTCCGATACCTATTATTCGAAAGTGGCCGGATTTACGATGACGGAAGGAACGATAAGCGACCAGGCAATAGACCCGGACGTTATTACATACGACAAAGGAGAATAAACAGAAAATGAAAATAGGCATAGGAAATGACCACGCAGCCCCGGAGATGAAGTTCCAAGTCAAGGAATATCTGGAAGGGCTGGGATATGAAGTGGTCAACTTCGGAACCGATACGGATGACCGCGTAGACTACCCCGACATTGCGGAGAAGGTCTGCGACGCCATTGTAAACGGAGAAGTCGAAAAAGGCGTGCTCATCTGCGGAACGGGGCTCGGCGTGAGCATCTCGGCCAACAAGATAGACGGAATCCGCGCGGCATGCTGCTCGGAGCCGTTTTCGGCAGCGCTTGCCGTAGAGCACAACAATGCAAACGTAATCTGCTTCGGGGCAAGAGTGATTGACTTCGACAAGGCCAAGGAGATTCTCGACGCCTATTTCGGAGCGGAGTTCCAGGGCGGACGCCACGCCGTGCGCGTGGATAAAATCATGGCCCTCGAGAATCGATGAAGAGAAGCGAGATAAACAAGGCGCTGAAGGAAATGGAGGCAATGTGCAGAAGGTACAGTTGCTTCCTGCCGCCCTTCTGCGATTTCACGCCCGAGGAGTGGAAAACCAAAGGCCCGGAATACGATGAAATACGCGAGTGCATGCTTGGTTGGGACATCACCGATTATGGTCTCGGGGATTTTGACAGAATCGGCTTTTCCCTGATAACCATACGCAACGGGAACATGAAGATGCAGGAGAAGTACCCAAAATGCTATGCGGAAAAACTCCTGTACATAAAAGAAGGCCAGTATGCCCCCAATCATTTCCACTGGTATAAGACGGAAGACATCATTAACCGCGGCGGTGGAAATGTGCTCATCCGGGTTTTCAATGCGCTCCCGGATGAAGAAGTGGACAAAGAGAGCGAAGTCACGGTTCATTGCGACGGAACGGAACGGAAGGTTCCGGCGGGGACGCAGATTAAACTGACACCGGGACAGAGCATCACGGTAACGCCGTATCTTTATCATGACTTTTCCGTGGAAGAGGGCACGGGAGCCGTGCTTCTCGGAGAAGTGAGCCAGTGCAACGACGATAACAACGACAACCGGTTCAATCCGCCGGTCGGCCGATTCCCGGAGATAGAGGAAGACGAAGCGCCGTACAGGCTGCTCTGCAACGAGTACGGAAAGACATTTGACCGGACATAATTCGTTAAAAGGAAGGAAGAAGAAATGGGCTATCAGGAAAAAATCGTAGGCGTTATCGGGGACCCGGTAGACGACAATCCCACGGTGGTTATCATGCAGGCGGCATTCGACGCGGCCGGACTTCCCTTCCGATACCTGACGATACAGGTTAAGGAAGGAGACCTGGAGGCTGCCATCGAAGGCATGAAAGCCATGAATTTCACGGGCATCAATATTACCATGCCGTATAAGAAGGACGTCATTCAGTATCTGGACGGCGTTTCCAAAGCGGCCGGCATCATGAATGCGGTAAACTGCATTTATTACAAAGACGGGAAACTCTTCGGCGAGAATACGGACGGGAAGGGTTTCATGGAGAGCCTGAAAAACGGCGGAACGGAGACAGCCGGCAAGAAAGCTCTGCTTCTCGGTGCAGGCGGCGTTGCGAGAGCCATTGCCGTTGAACTCGCCCAGTCGGGTGCGATAAAAATAACCGTTGTAAACAGAACGGCAGAAGCCGGAGAAAAACTGGCGGAGACCATACGCGAAAACACGGAAGCGGATGCGGAGTTCATCCCCTTCACCGACGGATTCAGCATTCCGGAGGATGTCGACATCCTTGTCAACTGCACGCCGATCGGCTTCGAGGACCCGACGAAAAAACCGGACATCAATTACGATTCCGTAAAGAGCAGCATGACGGTCTGCGATGTCATACCGAACACGGCAGAAACGCTGTTCTTGGCCGAGGCAAAAAAGAGAGGCTGCAAAACCTTCTTCGGGCTGGAAATGCTGGTATATCAGGCAGTGCTCGGATATGAATTCTGGACCGGCGAATCGCCGGACGTGGAAGTCATGATAAAGGCTATTAAAGACGAATACGGTATAAACTGAACAAGAAAAAACACCATTTGATAGCACAGTAATGCTTCAAATGGTGTTTTTATATAGATACCCGATGTCAGCGGGAGGAAAGCAGAAGAGAATACTCCGAGAGTATGGCGGCGGCCGTTTCCGAGCCCTGCGCTATGCCCGTCAGCTCCTCCAGAGCGGGAAGAAAGCCGGCGGTTTTTATTTTCTGCTGAATCAGGCAGCTCTGCTCATCGCCCGGATTGTCATAGGCCATTAAAGCGGCAATGCCTTTGAAGTAGGCAGGCGTTTTAATCCCGAAGGCATGCGCATAGTTCATGGCGGCAATCACTCTGTCGTTGGGGGCAAGCTTGCGGATGGGCTCGCGTGCCACGCGGACGCAACTGTCGATAATGGCGGGGTTTTGGAAGCGGCTCATAATGAAGGTGCGGTAGCTGAGCATCTCCTCTTCCGTGAAGGCGTGCCGCGCGCTGAGCATCCGGCCTGCCTCCGCCATCATCTCCCATACGACGGAATAGATGGAGGGGTCCTCCAGCGCGGCCTGCACCGTGGCATAACCGCGGAGCCAGCCGAGAGCACCCGTGACGGCATTCGGCCCGTTCAGCGTGAACAGCTTGCGCTCCAGATACGGTGAGAGGTCATCCACAATGTTCAGCCCGGTTATCTGCGGCAGCGGACCGCGAAAACCGCTTTTGAGGCTGTCCCACTCATAATACTCTTCGGCAGTGACGTCGGCCGGGGCGGCATCTTTGACAGGGGGGATGATGCCGTCGATAGCACAGTCCGGAAACCCGACATGGCTTTCCAGATAGGCGGCGCATTCCGCATCGAGATGGCGAAGCACGTGGCCCTTGAGAACGGTGCTGCCGCCGAGAGCGTTTTCGCATGCCAGAACATTGATGCCTTCCTCCGCTCCGGCGGAGAAGCGCTTTTTAACAGCCTCCGCGAGAACCGGCGCTATGAGCGGAAGAGCCGTCAGCCCGACGCAGGTGCAGATGATGTCGGCCGAGGCACAGGCGTCGGCCAGAGCGGGGTCGAGAGAACTCATGGCCGAAATGTTGCGGACCGTTACACTGCTGGAGGATTTGTGAATCCGGCGGACGACGTATTCCCCACGGGTGTTGATATCATCGATGACGGCCTGATTGATGTCGGCCAGGAGAACATGATAGCCCGCCTGTTCGAGAAGCATGCCGATGACGCCGCGGCCGTACTGACCGGCGCCGATGAGAACTGCCTTTTTTGACTGTGACATGGTAAGACCTTCCTGTAGTATGAATACCTTTGATGGACAGTATACCACAATTGCCCGCCGGTGGAAAACAGAGAAAGGGTATGCTATAATAGACCAAATTTTCAAAGCAGGAGTAAAAAATGACCGAAGAAGAAAAATGCGCCGCCGGGCTGTGGTACGATACGACATTTGAAGGCAGAGAGGAAGAGCACGAAGCCTGTGACGACCTCTGCTGGGAATACAACAACACACGGCCGACCGACCTGAAAAAACGCGAGGAAATCATCCGGAAGCTTTTCGGTAAAATCGGAAAGAACCCTTACATCGAGCCTACCATCTGGTGCGGCTTCGGTTCCCACATAGAAGCCGGAGACAATTTCTATGCAAACAACAACTGCGTGTTTGTCGACCCGGCCAAGATTACCTTCGGAAACGATGTTTTCATCGGGCCGAGTTGCGGATTCTATACGGCCGTTCACCCGAGAGATTATAAATCCAGAAATAAGCTTCTTGAAAAGGCAGAACCCATCAAGGTGGGAGACAACGTCTGGTTCGGAGGCACCTGCGTCGTGCTTCCCGGCGTTACCATCGGGAGCAATGTGGTCATCGGCGCCGGCAGCGTCGTTGCAAGCGACATTCCGGACGGTGTCGTGGCATACGGCAATCCCTGCATTCCGAGACACCCCATCGGAGAAGGCGACGCCCCCGAAATCGAAGAACAGTTTGCGCGGGAAAAAGAGGAAGGGACCCATCAGAAATGAGACTGACGGACAGAATATGTATTGTCGGCGGCGGGAAATGGAGCTTTGGGCTCACGCATCCGCTGGACTGCAGCGTATACTTGATTGAAAGCAGCGAAGGCTGCATCGTAATCGACTCCGGGTGCGGACTGGAACCGGAAAGAATCAGGGCAAACATCCAGGCCGCCGGCCATGAAATGAAGGACATAAAAAAGCTCGTTCTGACGCACTATCATGCAGATCATGCCTGCGGTGCCAGATGGATCTGCGACGAATCCGGATGCGAGATTTATGCCTCACAGCCGGAGCGTGAATGCATTGCAAAAGGCGATGACATCGCCTCGAGTCTGGCTCCGGGAAGGGGCAAAAGCTACCCGGCCGATTTCGTCTATCCGGCCTGCCCGGAAGTAAAAGGGCTTGCCGACGGGGACAGCATAAGTCTGGGGGACGTTACACTGAAAGCCTTCCTTGTTCCCGGGCACAGCCTCTGCGATCTGGTGCTCTTCGGCAAAATAGGAGACAGGAACTGCCTGTTTTCCGGAGATGCCGTTTTTGCAGGGGGCGAAATTCTGCTGCAGTCTCTCTATGATGTATCGATACTCCCCTATTACGAAGGCATGAAAACAATAGCCGGCCTCGAAACAGACGCTCTGTTCCCGGGACACGGGCAGATTGTGCTGTCGGACGGGAAATGGCACGTAAACAAATGCCTGGAAGGCTTTGACAGCGGCCTCGTTCCGAAACAGTTTCATTATTTCGCATAAAAAAAGCGCCCGCAGGCGCTTTTTTTGTTTACCAGGAATGCAGTTCCCAGGCGGTTTCGAGGCTCTCTTCCGTGGAGGCCCGTTTAACGATATCCGCGCTGAGCACAATGGTCCGGTTCGGCAGAGTCGGGTCATCGATGTGATGGATGCATTCGTTTGCGGCCTCAATGCCGATTTCATGCCGCGGAACATTGACGGTGGTTATGGCGGGGCTTATCAAAGTGGACGGGAAGAGGTTATCAAAGCCGGTTACCGCAATTTCTTCCGGCACTTTGTAGCCCTGCTCTTTCAGGACTCTGAGAGCGCCGACGGCAGCCTCGTCGTTTGAACACTGGACGGCGTCAAACTTCAGGGATCCTTTGGGCATCAGGACTTTGATGGCATCATAGGACGAACTCGAAGAGAAGTCGCTGCTGATGACAAGGCTTTCGTTATATTTGATTCCGCTGTCTTTCAGAGCCTGCGTGTAACCGGAAAGACGGTCACGCTCCTGCCGGAGATGCAGAGGACCGGAGACATACAGGATTTTTTTCTTTCCGAGAGAGACCAGGTATTGTGTGACCTTGTAGCTCCAGTAGTATGCATCTATCGTTACGGACGAGACGAAGGAATCGTCGGGCGCGGTTTCTATGAAGACAACGGGCGTGTAGCGGCTTTCGTAGGTCGCAAGCTCTCTGGCCCAGGATTTTAAGTCATGATAGTCACAGCAGGAGTCCAGAATGATTCCGTCGACATTGTTGCTGCGCAGGGAGGATATGCATTCCTTTTCTTTGGAAAAATCGAAATAGCTGCTGAGAACCGTTATTTTATAGCCGTGCTGCTCAACGGTGTCCAGAATACCGCGCAGGACTTCACTGAAGAAGAGCTTGGTGATATCCGGCAGAACGACACCGATGGTTTTGGTTCTGGAGGTTTTCAGACTCCTGGCGTTGAGGTTGATGTGGTAGTCCAGCTCTTCAACGGCCTTCAGGACGCGGTCTTTTACCTCGGGGCTGACATAGCGGTTCCCCGTAAAAACATGGGATACGGTTGCGACAGAAACGCCTGCTTTGTCCGCAACGTCTTTCATTTTTGCCATCAAATCACGTCCTTTTGAAAATTTGTACAAAATTATATTATCAGTAATGTTAAGTTTGCACAATATTTATTATGTATATTGCAAAGAAGAAATAACTAATTTATACTAATAAAACAGTTAATCGATTAACTGATTAACATATCTGCAGTACATTTGTGGTATAAATATTGTACTGCTTTATGAATGTTTTTAATAGAATTAATAATAAACTGAAAAGGAGCTCAAAACATGGCATATTACAATGCTGCGGAGACAGAAGCGAGACTGAAGAAGGTACACGCGATATTGGAAGAGAAGGGTCTGGATGCTGCGCTGATTTATTTTGACGAGCTGAACGTAGCGAACGGCTGGTATCTGACGGGCTGGCACGGCCAGTTTGAAAAGGGTGCCGTACTGGTGCCGGTAAACGGTGAGCCGTATCTTCTCGGCGGACCGGAGTCCGAACCTTTCGCCATCATGGATGCGGCCATCAAGAAGGTTCGCTGCTTCCCTGTTTTCATGGTTCCGAACGAGGAATACCCGAATGCCACGATCATAAACTTTGCACAGCTGAACGAAGAGCTGAAGGCAGCCGGAACGGTTCTGAACAAGATCGGTTACGTCGGGACGGACACGATTCCCCACCAGATATACGAAGACTTCAAGAAGGGCTTCGGCGGAGCCGAGCTGATAGACATCACGGAGGAATACGAGACACTGCGTGCCTACAAGAGCCCCTGGGAAGATCTGCAGCTGAAGAAGGCCGTTGAGCTTTGCGACATAGCCTATGACAAGATGGTGGCAGCCATCCGGCCGGACGGATACGAGTTTGAAGTGGCGGCAGCGGGCGAATACGAATGCAGACTGCGCGGAGCGGACAGCTTTGCATACCAGTGCATTGTCGGCTCGGGCGAGAGAGCCAAGGCGGTTGTTCCGACGGCAACGAACAGACAGATGAAGGACGGCGAGCTCGTCATGATCGGCATAGCACCGAGATACAACGGCTATGCGGGCACATTCGGCGACACGCTTCCGGTAAACGGAGTATACACGCAGAGACAGAAGGATCTGATCAACTACATGCGTGAGACATTCCGCCTTACCTACAACATGCTGAAGCCGGGCATGACCGGACGCGAGATAGACGTACCGGGCCGCGAGTACTACGAGAAGCACGGACTGGGTGACTACATAGTCTGCCCGTTTGCACACTCCATAGGCCTTATGGAGGCAGAATCCCCGTTCTTCGGACCGAACGGCGACTTTGAGCTAGTACCGGGAATGGGCGTAATGGTAGACATCAGCTTCTTCGGCCATCCGGAACTTTACGGCGGAAGAATCGAGACAGGGTTCATCATCACGGAGACGGGAGCGGAACCGATGTCCCAGAAGATGTTCAACCACTTCATGAAGGATCTTTAATAAAAGGGGAACAGAGAAATGGCAGAATTAGGATACAAGAACTATATGTTCATCGACGGCGACCTGCCCGGGAACGGAGAGGACATGAGCCTGCCCGGACACGAGGCGATGATGATAACGAACAAGAACGATGTGGATGCGCACATACTCATCAACATCTACTTTGAGGACAAGGATCCAGTAGAGGGACTTCACATGACGATACCGGCAAAGAGAGTCATCTGCACGAGAATGGATCTCCCGATCTGCGAGGAGAAGTACCAGATTCCGTTCGGTCAGTACTCCGTGGAAGTCATCTCGGACGTGAACGTCTGCGCCTGCTACGGCAGACTGGACAGACGCTATGACCTGGGCTACTACAGCACCGGCTACTGCGCAATCTAAGCAAACAGTCTATTCAGAAGATTTTAGATAAGAGGTCTGCAAATGGAATCTTACATTCTTGAAATGAAAGGAATAACCAAGACCTTCCCCGGTGTTGTGGCTCTGAACAACGTTGATCTGCAGGTTCGCAAAGGAACGATTCACGCGCTGATCGGCGAAAACGGAGCCGGAAAGTCAACTCTGATGAAGGTTTTGAACGGCGTTTATCCCGCAACATCCGGCGAGATGTTCCTCGACGGAGAGAAGCTGGAGCTGAACGGCGTTAAGGATGCCCAGGAGAAGGGTATCAGCATCATTTATCAGGAATTCAACCTGATTAATACACTGACTGTCGCTGAGAACATCTTCCTTGGAAGATACAACGGCGGCTGGGCGGTAAAATGGAAGGAACTGAAGGAACAGGCAAGAGCCCTTATTTCGGAGCTTGGATTCCGATTTGACGTCGATACTGTCGTCGGCCAGCTCTCAACGGCTGAAAAACAGCTGGTTGAAATTGCAAAGGCACTGTCCCTGAACTCCAAAATAATCGTTATGGATGAACCGACGTCTTCTCTGACAGAGAAGGAAATCGACATGTTCTTCCCGATTATCGAGCATCTGAAGGAAACGGGTATCACCGTTATCTTCATTTCCCACAAGCTGGATGAAATATACCGCATCTGCGATTACGTTACCATCATGCGTGACGGCAATGTAACCGGCAACAGCGCTGTAAAAGACATTACAAGAGACGAAATCATCGAGAAGATGGTCGGCAGATCGCTTGACATGGAGTACCCGCCGAGGACCGTCAAGCCGCAGGAGGAAGTCGTTCTGGAGGCAACAGACCTCTGTAGAAGAAATGATCTCAAGCACATCTCCTTCCAGCTGCACAAGGGCGAGATACTCGGAATCGCCGGACTCGTCGGAGCGGGCAGAACCGAACTGGCAGAGGCTATTTTCGGAGCCGACCCGGCCGAAAGCGGCGAGATAAAGGTAAACGGCAAGGCGGTTGCGATTAAGTCGGTTCTGGCCGGAATGAAGCAGTCCATCGGGCTTGTAACGGAAGACAGAAAGGAAACCGGCCTCGTTCTGCCGATGACGGTTGCCCAGAACATTACCGTCACCGATCTCGACCAGGCATGCAACGGCATTCTCCTGAACAAGGCAAAAGAGAAAGATGCTGCCGACAAGTATGTCAATGACCTTAAGATAAAGACGCCTTCCATAAACCAGACGGTTGTAAACCTCTCCGGCGGAAACCAGCAGAAGGTTGCCCTTTCCAAGTGGCTCTACACGGATTCCGACATTCTCATTCTGGATGAACCGACAAGAGGCATCGACGTCGGTGCCAAGTTCGATATCTACTGCCTGATGAACGAACTGACGGAAAGAGGAAAATCAATCATCATGATTTCTTCCGAACTGCCCGAAGTTCTGGGCATGAGTGACAGAATCCTCGTAATGCATGGCGGACAGATTAAAGGCGAACTGACCGGCGAAGACATGACACCTGAAAAAGTCATGAAACTGGCAATTGACTGATCGGGAGGTGCAAAAATGACACAGACAAAATCTTTTAAAGATAAAATGCTGGATATCGTTCTTTCGAACGGTATTCTGATAGCCATCATCATTCTGATTGTGGTGACCGGTATCATTGAGCCCAACTTCTTCGCATGGAGCAACATGCTCAACATTCTCCGCCAGGTTTCCGTAAACGGAATCGTGGCCTGCGGAATGACGGTGTGTGTTATTTCATCATGCTACGACCTTTCGGTCGGTTCCATTGTTTCGATGACGGGCGTGTTCACCATTATCTGCATCAACAACGGAATGAATGAAATCGCCTGCATCGCCATCGGCCTCGGCATAGGTTTGGTGGCCGGTATTCTGAACGGCACAATCATTGCCGCCATCGACGGCAGAGCCGGTGAAGCCTTCATCGTTACCTACGGAATGGAAATCGTTCTGGCGGCTGTTGCCCTGTTCCCGTCCAAGGGCCTGTTCATTTCCGGTAAGGTCTATGATGGCGTATTCAAATCCATGGGCAGCGGCAACACCCCGATTTACATCTTCCTGGTTGTTGCGATAATACTGCATTTCGTTCTAAGTAAAACCCAATACGGGCGGAAGCTGTGCTATATAGGCAACAATATGGACGCTGCAAAGATGAGCGGTATCCGCGTCAAGCTCAACCGTATCAGCTACTATGCAATCTCCGGTCTTTTGGCCGGCCTCGGCGGTCTGGTTCTCTGCTCCCGCGTTACTTCCGCAAACCCGACGGCAGGCCTGAACTATGAAATGAACGCCATTGCGGCTGTTGTCGTCGGCGGAAACAGCGCCTCCGGCGGTTCGGGCACAATAGCCCGTACAGTCATCGGTGCCATCGTCATCGGTATCATGGGTAATGCCCTGAACATTCTCGGCTTCTCAACAAACTACCAGCTTATCGTAAAAGGCTTCCTGATTATTCTTGCGGTTGCGCTGGATATCATAAGCAAGAAAATCAGGCATTGAGGTGAAGAGTGATGGATACTACTGTTAAAAGCGGAAAAAAGATAGATCTCAAAACTTTCCTGATGGAAAACTTCGTTGCTATTATTCTTTCCCTGTTTGTAATCTTTATGATATTCAACCACCCCTCATTCAGATCCTGGGGAAACATAGTAACGATTATTAACGACTGCTGCATGTACGGCATTACGGCACTCGGCATGACGGTGGTTGTTGTATGCGGCGAATTCGACATGTCGGCATCTTCCGTATATGCCTGGGCATCCTGCCTGTTCTGCATACTCTGCGAAAAGATGGGCGTTCTTCCCGCAGCACTGATTACACTGGCTACCGGTGCTGTCTGGGGCGCCATCAACGGCTGGCTCATATCAATTCTTCGCATGCCGGCTTTCGTTGCGACACTCGGTACCATGTACTTTATTAAAGGCATTGCGTACTATATTACAAAGGAAAAACCGGTCAACACGACCAATGAAGCCCTGGCGGCACTCGGCAAGGCAAACGTCGGCGGGCTGACGATTGTTCCGTTGGTATTTCTAATCGTATTCGTCGTCCTTTTCTGGATGATGAAATACACCCGAGTGGGTCGCAAGATTTACGCAACCGGCGGCAACTATGAAGTTGCAAGGCTTTCGGGTATCAACGTTAAGTTCACGAAGTGGTTCCCGTTCGTTATTTGCGGCATCTGTGCAGCTTTGTCCGGGCTCATGTACTGCACGAGAGTTTACTCCGGCGCGGCAACATACGGTTCCGACCTGACCATCTGGGCGGTCGCGGCGGTTGTTATAGGCGGCACTTCCATGTCCGGCGGTTCGGGCGGCATGCCCCGTACCATCATCGGCATTCTGCTGATGGCGATACTTTTCAATGCCCTGACGCTTCTCGGTGTTGACGGTTCCATGCAGAGATTCATCCGCGGCATGGTTCTCATTGTTGTTATTCTCTTCGATACCATCGTAAAGAAAAGAAAGAACAAGAAAAAGTAAAACAAGTATTTAATTTTCATATGCAATATGAAAATGAAATAAAAAATTTTTTGGAGGAAAGAAATGAAGAAATTTCTCGCACTCGCACTTGCTCTGGTCATGATTTTCGCTCTCTGCGCATGTGGCCAGCAGGCAGCAGCCCCCGCAGCAGCTCCCGCAGCTGAAGAAGCAGCTCCGGCAGCAGCTCCCGCAGACGGCGCAAAGCGCATCTTCATGTCTGCAGCTTACTACACCGCTCCTTACGGTTCTCCGCTGATGGCAGCCGTAGAAGCACGCGCACATGAACTGGGCTATGAAGTCCAGATCGTTGACGGCGAAGAGAACGCCGACAAGCAGCTCACTCAGCTCAAGACCGCTGTTGCTGACGGCTTTGACGGACTCATCTACTGGCCGGGCGATTCCGCATCCACTCCCCCTGTTGTTGAGTATCTGAATTCCACGGGTATTCCCTGGGTCGACATCAACACTCTGCCCGATGACAGCATTACCGATCAGTGCACAATCGTTGCATCCAACGAAGTTCAGATCGGCCGTGAAATCGGCAAGCTCATAGTCAAGTACTATGAGGAAAGCGGACTTGATACCATGAACATGGTTTACATCGAAGGCGCTTCCGGCTCCAGCTACACCATCCACCTCACTGAAGGCATTCAGGAAGAGATTAAGGATTACCCCGGCATCGTTATCCTCAACGACCACCAGTATGCAAACTTTGACCCGAGCACCGCTATGACAATCATGGAAGACATGATCACCAAGTACGGCGATCAGATTGACCTCGTTGTCACCCAGGACGGCGGTATGTTCCAGGGCGCCTACAATGCAATTGTTGCTGCAGGCAAAATCGGTGACTTCGGCATTATCTGCCAGGGCCAGGACCTCATCGTTAAGGACAAGCTCCTCAGCGGCGAACTCTATGCTTCCGTAGCACAGGATCCGACACAGGAAGGCACTCTGACAGTTGAAGTTCTTGATAAGCTCATCAAGGGCGAGACCGCAGAGCCTTGGACCTACACTCCGACCGGACCTATCTTTGCTGCAGACGTTGACAACTACAGCTGGTTCTGATTAAGCATTTTTTGGCGGCGGCCACAAACGGCCGCCGCCGTTTTTTGAAAGGAGAGCATTCGGATGGAAAAAATCTGCATAAAGAACGAAGAATTCAAACAGCGCGTCATAAATACGCAGGCGGCGATGGAAGCGGCCGGGCTGGACATTCTGCTTACATACGGCAACGAAGCCGAGCCCCAGTATGTCCGTTATTATTCGAACTACTGGCCGTCATTTGAATCCGCAATGGTGATGATTCCCAAACAGGGAGACGCTATCCTTCTTATCGGGCCGGAGTCCGAAACACTGGCAAGATACTGGTCCGAGATTCCCCGCATAGAGAGAATAAAAATACTGAGAGAGTCTTCCGAACCGGAATATCCGGGCGAAAAGCTCAACACGCTGTACAATCTTTTTGCCGAGCATCTGAATGAAGACTCCGTACGGAAAATAGGCATCTGCGGATATCCTCTGATGTACACACCGGTGTACGAAGGCATCAAACAGGCTGCGGCAGCCTTCGGCTGCGAAGTCGTCCGGGCAGAGGAACTGGTCATAAGACAGAAGATGATTAAGACTCCGAGCGAGATTGCCATCATGAAGCAGGCCGCCCTCATGAGTGAGAGCGCAGTCGTAAAAGCCATTGAAACGATGCACTCCGGTATGACGGAGACACAAGTTGTCGGCATAGCGGAAGGCGTTATCCGCGAACTCGGTGCGGAAGGCGAAGCCTATCCCATGTGGGTTCTGAGCGGAGAGAACACAACGCACGCAATCGGCAGACCGGACCCGACAAGAGTTATTGAAAAGAACAGCGTGGTTCAGCTGCAGTTCGGCGCAAGACTCGCCGGATATGCCTCCAGCGTGGGCAGGCCGGTCATCATCGGCAAGGTAAGCGATGATGCAAGAGACCTGATTGAAACAGGCCTTGAAGCACACATGCGCACGTTTGAGTGGCTGAAGACGGGAAGACCGGCCAAGGAAGTTGACGCCGAGTACAGAGCGTTCCTGAAGAGCCGCGGCGCAGAAGGCTGCAACCTTTACGGCCCGTGCCACGGAACAGGCCTGATGGAGGGCGAACATCCCTGGATAGAGGCAAATTCCGATTACAATCTTGAACCGGGTCTCACCTACATGGTAGATACCTTCCTCAAGAGGAACGGAGTGGGTCTTCGATGGGAGGATCAGATTGCCATCACGGAAAACGGCGTGGACGTCTTTACAAACAAGTACCTCGAGCTGATAGAGCTTGAAGCGGACTGAATTACAGAAAGTAAAACACCCAAAATGCAGTTTGGCATTTTGGGTGTTTTATATGCAGGCAGTTTATAATTCGAAAATATCCCAGGAAGAATCAACATCGGCTTCGGTGGAGGCGCGTTTGATAATCTGCGAACTGAGAACGATGTTTCGCGGCGGGAGCGAAGGCTCTTCTATATGACGGATGCATTCATTGGCGGCCTCGTAGCCAATATCGTATCTAGGGACATTTATGGTTGTTATGCCGGGTTCAACGAGGGAAGCGGCAAAGAGATTGTCAAAGCCGCAGAGTATGATATCTTTGGGAACACGGACGCCATGCTCTTTCAGAGCTTTTAAAGCGCCGAGAGCGGCTTCGTCACTCGAAGCCTGAATGGCATCGAATTTTATTTTTTTATTTTGCAGAAGGCTGTTTAAAGCGTCATAGGCGGAGGAAGCCGAGAAGTCACCCGTGATGAGCAGCTTGTCATTTAGTTTCAAACCATTGTCTTTCAAAGCCTGCTTATAGCCGGAGAAGCGGTCACGCTCATGCTTCAGATGCAGAGGACCGGAGAGATACAGGATTCGGCGTTTGCCTTTTGAAATCAGGTATTCGGTAATTTTGCTGCTCCAGTAATATACGTCAATGGTAACGGACGAAACAAGGCTGTCATCCAGAACGTTTTCAATCGAAACAATCGGGGTGTAGCGCCCCTCGTAAGAGACGAGTTCGTTGGCCCAGGAATCCAAGCTTTGCCAGTCACAACCGGAATCGAGAATAATGCCATCTACATTGCTGCCTCTTAAGGTGTTGATGCATTCACGCTCAATAGAAAAATCGTAATAACTGCTGAGAACAAGAACTCTGTATCCGTGATGCTCGGCAGAGTCCAGTACACCGCGCAAGACGCCGTTGAAGAACTGCTTGGTAATGTCCGGCAGGACAACGCCAAGCGTCTTCGTCTTTGACGACTTCAGCCCTCTGGCATTGAGGTTGATGTGATAATTCAGTTCCTCCACGGCTTTCAGAACCCGGTCTTTCACCTCCGGGCTGACATAGTGCTTTCCCGTGAAAACATTGGAAACGGTTGCGACGGAGACACCGGCTCTGTCAGCAACATCCTTCATTTTGACCATCAGACACCTGCAAAATACAATATTGCATTCATAATACTCAAATTCCGGTGAAAAATCCATACGCAAAAAGACGAGAAGGAATAGACAAACAAACAAAATCGTTATTTTCAACAATAACAGGGCCTCCATAATGTGTAGTATGCACAAAGATAAGACTGAATATTGAATTTTTGAACGTACTAATGTATTATATTTAAGCAAGTTAAACGATTAACCGTTATTTTGAGAGGAATTATTTCTATGGCTAAAGCAACAGGCAGCAAGCTTTGGGTCTTCCCGGACGGTGAACTTCCGGAACCCGGCCCATACGAAGCAAAGGGGCACGAATCCGTTATCATTGTAAACACCTCATCCGAGAAGGCAGTTTGCGAACTGACAATCTACTATACCGATAAAGACCCGGTAACTTCCATAAAAGTTGAAGTGGAACCGGAAAGAGTCCGCTGCATCCGAATGAACAATCCCAACGATCTGGAAGGCTATGTGGTTCCTATCGGCGTTCAGTACGCCATGAAATGGGAAAGCAATGTTCCCGTAGTTATGATGTATGGCAGACTGGACACCACGGACCAGCCGATGCACTTCTACATCAACCAGGCCTACAGCGAATAATCTGTTGATAACGCGAAAGCGTTAGCATATAAAAATACTTTTGGAGGAAAGAAATGAAGAAATTCTTAGCTCTCGTGCTTGCACTGGTTATGGTATTCGCTCTTTGCGCATGCGGCCAGCAGGCAGCCCCCGCAGCAGCTCCTGCAGCTGAACCCGCAGCAGCTGAAGCAGCAGCTCCCGCTGCAGAAGAATCCGGCGTCAAGGATTACAAAATTGGCGTATCCATCATGGAGCTCACCGCTTACACCTGGTACCAGGGTGTTATCGATGGCTGCAACAACTGGCTCGCAGACAACGGCGCTGACAAGGGCGTAAACTTCACTTTTGACTTTGAAGATTCCCGCTCCGACGTTCAGACCATGCTGACCAACGTTGAGAACATGCTCGCTGCAGGCAGCGACGGCATCATTCTCTTCCCGGCTGACGCATCCTCTGCTATCCCGACGATGAAAGAATACACCGCTAAGGGCATTCCTTTTGTTATTGGTGACTATGCTCAGGAAGCTGCATCTCCCGAAGATGAAGTCTGGAAGACCTTCGTCGGCCACGACAACAAGGCTCTCGGCGTAAAGGCCGGTGAAGTTGCTGTTGAGTACCTCAAGACCCTCGACAAGGAAGATCCCGTATGCCTCTTCATCTGGCGTCCGACTTCCGGCACTGTAGCACAGGCCCGTTACGACGGCTTTGCTGAGACCGTTCTCGCAGCATTCCCGAAGGCAACCATCATTCAGGAAGGCGACACTGGTGCCGGCAACCGTGACTCCGCTCAGACCCTGATGGAGAACATTCTCCAGCGTGAAGCTGTTATCGACGTAGTCTGCGGCCACAACGACGCAGAAGTTGTCGGTGCTTACAACGCAGCTGTTCAGGCTGGCCGTGACGGCATCAAGTTCATCGGTATTGCCGGTGACATCGATATCCTCACCTGGATCAAGGACGGCAACGAAGCTTGGCTCGCAGAAGTTCTTCAGGATCCCTGCGTCCTCGGCTATCAGGCAACTGACGCTATGTACCGTTCACTCGTTCTCGGCGAAGAGCTTCCTGCAAGCTATGAGCTTCCGCAGCCCGAAGCAATCACTCCTGCAAACATCGCTGACTACGATTACGAATCCTGGGGTTGGCTCGTCGGTTAATTTAACCATCTAACTTAAGAAGGCGGGGAGAGAGAGTCTCCCCGCTTTCTATCTAAAACAGTCACAAGGAGAAATGCACATGATAAGACTTTTCCCCGAACCGAAATTTATTAAAGACTGCGAAGGCAAGACAAAATCCTTCACAGGACTGACGTTTAAAACGGCAGATGCCGGAATCGGCATCGATGAACTGCTAAAAATAGCGCAGTTCCGTTTCTGGAACTGCAAGGACGTTGCCATTTCTGCAGAAGAGGCCGAAGGTTTCCTGCAGGTAACGGCAGATAACGATATCGACTGTGCTTCCGTTCCGGAAGAGCAGAAAGCGCTTTTTGAAAACCAAGGCTATCAGCTATTAATTGAAGAAGACAAGGTTAAGCTCTCATATAAGGGCAGAGAGGGTCTGGTAAACGGACTCACCAGCCTGAAACAGCTTATTGAAGATAAAAACGGCAGCTTCTGTCTGCCTCTTTGCAGCATAACGGACTGGCCCGCATTGGCCGTGCGCGCGGTCGCACCGACGTTTTCCTGGTATGCGGGATACGGCAGAATAGGCTTCGACAGCCAGCTCTGGGGTTATGACGAATGGGCAGAGTTCTTGAACGTCTGCCTGGACAACAAAATCAACCAGTTCAACATGGTTATGTACGGCTACTGGCCGTTCGACAACCCGGGATACCCCGAAACGGTTTTCCGCGACATTCCCATTAAAATATGGAATGCCGAAAATCGCAAGTGGCTGACGGTGCACTATACCCACCCGAATCTCGAGGAACCCTATCTGGACAGATTCATTGAGTATGCACACCTGTTCGGCGTTAAGATATTTGCCTACGTCGGGCTGAACTCCTATAACGGAGCCTATTCCATCAAGCACCCGGAAGCCAGAACCAAAGCTCCGGACACCGGTAAATTCCTGAATGATTTTGACTCGCTGTGTCTGAGTTACCCCGGGACGGTGGATTACATTCTCAACTCCATGCGGCAGATAGCCAGGCTCGGATTTGACGGCTACACGCTGGAAGAGAGCGAAGAGGGCTTCTGGTATTGCGAATGCGAACAGTGCAAGAAGACCTGGCATGCAAGCGCCTCCTCTCCGGTTGAGGCAAAACACAATGCCAACATGTGGCTGCTCAACCAGATATACAAGGCTGTCCGGGAAGTGAATCCGGACTGCGTAATCGGCATCCGGGCCTTCCGCCAGCCTCCGCTGGAAAAAGATCCGGCCTTCCTGAAAAAGTGCGTCGAGTCCATGCCGGAAGATATCATGCTTTTCTGGGCACCTGGTCTCTACGTGCCGAAGACCGAATTCCCGAAGTGGGCCGACGCTTTCGGCAAAGACCACATCTGGGCCAGGGATACCGAGGCAAACTCAATTACTTCAACCATGGGCAGACTGTACCGTACCTTCAAGTCCAACATGATCCGATACGAGGACGAGGGTAACGAGCAGGTTATCGAAACCGACATAAACCAGCATCGCGGCAGCGTTGAGATTGGGGCACACGGCATAAACGGCTTCATGTTCGAATGGTTCGGGCTGTTTCTGTTCCTGTTTGCACACGGCAACTACGGCTGGGGCGGAACCATGAACGAGGATGAGTTCTTCAAGGAAGTGTGCACTTTCAACTTCGGCGAAGAACTGGGAGAAAAGGTGCTCTACGTGATGCGCAACATGCTCACGATTCACGAGAGCCAGATGAATCTCTATACGACTCCGTTCCCGTTCCAGAAAAACAAGATAAGAGAAGACGACATCCCGGCCATAGAGAAGGCCATAGAGAACCATCCGAAGATTCTGGAGATGATAGACCAATGCCGCGAGGCCTGCTACCGTGAAGGCAGACTGCATCCCTGGCTCACACACTTTGACAAGCTCTATAACGCCGAGCGCCGCAACCGCGTCATCTATGACATGATTCTCACGTCTCTGCAGTACGACAAGGAGACGGACCCAGTTAAGAAAGATGCACTACTGGATGAAATCCTCTACTACAACGAGAAGGATTTCGACATTGTCAAGGAGATGTTCTTTGACATCAACCCCGTTGAAGAGACAGGTGTCAGAAGCTGCATGTACCCCTATCACGAAATCAAAAGATTGATTAATAATATTCGCCATCCCGAGAATCCCGATGACAGAATCATCTGTTCCGGCATCGAGGCTCTGGGCTGGTTGTGGCTCTAAAGAAAGGAGATGAAGAGTCAAACAATATGAGCGAGCAGATAAAAAAAGAAGGTGCAGAAATCGTTCCTCTTATAGAACTGAAACACTGCACGATGGAATTCCCGGGTGTTAAAGCACTTGACGACGTCAACTTTACTCTCCTGCCCGGTGAGTGCCACGGTCTTGTTGGTGAAAACGGTGCCGGTAAATCCACACTTTCCAAGTGCATAACCGGTGAGAACCGCATGACTGCCGGCGAGCTCTATATTAACGGGGAAAAGATAGATCTTTCCTCCTATGACATCCGCGAATCCCAGAAGAGGGGAATCGCAATCGTCCACCAGGAGTTTACTCTGATGGGTGATATGACGGGCGTTGAGAACATCTTCGTCAACAGGTATGAAACCAAGGGGTTATTCGTCGACTGGAAGAAGCTGAACGAACGCGCAAAAGAACTCATGGAATTCATGCAGTGCGACGTGGATCTCAGTGTTCCCGTTAAGCAGCTGCGTACTGCCGAAAGACAGATTGTTCAGCTTGCAAAGGCCATTCTCGACAATCCGAGAATCGTTATATTCGATGAGCTGACAGCCGTTCTGCAGGAAAAGGATATCAAGAATATCTTCCGTATCATTGATATTCTGAAGTCCAGAGGCATGGGTATCATTTACATTTCCCACCGCCTGGATGAGATATTCGACTGCTGCGACAGCTACACCGTTCTGTGTGACGGACGCTTTATCAACAGCGACAAAGTGGAAGGACTGCAGAAGCCGGACCTTATCAAGATGATTATCGGCCGTGACCTTGCAAACTCCTATCCTCCGATTAACGACAAGATAGGCGATGTCATTCTGGAAACCAAGAACCTGACAGCACCGAAGGCATTCAAAGACGTCAGCATTAACGTACGTGCAGGCGAAGTCGTCGGTATTGCGGGCCTTGTCGGCGCCGGTAAGACAGAACTGATTCACGCCATATACGGCAACCATAAAGTGGTTTCCGGCGAAGTCTACATCAAAGGCAAAAAGGTCAAATTCAAGAGACCGCAGAAGGCCATTCAGGAAGGCCTCGGTCTTGTTCCGGATGAGCGCCGCACGCTGGGCCTTGATATGGTATTCGACATTAAGGACAATACCACTCTGCCCTCCATAGCCGACTTCCCGAAGATGGGAATCTTCCAGGATCACGAGGCAATGAGCAAGGCGGCTTTCGAGTTTGTCGAAAAACTCAAGCTGAAATATGTCTCCCTCTGGAGCAGCGTCCGGAAGCTCTCCGGCGGCAACCAGCAGAAAATCGTTGTTGCCAAGTGGATGCTGAAGGACGTGGATGTGTTCCTGCTGGATGAACCCACGAGAGGCATTGATATCGGTGCCAAGTATGAAATCTATTCGCTCATCAGCGAACTGGCAAAACAGGGAAAAGCCGTTATTCTGGTTTCCCCGGAAATGGAAGAGCTGATCGGCTGCTGCAACAGAATCTATATTATGTATGAAGGCAAAATTATGGATGAGGTTACAGGCGAGCGCAAGACACAAGAAGTAATAATCAACAGCTTGTTAGGAGTTAACTGATATGGATAACACATTATACAAAGAGAAATCTCAGAAGTATTCCGGCGGAGTTAAGGCCTTTCTTGACAACTGGATGATCGTCATCCTGTTTGTCGTTCTGTTTGCCCTCTGCTGCATCTTCTCCCCCAACTTCCGCACGACCACAAACATCATGAACATCCTGCGTCAGGCATCGTTCATCGCCATCATTGCAATGGGTGAATTCTTCGTCATCCTGATCGGCGAAATGGATATGTCGGTTTCGTCCATCATCGGAACGGTTTCTATCTTCTTTGCAGGATTTGTTGTAAAGAACGGAATGCCGATAGGTGTCGCAACCCTTATTGTTCTGGCCATGTGCATTGTAATCGGTATTATAAACGGCGTTCTCGTTGTTTACGGCAAGATGCCTTCCTTCATTGCAACTCTGGTTGTCATGAACGTTCTCAAAGGCTTCAACTACATCTATTCCGGAGCTCTGCCGATTTCCGGCCTTCCCAATGGCTTCAACTACATGGCAGCCGGTTATGTGGGATTCATTCCCTTTGCTGTCATCCTCATGATTATCGTTGCGATTATCCTGACGATATTCACACAGCACACGCCGCTCGGCCGCTCCTTCTTCGCCGTCGGCGGCAACAAGGAAGCTTCCAAGCTCTCCGGTATCAACGTCAACTTCGTAGCGGTTCTGGCATTCGTCCTCTGTGCCGTTCTCACAATGGTGGGTGCCCTCGGCCTGACCAGTAAGACCCTTTCCGGAAACGTAACTCTCGGTGACAACCTCCTGTTCGACGTTATGACCATCGTTGTTCTCGGCGGTACCAGCCTGACAGGCGGCCGCGGCAGAATCGTCGGTGTTGTCATCGGCGCTCTGTTCATGCAGGTCATCACCAACATCATGGTTTTGCTTTCCATCAACACCTACTGGCAGTGGGTCGTAAAAGGCATTATCCTTGTTATCGTTGTTCTTATCGACTCCAATTCCAAGAAGGAATAAATAAACCAATCCGAACCTGATAAGAAAGGAAATTAACTGCTATGCAAATGGTAGAAATGTTCTATGACCAGCTGGAAGATGCAAAGAACAGAAAAGTTCCTTTTGTCATCCCCATCGGTACGATAGAATATCATGCTCACCAGGCATCCTGCGGTACGGATACCATGGTAATAACCGGGACGCTGCGCGAGCTGGAAAAGAAAAAAGAAATCGTTGTCTGCCCTCCCATCTGGTACGGCGTTGCATCCTATGCCGTGTGTGAGCCGCGCGTCGGCCACATTCACGTGGATGAGGACACCTATTTCCAGTACATCTACAGCATTCTCAAGTCTATGGTGTACGGCGGCGTAAAGAACATTTACTGTGTTCCTCACCATCAGACCGAAGAAGCCGGCCTCATGCCGATGACAATCGCCTGCTGGAAGGCAGCCAAGCGCATTGCCATGGAATATATGGAAGACACCATGGGCAAAGGCTGGTGGGGCAGCGATGCTTATGCCAACTACTATGAGAATCTCGGCACGGACGATGACCCCTTCAACTACATAAAGGTCATTCCCCTCATAGGCAAGGAAGCACAGCATAAATGCGGCGGCTTCGACCATGCCGGAAAATATGAGACCTCTCTGCTTATGTCCGCTTATCCCGACTGCGTGGACCTTTCCCGCTGCAAGGACAACACAGAATGGTTCGCAGCTTCCTCCAAGGAAGCCAGCGCGGAACTCGGCAAACACATGCAGGAATGCGCTCTTGAGTGGCTGATGGAGGCAATACAGTGAGAGAAATAAAAGTACAGGAACTGACGAAGGAAGCCTTTGCACCTTTTGGCCAGTACTATTCTATGGATAAGCCCGAAGGGCATGCCCTTTGCGGAGAGCTCCACAGCTTTTATCCGGACCGTGTTACGGCGCCTGCTTTCCACAATGTCGGTTATTCTCCGATTGTTGTGAAAAAGCCCGCCGAAATGCTGATTACCGCAGTTGAGTATCACACGACAACCTGCGAGATGATTCTTCCTCTCAATGACGACATGATACTGCATGTCGCACCGGCCTCGGCGGGAACGCCCGTGCCGGATGAGACAAAGGCATTTCTCGTGCCGAAGAACACACTGATAAAAATGAATGCCGCCATATGGCATCTCGCTCCCCTGCCGGCAAATGCAGAGGCATTGAACGCCATGATTATTCTGCCGGAATGCACTTATGCAAATGACTGCACCGTAGTTGATCTCAAACCGGAAGAGCAGTTTGTAATTGTTAAATAATATTAAGGAGAAACAAGAAATGGCAAGAATTTGCATCCCTGATTATGAGTATAAAGAGAGAGTGGCAAAGTGCGCTGCGATACTGCAGAGAGAAGGCCTCGATGCTCTCATCGTAAACGGCAATGAAGCGGACTATGCAAACCCGAGATACTTCTCCGGTTTCTGGCCCCTCTTCGAGCGTGCGGGCGTTGCCATAGGCGCAAACGGCGAAGCAGCTCTGCTCGTCGGCCCCGAGTCTGCCGTTTTCGGCGCAGACCGCAACAAGCTGGACAAGATCTTTGTTCTCAAGGCATACAGAGAAGGCGCAGACCCCTCTTACCCCGAACTGAAGGCTGACACATTCCAGGATGTCTTCAAGTCCCTCGGAATCACCGGTAGCAAGCTGAGAATCGGTATTGCATCCTTCTTGGATACTTCCATGACGATTTATCAGGCTATCTGCGACGCATTCCCCGGTGCAGAGTTCGTCAATGCGGGCTACATCATGACCGAACTCCGTCAGATCAAGTCCGAAAACGAGCTGGCATGCCTTCGCGAAGGCTATCGCATAGCAGACCTTGCAACACAGCAGGTTATTAAGGAAATCAAGCCGGGCATGACTGAACTCCAGATGGTCGGTGTCGCTCAGCGTGTTGTATACGAAAACGGCGCAGAGTATGAAGGCCTGCCGATGTATGTCTTCTCGGAAGCATCCACCCGTCATGCTATCTCCCGTTCCTGCTACCGTGAGTTCCAGAAGGGCGACATCGTCCAGCTGAACCTCTCCGCAAAGATTGACGGTTACTCCGCAGCTATCGGCTATCCTATCTGCCTCGGCAAGCTCGAAGGCGAGCGCCGCGACATCGTTCAGTTCTGCCGCCAGGCACACAGCTGGACCGTCGACCAGGTAAAGGCCGGTGTCATGGCCGGTGACATAGCCAAGGACTTCTACAAGTACTTTGTAGACAACGGCTTTGAAAAGAACTTCGTCTATGGTCCTCTTCATTCCACCGGTATCATAGAGGTTGAGGCTCCTTGGGCAGAGACCACGTCCATGTATCCTCTGCAGCCCAACATGACCTACCAGGTTGATACCTTCATCTCCTGCCCGACCTTCGGCGTCCGCTGGGAGAAGGGTATTGCCGTTACCGAGACCGGTTGCGACATCCTCAGCCCCGAGATTCCGGAGCTCTGCCCCGAACTCGAGTTCTAATAGAAAACAGCATAAAAGAAAACAGGGGGAACGCTTTTGCGTTCCTCCTGTTTTTAATACTGGATGCATTGCTGTACGAAAATAAAAAGTCACTAACCATAGTAACCATATGGTTGGTATGGTTGGTGACTCTGTATTATAGGCATGTAGCCAATGTAGCCAGTTTTTTGAAGTTTATTTTCGGGAGTGCGGACAAAATATTGGACCTAAGTTACTAATCCAAGATTTCGTATATAATCAATCGGGCTTATAGCGCCGAATTAGGGGGATTCCTGGTATATGCGAAGCAACTGGCTCGCCACCTTCCCTGCCATGTTTAAGAAAAATGCGATGATAAAGTTGAAAAAAGTGGCTTCATTGGCTACAAACAACGTGCTTAAATTTTGTTCATATGATAATATAAGAAAAGAAACAGGACAGTGTGCCTATTTCTGCGATTCATAATGTGAATATTAATTTAAGGAGCATATATTATGATTAACGTCCCCGAGATTTCCAAAGAAGAATATCTGGCAAGAGTTAACGCCCTGCGAGCCAAAATGGCTGAAGCCGATGTAGATTTGGTCGTTGGTTTTTCCAATCTGCTTGAAATTGCAATCGTCCGCTATTACTGCGGATTTGCACCCACCAACGAGAGCTCCGCAATCGTAATCCCCGCCGAAGGCGAAGTAATTGTCTGTTCCGGTCAGGCATCTTTTGATGACTGCGAGATTCGCAACCAGCTGCCCGAAAGCCGCATCGCAATCCTGCCGGAAATCGGTGAAGTCAGCGGATTTGTTTATGATACAGAAGGCCAGCTTGATTTTGCAGAGCTTTTTAAACAGGTCAAAGCAGAGCACCCCGGCATAAAGAAAATAGGCTTTATCGGCCGCCTGATTTTCCCGGCAATCATAATGGACAAACTCAGAAAAGTATTCCCGGATGCCGAAATCGTTGACTTTGATGATGTTCACTATGAGCAGAGAATTATGAAGAGCCCGGCAGAAGTCGCTTTGATGACAAAGAACTGGGAAATGGTTTCCGAAGTATTCCAGAATGTTATTCCGCAGATTAAGGCCGGAATGACCGAGCGCCAGGTAGAAGGCATGTTCGAAGCAGAGATGATGCGCCTGGGTGCAGAAAGCTTTGTTCAGGCATTTGCTCCGATGATTGCATCGGGCCCGCAGAATTCCTACGTAAGCATGCGCAGAAACGATGAGCGCCAGATTCAGGAAGGCGAGATTATCTCCATCGCCTGCGGTACCTGCTACGGCGGATACAACGGTATGACCTGCACTCCGCTGGTACTCGGCGAGATACCCGATTACATCCGCGATGCCGTTATGTGTGCATACGATGCTCTGAACTATGCATCCTCCAAAATGAAGCCCGGTGTTTCCTGCGATGTCGTAATGAACGCATATACCGAGTATCTGACGGAAAAAGGATATATCGAGTTCTGCCCGTACGGCAGCCTGCACAGCACCGGCATGCTGGAATGCGAAGCACCGATATTCTCCGTAGAGAACAAGCGTGTACTGGAAGAGGGCATGTGCATATGCATCGATGCTTACTTCAAGGGAATGGAGTGGGGCTCCTTCCGTATGGAGGACTGCTACCTTGTAACCGCTGACGGTGCCAAGCGCATGACGACATATAACGATAAGTTCATCCCAGAAATATTCAAGTAATAAGGAGAAATATAAAATGGGCTATCAGGAAAAACTCGTAGGCGTTATCGGAGACCCTGTAGATGATAATCCTACAGTCGTTATTATGCAGGCGGCATTCGACGCAGCCAGACTCCCCTTCCGATACCTAACAATGCAGGTAAAGGAGGGAGACCTCAAAACAGCCATCGACGGAATAAAGGCTTTGAATTTTACGGGCATCGGAATCACTATGCCTTTCAAAAGAGAAGTTATACAGTATCTGGATGGCGTTTCGGAAGCCGCCGGAATCATGAATGCAGTAAACTGCATTTATTATAAAGAAGGCAAATTCTTCGGAGAGAATACGGACGGCAAGGGTTTTATGGAGAGCCTGAAGCGCGGAGGCATAGACGTTACCGGGAAGAAGGCCTTGCTGCTCGGAGCCGGAGGCGTTGCCAGCGCAATTGCCGTTGAGCTGGCCCAGTCGGGTGCCGAGAACATTACCATCGTAAACAGAAGCGAGAAGGCCGGGAAAAGATTGGCGGATACTATTTGCAACAATACTAAGGCTACGGCAGAGTATGTTCCGTTCACCGCCGGATTCAGCATTCCGGAGAATGTCGACATCCTGGTTAACTGCACGCCAATCGGCTTCGAGGACCCGACGAAAAAACCGGACATCAATTACGATTCCGTTAAGAGCAGCATGACGGTCTGCGATGTCATACCGAACACGGCAGAAACACTGTTCTTGGCAGAAGCCAAGAAAAAAGGCTGCCGCACATTCTGCGGACTCGAAATGCTGGTGTATCAGGGTGTGCTGGGGTATGAATACTGGACGGGCGAGTCACCGGATGTGGAAGTCATGCTTTCGGCAATAAAAAAGGAATACAATATAAACGATTAACAAAGTGTAAAAAGTTCGGACCGGCCTGTAGGGAGACTTCGCACAGTTTTGTGCAAAATGTATAGATTTGCATATTAAAATTTGAAACAAATGACAATTGCAAAAGAAATTAAGTTGTAATATTCTTAATTATAGAATTTAATCGATTAAATTTGTCGATTAAATCGAAAAAACTCTATGGAGGAACATTCAAAATGAAGAAAATCTTCGCACTTGTACTTGCTCTGTGCATGGTTTTCGCTCTCTGCGCATGTGGCCAGCAGGCAGCAGCTCCCGCAGCAGCTCCCGCAGAAGCAGCCCCCGCAGCAGAAGCAGCACCTGCAGCTGAAGCAGCAGCACCTGCAGAAGGCGGCTATAAGCTCATGCTTTCCAATGCATACTATACCGCTCCTTACTGCGCAGCTTACGACCCGTCAGCAACCAAGACTGCTGAAGAGCTCGGATGCACCCTCGACATTCTCGACGGTGACGGCAACCAGCAGAAACAGCTCGAGCATGCCAACCTGGCAATTGCCGAGAAGTATGACGGATTCCTTTACTTCCCCGCAGACGTTGATGGCGCTCTCCCCGTAATCGAGGCCCTCAATGACGGCGGCATCGCATGGGTTGGCGTTAACGCTTACACCGGCGATAAGATTGAAGAAGTCGGCATGAAGTACTATGTAGGACCTGATGCATACTCCCACGGCGTAACTCAGGCCAACACCCTTATCGAGCTCTTCCCTGACGGATGCAAGTATGTTACCATCGCTGGTACTGCTGGTCATATGCAGACCCTGTACATGGACAAGGCATTTGACGAAATCGTTGATCCTGCCAAGTACGTCGAGCTTGACTACCAGAACTGCGACTTCTCCACTGAAATCGCTATGACCAAGGCAGCTGACATGATCACCTCCTATGGCCTCGCTTCCAACGGCGGCGAAATCGAATGCATCGTTTCTCAGGACGGTGGTATGTCTCAGGGCATCATCTCCGCTCTCGAAGCAGCCGGTGCAAAGCCGGGCGATGTTGTTATGATCGCCATGGGCTCCAACCAGATTCTCTATGATATGATGGCTGATGGCTGGCTCTCTGCATGCTCCACTCAGGATCCTGTTGCAGAAGGCAAGCTTGCTGTTGAAACCCTCTACGGTGTTCTCGAAGGCACTGCAGCTGAAGGCTGGACCAAGCTCCCGACTCCTGTTGCATATCCCGAAACCAAGGACGAATTCAGCTGGTACTAATATCTGACCAAAATAAAAAGACAGGCGCATTTGCGCCTGTCTTTTGCTATATATAGTAAATAATGATTACCAATAAACGAGTTCCCAGGGAGAATTTGAATTCGAGTCGGTCGAGCTTCGTTTGATAAAATTTGCACTCAGAACCAGGCTTCTCGGAGCCAGCGACGGGTCGTTAATGTGGCGGATGCATTCGTTAACGGCTTCCGCACCCAGTTCATATCTCGGAACGCTGATTGTCGTTACCGCGGGTTCAACGAGCGTGGAAGGAAACAGGTTATCAAATCCGGACACGGGGATATCACCCGGAACATTTAAGCCATGCTCCTTCAAAGCTTTTATGGCACCGATAGCTGCCTGGTCATTGGAGGCCTGGATGGCATCGAAGGCCAGACCGCTGTTCAGCGCCGCACTGACGGTATCATAGGAGGCACCGGAAGAGAAGTCATTCGATACGATTAAATCATTCGATACTTTAATCCCGTTATCTCGCAGAGCCTGCTTGTATCCGGCCAGCCTGTCATGCTCATGACGCAGATAGGAAGGACCGGAAATATACATGATTTTATTACGCCCGAGGGAAAGCAGATGCTGGGTTACCTTATTGCTCCAATAATAGGTATCGATCATAACGGAGGAGACAAGCTCAGGATCCATAGAACTTTCAATGGATACAATCGGTGTGAACTTCCCTTCATAAGAAGCAAGCTCATAAGCCCAGCTTTTCAGATCGTGATAGTCACAACAGGAGTCGATAATAATGGCATCGACATTCATCCCCCGAAGGTTGGAGATACATTCTTTTTCATAGGCAAAATCGTATCCGCTGCTGAGAACCGTTACACGATAGCCGGAGGCTTTGGCGGTTTCGAGGATGCCTCGCAAAACGTCGTTAAAGAAAAGCTTGGTAATATCGGGCAGTACGACACCAATGGTGTTCGTCGAAACGGTTTTCAGCCCGCGCGCATTGAGGTTGATATGGTAATCCAAATCCTCGACGGCGGTCAAAACACGGGCGCGTGCATCCGGGCTGACAAAGTGTTTTCCTGTAAAGACATTGGATACGGTTGCGACAGAGACACCGGCTCTGGCCGCGACATCTTTCATCTTGACCATTGTAATAAACCTGAACCTAAAAAGTGTACAAAAATATAATAACAGAAATGTTGATATTGCACAACATTTATTAAAGATATTGCAAAGATTAGCACATTAATTTATAATAAAAAATCATATTTAATCGATTAAATCAAAGGATTAAATGAGACTAATTCAAAAGTATCTGAGGGGGTTTTATGAGCGAGTATATTCTTGAAATGAAGAATATCACTAAGACTTTCCCGGGCGTAAGAGCACTTGATAACGTTAACTTAAGCGTTAAGCCCGGCAGCATCCACGCTCTGGTCGGAGAGAACGGCGCTGGTAAGTCTACACTTATGAAGGTTCTGAATGGTGTTTATCATGCAGACAGCGGCGACATTTATCTGAACGGTGAAAAGGTTGAAATAGAAGACACAACCGATGCGGAAGAAAAGGGCATCGGCCTCGTGTTCCAGGAATGCAACCTTATCAATTCACTCACCATTGCAGAGAACATGTTCCTGAATAAGCTGAAAAAGAAATCCGGCGGAAAAGCGTTCATTAAATGGAGCGAAATAAACAAAATAACGCAGGAGTTTCTTGACAGCTTCAATTTCAATCTGAAAGCTACCAGCAAGATTGAAGATATATCTGCCTCGCAGAAGCAGATGGTAGAAATTGCAAAAGTCCTCTACAGAGAACCGAAGGTTCTCGTTATGGACGAACCGACGTCATCCCTGACAATAGGCGAAACCGAAAGGCTGTTCGAAATTATGAACAACCTGAAAGAAAAGGGAACGACAATCGTCTATATTTCTCATAAGATGGATGAAATATTCCAGCTTTGCGATACAACTACCGTTATCCGCGACGGCCAGGTTATTGAGACAAGACCCACGCAGGAATTCTCGAGAGATGAAATCGTCGAGCGCATGGTCGGCCGTTCGGTTGATGCCGAATACCCGAAGAGAAACGTTGAAATCGGTGATGTTGTCCTCAAAGTTGACAACGTCGTCAGAGAAGGCATCGTCGGCCCGATTTCCTTTGAATTGCACAAGGGTGAAATCCTCGGCCTTGCAGGCCTCGTCGGCGCAGGGCGTACGGAAATTGCCGAAGCTATTTTCGGCGCGGAACCGGCAGACAGCGGAACCATTGAAGTCAACGGGAAGGTTGCCAAAATCAAGACAACGGCCGACGGTAAAAAAGCCGGCATAGGTCTGCTGACAGAGGACAGAAAAGAAACCGGTCTGATTCTCACCTACGACCTGATCAGAAACATTTCGATTTCCAACCTGGACAAAATACTCAACAAGGGGCTTATTGATACCAAGAGCGAAAAGACGCAGGCAACGGAACTGGCCAAAGAACTCAATGTTAAGACGCCTTCCATGATGCAACTGGCGCAGAATCTTTCCGGCGGTAACCAGCAGAAGGTCGTTTTTGCAAAATGGCTGTTTTCCGATGTCGACATTCTTATTCTGGACGAGCCGACAAGAGGTATCGACGTCGGCGCAAAATATGAAATCTACTGCCTGATGAATAAGCTGGTTGAATCCGGAAAATCCATCATCATGATTTCCTCCGAGCTGCCCGAAGTTCTGGGTATGTGCGACAGGCTGGTTGTTCTTTCCGGCGGTGAAAAGGCCGGAGAACTCAGCCGCGAAGAGGCTTCCGCAGAGGCCGTTATGAAACTGGCCATCAAGAACTAAGGAGGTGCCCTTGTGAAAAAGAAATTTAATCTCAAACAATTCTTCAGAGAATGGGGACTCATCTTTGTTATTCTCGTAATAATCATTATTGCGGCATCCAAGCGTCCTGCATTCTTAAGCGCATCAAACATAGTTAACATTCTTCGTTCCTATTCCACAATAGGAATTGCGGCCCTCGGTATGGCGTACACGGTCATAGCGGGTGGCATGGACCTCGCAATAGGCTCGACGGTTTCCCTGTCGGCTGTTGTAACGATGCTGATTATTAACGCAACGGCAACGCCCGACAGAGTCAGCCCCTGGTGGGCCACAATCATCGTTCTGCTTGTCGGTGCTCTTATCGGTGCTATCGTCGGCGCCCTCTGCGGCGGTATTCTTGCAGCCGTTAACGGCAGAATGGGCGAATCCTTTATCATCACCTATGCAATCCAGATTATTGTGGCGGCTATTGCCAATGCTGTCGTAAAAGGTCAGTTCCAGGCACCGCAGTACAAATCCGGATTGTTCAAGGCAATGGGCACGGGATTGTGGCCGGTTGTCATATTTGCCGTAATTGCAGTGATAATGCAATTTATTTTGGTTAAAACCAAGTTCGGGCGCAGCCTGTACTTCCTGGGCGCAAACATGGAAGCGGCCAAAATGGCGGGCATTAAGACCAGACAGACCCGATTCCTGGCCCACCTGATATGCGGAATATGCGCCGGTATCGCAGGCGTCCTGGTTGTCAGCCGTGTAAATGCGGCATCTATTTCACAGGGCCTCAACTATGAAATGGACGCCATGGCATGCGTGGCCGTGGGCGGTGTTTCCCTTGCCGGCGGCGAAGGAAACATCGTAAAGACGGTTCTCGGCGTTGTAGTACTGAGCGTTCTGCTTAACTCCCTGAACCTGATGGGCGTTCAGGCCAACGAGCAGCTGATTGTTCGCGGCGCGGTTATCATTATTGCAGTCGTAATCGATACTCTCAACAAAAAGGCACAGTTGAAGGAGGTTAAGAACTAATGACTAAAAAGTTAGGTAAATTCTTAAAGGCTGAGGCCATCCCGAGCCTTCTCCTGCTGTTTATCGTTGTGCTCGCCATAACGCACCCCAGCTTCGTGAGCCCGACAAACATTAAAAATGTTCTGATTGATACCGGCATCTACGGAATCGCGGCCATGGCCATGACAATTGCCATTATTACCGGAGCGTTTGACCTCTCCATGGCGGCAAACTTTGCCTGGGGCCAGATTTTCTTCTGCTGGATGCTGAACAAGTACGGTGCAACGGGACTCGGCATATTCCTTTCCTTTATTGCGATGGTATTAACCACCACACTTGTGGGAACCATAAACGGCATTATCACCGTTAAAACCGGAATCCCCGCATTCATTACCACGATGGGTATGAACTATGTTATGAAGGGTGTCTGCCTTGTCTTCACGGATTCCGATATGATTTCCACTGCCAATGAGTTCGTTAAGAATTTTGGCAAATCAACTTTCCTCGGCCTTTCTTACATTACCTGGGTATTCGTCCTCGTGGCGCTTATCGCCTTCATTGTGATGAAATACACGCAGTTCGGCCGAAATCTCTACGCCACCGGCGGCAACCCGGTTGCAGCACAGCTTTCCGGCATCAATATTGACTTTTACAGAGCTATCCCGTTTACAATCTGCGGTCTGTGCGTGGGCATAGCTGCAGCCATGTACGTCTGCGAAATCAGAGCGGGTTCCGTTCTGTACGGTACAGACCTTGCTTTGACCTGCGTTGCAGCGACGGTTGTCGGCGGCACACCGCTTTCCGGCGGCAAGGGCGGCGTAGGACGGACCGTTATCGGTATTTTGCTGATATACGTCATGTACAAAGGCCTCGGATTCCTGGGACTGGACGGATATATGAATCAGCTGGTAAAAGGCATAGTTTTGTTGGCTGTTGTATCCTTTGATGCCTATGTAACACAGTCCGGAACAAAGAAGGCGTAAAAATGAAAATAGCTTTAGGTTCTTTGCAGTGCGAAGGTAACAGTCTGACACCGGTTCTTACAACCTTTAAAGATTTTGATTATGCTCCCGGCGAAGCCATGTATGAGAAAATCAAAATCATGGACATGGTTGAAGAACTCGGAATTGAAACCGTTCCTACGATTTATGCCCATGCGCTTCCGGGCGGGGCCGTCGTAAAGGATGACTACCTGTTTCTCGTAAACAAGCTGGTCGAGGCCATGCCGACGGAAGGTATAGACGGAATATGGCTTTATCTGCACGGCGCCATGTGTGTGCAGGAAATCGGTTCCGGCGAAGCCTATCTTCTGAAGAAAATCCGGGAGAAGGTAGGATTTGACATTCCTATAGCTGTAGCCATGGATATGCATGCGGACAACAGCGACGAGATCCCGCAGCTGGCAAACTTCGTCACAGGCTTTAAGACCATTCCGCACAGAGATCACGAGGCGGCGCAGAAGAGAGCCCTTAAAGGTCTTGTGACCATGATAGAGAAGAAAATTCTTCCGAAGCCGCAGCTCAGCAGATGCCCCGTGGTCATCTGCGGCGATGCCGTGCAGACGGACCTGGAACCGCTTAAGAGCATCTGCGATGAAGCCGACCGGATGGAACAGCTTCCCGGAATGCTGAGCGTACAGATATTCAACGGACAGCCCTGGGTTGATGAACCCTACATGGGCCCGAACTTCGTGGTTACGCATGAGAGCGACGAGGCACTGGCAAAAGAGTGCGCCGACAAGCTTGCGAAGATGTTCTGGGACGCCCGGTACGATTTCAAGTTCCTTATTGAAGCCGTTGATCCGGACGAGGCCATCCGGCGCGGAATGGCGGCAGAAGAGAAGCAGGTGTTCATTTCCGATTCCGGAGACAACACAACGGCAGGAGCCGCCGGCGACAATGCTTTCATGATTAACAGAATCAAAGCACTCGGAGCCAAGAACGTGCTCATAGCCGGAATCATGGATTCCGAGGCCTGCGACAAGTGCTACGAGGCGGAAATCGGGGACGAGCTTACGCTCAAAATCGGCGGAAGCCTGGCACCGGACAGCGAATCAACCACCATTACCGGAAAGCTGATTCATAAAGGGGACATTGTATCCTACAACTATGACAATGCGGGTCCGTCGGCCACTTTGGATTGCGGCGATATGACGGTTGTCATCACCAAGAATCGCGCAGCCATGTGCCGGCCGGACATATTTGAATCCGTTGATCTGGACTACAGCCCGTTTAAAATCGTTGTAGTTAAACTGGGATATCTGTTCCCGGAACTGGCAGCGGTAGCGGAAAGGTCTATACTTGCATTTACACCGGGCAGCTCTACAGAGCGCCTTGAGGACATGCATCTGAAAAACATCATGAGACCCATGTTCCCGCTGGAAGATAATTTTATGTAATCAATAAACTAAACAGTTTTAAAGGAGATAATTATTATGGCATATTACAATGCTGCGGAGACAGAAGCGAGACTGAAGAAGGTACACGCGATATTGGAAGAGAAGGGTCTGGATGCTGCGCTGATTTATTTTGACGAGCTGAACGTAGCGAACGG
>JAZUEY010000044.1:0-2887 GCA_045640405.1 Candidatus Limivicinus sp.
GGCATATGGGATTATTTTGAGGTCCTGTTTGACCGCCATGCGGTGCTGTCGGATAACCCGGCGTTTGCAGAGAAATATTATGACCGCGCCTTTCGTTATTACTGCCGCTGTCACATCCAGCATGTAGAGATCCATTTGATGATGACCGGTACCATGGACGAGGCTGCCGAATATCTTCGGACGATGCAGCGGGCGTACGGGAATGTGAAGAAAGAGTATCCGTATTTCACCGTCCGCGTGATCGGCGCAGGTGTTAAAGCAGACAGCGAAAACTTCGAGCTGACGAAGCGGTGCTTCCTGAACGCCTCCTATACCCAGGAAATCATCAAGGATGAACGCGGTGAAGATTTCGTCATCGGATTCGACCTGGTCAACGAGGAAGATACGAGTTTCTCGCTGCACGATTTCGCACCGATGCTGCTGAAGGTGAAGAAGCAGTATCCGAATATGCGCTTTTATATCCATGGCGGCGAGAGTTTGGACGCGGGCAACGAAAACCTGATCGATGCATATCTGCTGGGTGCTGCCAGAGTGGGACACGGGCTGAATCTCTACCGCTATCCCGATCTGCATTCGCGCTTTATCCGCGAAGAAATCTGCCTGGAGGTGTGCCCGGTCAGCAATCAGCGGCTGGGATATACCAGCGATATCCGCAATCATCCCGCAACGGAATATCTGCGCACAGGACTGCCGCTGGCACTGTGTTCCGACGATCCGGCATATATGGAGTACGAGACGCTGACCGACGATTTCTTCGCCGGGGTCGTGGGCTGGGATCTGAGCCTCGGTGACTTAAAGCAGCTGGGAATCAACTCTATCATGTACAGCGGGTTGGACCACGACGCAAAATACGACGCACTGCGGGCATACCATCAGCAATGGGATGAATTCGTTGCGGAGCAATTAACAGAGGCAAGCCGGGAGAACGGGATTTAGGCTGCGCTCTCCTGAAATTTCCAAGTGTATTAAGGTTTTTATTACCGGCAGACAGCTTAGTCTTTGCCGTAAGCGGGATCGTCACTCCGTTAGCGGAAAAGCAAATGAACTGCGCTGGATCGGCAAGTTCAGAAGGATGAAAGACACTCGTTTACACCAGCTAAGTATTCCGGGCAAATGCGTTCGGCCTTTGAACGAAGAAGAGGGAGAATAATATGAAAAAGAAAGAGAAAAAAGGGATCGGGTGTTCGGCTATCCTGATCCTTCTGCCGATCCCCGGCATGATCATTTACGGGCTTGTGACAGACGATTTCGATTTTGCACACGGGTTTGTATACGGCTGCATTGTATCACTGGTGTTTTTGATCTTCACCATTATTTCTGCCATAAAAGAGGGAGTGAACAATCGAAAAGCAAGAAAAGCCGCGGAGCGCACAGAGAAAACTTCCCCTGCCGTATCTGCCCCTAAGCCGGTGAAAAGCGTATCGCAGACAGCGGCACGTCAGACAAGCGGACCGGTATCGCAGACGGTTCATATAAAAGCGCCGGACAGAAAAGGCGAAGGAAGGATCGTTCTTCCGGAAGCACAGAAAAAGGTACTGTCCCGGCAGCTGCGCAGTATCTCTCTGTTGCTGCTGTGCCTTGCCCTTATCCCGATATGCTCCGTCCGGGCTTTCGCCTTCCAGTCGGTTGACAATCTGCCCGATAGTGCAGATGTTGCAGCAGTTGAAGATGAGGATACCACGGAATATGAGCAGTATAACAGCATCCGGTTTGCTTACTGGGGATACTGGATTACGACAGAGGCAACCACCTTTGTTCCGGAAATCGTGGATGCGAAAGAGTATACCGATAAAGACGGCATGCATGTCTACCACAGAATCCTTCACTACGATGCCCAGGACAAAGACAGGCTGATCGCGGTGTATTTTACCGTCGGGGGTTATGCGCCCGGTGCGGCCGGAGCTGGTATTTCCCAGGAATTTATCCAGTATCGGGATGATAAGGAGGTTTCCCGGAAAGCGGCCTCTGTGTATGCAGAAGGTGACTATTACAATATCGGCGACACGTTTACGGTGTCCAAAGACAGTACCGGCGGGAGGCTTATTACCGAAATCAAATCAAGCAAGGGGGACAAGGTCATTCTGGAACTGATTATCGGCGAGGATACAGCCGGAGGAGAAGATGACGGTCCCGGATCCGGAACGGTGATTCATACAGATGCATCGGATGACAAGGGCGAAATGCCCGGTTTTGTAATCCCTGCGGCTGTTGCTGCGGTGGTTTTGCTTGGCGGCACGATTATCGGGAAAGGTAAAAAGAAAAAGGCCGCAAAAAAGGATCAAAAAGAAAATCAGAAGGAGTCCGAAGAGGAAAAAGAGGACGAGGAAGAAGACGTAAGCTACGAAATGCGCGTCTACAAGGAGTTTGGCGATACGATCAACGTTGGCGACGACGCTGTCCTCTACGCCCGCATGGTCGCCATATATCCGGACGGTTCCGAAAAGACCGATCCGTCACTCACGGCGCGTATCAACATCTATCCCAAGAATTATCTCAGCCTGACCAGTAAGCAGATGGCCGGCGATTACATGGGGGCAGTAGTTTCGGCGCCTATGGCGGATACCATCCCGGAAGAAGCGGTGATTGTCTTCGATCTGGAAGGCATCTACAAAGTGGAAATGAGCTTCAAGATCGGCGACTGCATTTTCATCACCGATCCGGCCACCGGTGCGCAGGAATTCTTTACAGAGGACCGAAAGACCGGCGAATGGGTACGCTCCGACGGAAAGACCATACTCAATCTGAGCAATCTGGCAGAGTGGATTGCTCAGCGGCAGAACGACAGGCAGTGGATCGATCAGCAGAACGAAAAACTGAAGACCCACGACACGGCCTTTGACCGCATGCTTCACGAGGGCGATGCCGCATTTTTCGAAGAGCAGCGCAG
>JAZUEY010000045.1:0-7007 GCA_045640405.1 Candidatus Limivicinus sp.
AAATAAAAAGAGACTCGAAATTTCGAGTCTCTTTTTGTTAACCGTATAAGTGATGTTCAATCAGGCTGTGGGCGTAGGAGGCGAGTTCGGAGGTGTCCGCCTCGCAGACCTTATCGGCGGGGATGACCTCCAGAATGTCAATGTATATATCCGTCGGGCGGATGGGGAAGTTCTTGAAGACTTCGTCCGCATTTTTCGAGGAGGCAATCACGAGCGGGACCTTTGCCTTCTGCGCCAGCTTGAAGGAACCGGCCTTGAAGGGCAGCATGCCGGGCACCCGGCTTCTCGTCCCCTCGGGATAGATGCCGATGGAACAAACGTCGTTCTTCAGGTATTCGGCGGCTTTAAGTATCGTCTTGAGGGCGTTGCGGTCGTTCTCCCGGTCAATGGGGAGGTATCCGGCGCCCCAGGCCAGCCGGCCTATAATCGGCAGGTCCATATTCGAAGGCTTAGAGATGAAGGAGATGTTGTAATCCTTCAGTTCCACGTTCACCGAGAGAGGATCGAAAAGCCCCCTGTGGTTGGAACAGTAGACAAAGCGGCCGGACTTCGGCAGCTTCTCCTCGCCGCTGAGATGCACCCGCACGCCGCCTATGAGGCAGGCCCAGACGGAGAACCAGTAACAGGCCTTGCGGTATATCGGCTTCTGCTCCGTAATCGGCTCCTTCTTCGCCGTCAGGGCGATGGCACCGAGGAAGAGGAAGAAGAGCAGATTCAGCCCGAGGAAGGCCAGAAGAAAGTACAATATGAACAACAGCGCATGCACAAAAATCATGCAGACATTATAGCACATTTGTATTCATATAAAAGTATGTAAAAGGTTAAAATTGTGTTATAATTTCAGTACTATGAAAAAAGCTCTTATTACCGGCTCGTCCAGAGGCATCGGGGCCGCATGCGCCCGCGCTCTGGCAGCCGAAGGTTACGATGTAACGGTCAATTATATTGAACAGAAGGAAAAGGCCGAGGCCGTTGCCGCCGAAATCGGCGGCAGAGCCTGGCAGGCCGACGTGTCCGACAGGGACGCCGTCTTTCGGATGGTGGAGGCATGCGGGCCCTTTGATCTGCTGGTGAACAATGCCGGCATAGCCGGGCAGATTCAGTTTCAGGACATTACGCCCGAGCAGTGGAACCACATGCTCGGCGTCAATCTCGGGGGCTGCTTCAACTGCACGCAGGCCGTCCTGCCGCACATGCTGCACGAGCACGCGGGCTGCATCATCAACATCAGCTCCATCTGGGGGCAGCACGGCGCCTCCTGCGAAGTGGCCTATTCCTGCACCAAGCATGCCATCATCGGGCTGACGAGGTCCCTCGCCGCCGAGCTGGCACCGACGGGCATCCGCGTAAACTGCGTGGCCCCCGGCGTCATCAATACGGACATGGTGCAGGTTCTCGGCGAGGAGACGCTCGAGATGCTTGCCAAAGAGCAGATTCCTCTCGGCAGGCTCGGTACGCCCGAGGAGGTCGCAAGGACGGTGGCCCATCTCGCCGGGGCCGAATACACCACCGGCCAGGTATTTTCCGTAGACGGAGGATTCATCCTATGATTATGACGGAACTCATAGCCAAGAAGCGTGACGGCGGTGTTCTTTCCAAAGAAGAAATCGACTTCATGATTGCAAAATACACGGACGGGACGATTCCCGACTACCAGATGTCCGCCATGTGCATGGCCATTCTTCTGCGCGGCATGACGCAGGAGGAGATTTTCCATCTCACCATGGCGATGACCTATTCCGGCGAGACGCTGAATCTCGACGGCATCGAGGGCATCAAGGCCGACAAGCATTCCACCGGCGGCGTGGGGGACAAGACGAGTCTCGTTCTCTGCCCGATGGTCGCGGCCTGCGGGCTGAAGGTGGCCAAGATGTCCGGCCGAGGTCTGGGCCACACCGGCGGAACCATCGACAAGCTCGAGAGCTTCCCGGGCTTTTCCACCGCCCTGAGCGAAGAGACCTTCATCGGCAACGTGAACCGCATCGGCATCGCCATTGCGGGGCAGACGGCCAATCTCTGCCCGGCCGACAAGAAGCTCTACGCTCTGCGCGACGTCACGGGCACCGTGCCTTCGATTCCGCTCATCGTCAGCTCCATTATGAGCAAAAAGCTGGCCTCGGGAGCGGACGTGATTGTGCTGGACGTCAAGTGCGGGGACGGGTCTTTCATGAAGACCGTGGAAGATGCCACCGAGCTGGCCAACAACCTTACCAAAATAGGAAACGACGCGGGGCGCAAGTGCTCCGCCATCATCACGGACATGGACCAGCCTCTCGGCTTTGCCGTGGGCAATGCTCTCGAGGTGAAAGAGGCGATAGCCGTCCTCAAGGGGGAAGAGGAGGGAGACCTCCTGACGCTCTGCACCACCATCGGCAGCCGGATGCTGCTTCTGGCCGGTCTTGCAAAGACGGCCGAAGAGGCGGAGAAAAAGCTCCTCGAAGCCGTGCGCAGCGGTGCCGCTCTCGACAAGCTGGCCGACATGGTCGAGGCTCAGGGGGGAGACCGGAATGCCGTCTATGATACCGGTCTGCTCCCGTCTGCCTCTCTACAGATTGACGTAATCGCAGAAGATGAAGGTTATGTTAACCATATCGCCGCCGAGAAGACCGGGCTCATCTCCATGGCCCTGGGCGGCGGCCGCATGACCAAGGAGGACGCCATCGACCTCTCGGTAGGGCTTGTGCTCGCCAAGAAGGTGGGGGACCGCGTCGAAAAAGGCGATGTTCTGGCAACCGTGCACGCCAACGATGCTATCAAGGCCGAAACGGCCGTGAAGGACCTTCTCGGCTGCTTTGAAATCGTTGCCGAGCCGCTGGAGCGGCCGGCGTTCATCAAGGCCGTTCTGTGATTACCGAAGTCAACGGCATCCCCGTTGAAATCACCCGGAAGCGGGTCAAGAACATCAACCTGCGCGTCAGCCCGGACGGAAAGGTCCGCGTGTCCGCGCCCTATCTCTGCACCGAGAGGCAGATTCTGCGCTTCGTCGCCTCCCGGACGGACTGGATCGAGCAGAAGCTTCAAGCCGTTGCCGCCCGGTCGGAGCAGTTCAACGAGGAAATCAGCCAGGCGGAGATTGCCGAGCTGAAGCGGCGCATTGTCGCTTCCATGGCCGTCTGGGAAGAAAAGACGGGGCTGCACCCAGCCGGCTGGCGGATACGGAAGATGAAGACCTGCTGGGGAACCTGCAACACGAAAAGCCGGATGATTACCATCAATACCCGGCTCATCAAATACCCTCCGGAATGCCTGGACTATGTGGTGCTGCACGAGCTGGCGCATCTCAGGGTGCCGAATCACGGCCCCGCGTTCAAAGCCCTGCTCAGCCGCTACATGCCGGACTGGAAGAAAAAAAAGGAAGCTCTCCGATAAGTCAAGTCAGAGAGCTTCCTTTTACTATATTCTGTCAGCGGATGATTTCGTCGTTGATGACGATGCAGTTTCTGCCGTTCTCCTTGCCGAGACGGAGCTGCTCGTCCGCCCTAAAGACAAAGTCCGTATTCGCGTTGCGGCCGATGGGCTCAATGGCCCCGCCAATCGTGATGGTGACGGGCTTGTTCTTGCCGCTGTCCTCGCGCATCAGCTTGGCGTTTGCCACGGCTGAACGGATGCTTTTGGCCTGATACTCGAGAATCTCCTCGTTCGCATTCGGAATCAGAACGATGAATTCCTCACCGCCGTAGCGGAACAGATACTTGGTGGCACCGAGCTCGTTGATGATGGCGGCACAGAGCTTCTTCAGCAGAAGGTCACCCTCGGTGTGGGTATAATAGTCGTTATATCTCTTGAGATAGTCCACATCAAACTTCAGCACGCCCACCTGATTCTCCGCTTCGTGGGAACAGAGATAGGCCCAGTACAGCGTGAGGGAACGGCGGTTGAAGGTATTCGTCAGCGAATCGGAAATCGAGGCAATCGTGAGCTGCTTGTTCAGCATGGCCGTCGAGAGCCGCATCTCGGAATTGGCCCTGCCGGCATTCCGGTTGATGATGTAGATAACCAGGGCACTGCCGTAGACGAAAGCATAGGCCAGCAGATTGTAGGCTTCGCTGCCGAAAAGGAAGAGAGGCACTACATAGGCGGCTATGGCCAGAATGCCGACGATGGCATTGTCTATGGCGGGGGAGAGCGGAACAAAGGCCAGCAGATACAGGAAACAGGCAAAAATCGTAATCCCCGCGACGCTCCTGTCGAGCCCCAGGGTCATAAACTGGGAGTCGCGCAGAATCGCCATGGAGGATACCCCGTAGAGCACGGCCGCAAAGAAGAAGATGAAAAGCATGCGCATCGACAGCGTGCCATAGCGCTTCACGGCAAAGGAGTAGATGACCATGACGAGCGAGGCCAGCGCCAGCGCCCCCATCGCCGAAACATACAGCGTGGAAGTGAACAGCCTGCCCTCATAGAGGAACAGCTGCATACCGACACTGATGAGGCACGTGACGAGCACAATGAAGGCGGCCCAGCGAATGAAAACCGTGCTGCGCTTGTAGGAAACTTCATCCACCGTCCTGTCTTCGTTGAACGTCAGCCCCATGACTTTGTCGCAAAAAGTGGCATAGTTGCGATTGGCGCGGTTCTGCGCCGTCCGCATCATTAATTTTTCACTGTTATCTACAATAGCCATGCTTAAATATTACTACAATAGGTAGACGATTTCAAGCGAATCAAGTGGCAGAAATAGAGCTGTTTGGTACCCAAATTGCATAGCGATGATATATTACACTAGGAGAACCTTCAACAATGTTATTGAAATTGATAAAGTATCCTGCACTGCGTATACAATATGTTCCCTCATAGTTAGTTTCAGTTGAACAATATTTTGTGAATTCTTCTTTAGATAATTCAAAATAATAGGTACTGCCGGCGCCAGGTAAAGATATGTTATTACTGGTATCAGATAATAATGCGCATTCAGGTACTTGGTAATTAGATCCATCAGGGATTGGCTCTTTAAGTAATAAGAGAGAACAATTATTTAGTTCAGCGATTCTATAATAATCATTATCCATAATAGTTACCAATGTGGGGGAAACGGCTTTGGGAGGAATAGGACAAAAAAAGGTATCATCAACATCAATTGTGAAGACTACAGTTGCAATTTGCTCATTTATTGTATTGGGCTGATTGGCAGGAATTGATGCAGTGTAGTTATATGTTCCGCTACTTCCAGCCGCTATTTTTTCACCTGCTCCGGTAATATCCATTTTAAATTGCTTATATGCCGAAAAATTGCCTGTTACTTGTGTCCAATTTCCAAAGCTATTTACAGCGATATTGGAAATCTTAACGGGTAAGTCCCCCATGTTATAAATAGTATAGGTTGATAGAACCCCATTGTTTTCTGCTGTAATGCCCATTTTTGATGGAACCTTTACACTGAATGTTCCTCCATTAATGCTTGCATAAACAGGCGTCGTCCTTCCAGTGGTATCTTCACCATCAGCGAAAGAGACTGATGCAAGTGAACAGAGAAGACATATTGCTGCAAGAAAAGAAATAAACTTTTTCATGATGCTCTCCTTAGTTTAGTACTGTAAGTTTTATATGGGCGGCTGCTTTGCCAAAAAGTTCTCCTGTATTGGAATCGACAGATTGAAAAATAGCAGTGCAGGAATAATCCCCTGCGGGAAGAGATTTGAGTAAAGGGGCACTGCTAATGGAATACCCAACAGGAATGCACTCGGAACGGTAGAGAAGCTCGTTGGTGGAATCTTCATAAATTTCAACAATTTGAGCGTGTTCATTGGAAGGATCATTATAAATTTTTAAATCGGCTTCACCATTCCTAAGAACAGGATTTACCGACATGGAAATAGTCATATATCCACTGTCGGGCGGCTTGGGAACACTTCCTTGCCCGGGCTCACCCAGAGTAGCAGACTCATCTATCCCAGGTCGATAAGGTGTCTTTGTCGGTGACGTGATAGAAATGCCGGAAGTGATGAATAACATAAGCGCTATAGTGAGGATTATTACCGATATTGTGATAGCATAGGCAATCTTCAATTTCTTGCTGATATGAACACCTCCAAACATTACGAAATGATGACAAAATGCAAACAAATAATATACCTGTTAATATGAGAATTCAAGTATTATTAATTTATTTATATGCAGTTTTATGATATTATTACATAAAAAATCAAAAAGGACATTCCATGAAACAAATAACCCTGATTATAACAATCGTATTCATTCTAAGCGTGCTTACCGGCTGCGGAGCGGCTGCAAAGCCGGCTGAGCAGACAGTGCTGGAGGCACAGGCGGCCGAAGGCGGACAACAGGTGACAGGAGACGCGGGAGCGAAAGCAAACAGCGTCTTCGACCTGGCCGTGTTCGGCGATGCGAAGCATATCGACCTGAACGAGGCCAACGGACTCGTTCAGATCGGCAAGGCCGGAGACTATGTGCTGACCGGGCAGATGACGGGCCAGGTGGTTGTGGACACGCCGGATGCGGAGAACGTGAAGATCATTCTCTGCGGGGCGGAGATCCGCAACGAGGGCGATGCCTGCCTCTACGTCAAGAACGCGAAGAAGACCGTTCTGGCCTCGGCGGAAGGGACCGTGAACACGCTCGTGAGCACGGGAGAGTTCAGGATGCCGGATGCCAACAACGTGGATGCGACCGTGTTTTCCCAGGACGACCTGAACCTGAACGGGGAGGGCGTGATTAACATCGAGTCCGAGTGCGGGCACGGCGTGGTGTCCAAGGACGAGCTGAAAGTCAAGGACGGCACGGTTAACATAACCTCATACAAAAAACGCGCCTGCGGCAAGGACGCGCTGACGCTGGAAGGCGGCACGATGAACGTGGAAGCCAGGACGCACGCCCTGTATTCCGAAGGGGACATCAACATCACCGGAGGCGAATTTATCCTTGCGTCCTCTGAAAAAGACGGGATGCAGAGTTATGCCAACATCATCATCGCCGGCGGCAGGACTACTGTCACAAGGTCAACGGAAGGCATCGAGGGCCTGACGATTACCATCAGCGAAGTCGGAGGC
>JAZUEY010000046.1:0-42228 GCA_045640405.1 Candidatus Limivicinus sp.
ATCAGCTGCTCTACCGACTGAGCTATACTAGCGATTAAGCTTGAAAATAATAGCACAAAAGGAATCAAACGTCAACAATCAACTCTGCAAGATCTCCGTTGCAGGCCGGATATTCCTGCGTATCCCAGCGGAAGGACTCAATCATCTGCATGTCGTTGCGGAATGCTTCCCCGCCGTCTGCGGACTGGATGACCGCGTGCCAGTATTCATCGCCGATTTTAACGATGTTCCAGCAATACTCGCTGTCATAGTGTTCGCCGTGAACAATGCGGCAGTCGAGCCCGAGTTCCCTGCAGAGGGCCACATAGGCCAGGGCCACACCCTCATCGCCGGCCTCGCCGGCCACCAGCGCGTCATAGAGGTTGTTTCCCTCGCCGGGAACGACTTCGCGCAGTCTCTCGCAGGCATAGGCCGCCTTTTCGTAATCGGTAAGGAGCTTTTCGTCGATTTTCAGGGCGGACTGCAGCTCCTGCGCCTTCTCCTCGGTATAGTCCGGATAATAGAAATTAATCTCGTACAGCCTCTGTCCGCCGGAACCGCTGAACATGCGCACGTTGGACTTCGGCGTGACCGGGCAGGAACCCGGATTGCCACTGTAAACCTCGCTGATGAGGTCGTTAACATCCGTAAGGCCGTAGGCGGAACGGTTGATGCTGATGACAAGCTTCCTGTCGGCCCGCGAAATGGCGGAACCGATGAGCCTGTCAAAGCCGGTGGTGAACTGCAGCTTGTGAATGTCCTCAAATGGCACTCCCGTGTTCTGATAGTTCACGGTAATCTTCGCCTCGTACAGGGTGACAATCTGATTCAGGGTATAGGTGAAGTCCTCGATGCAGTAGGCGCAGAGAGGGTCCTGCAGGCGGACCTGCAGGCAGGCCCTTTCGATATCCGAGCTGACATCGCCTGGATAGGCATCCGTAAAGACAATACTCCCCTCTTTCAGACCGGCATCCGCTATCGAACGCAGGGCCAGCGTGAGCTCTTCATAATTGGCAGCCGTCAGCTTGTCTCCCTCGCGGATGCTGTTGGAGGCCGGGAAGACATAGTCCTCCACGGCAACGTACTCCTTGTCATAAAGAACACAGGCTGGGCAAGTGAGCAGCACAAGCAGGGAAAGAACGGCCAGTATGCATTTTTTCGTTCCTATTCCGAAGTTCATGCCGTCACAGCAGCGTAAGCTGTTCCACGCCGATGTCGTCCGGCTTCAGGAGAGCCCCCGCCGCCGGCAGAGAACGGACACGGTAACGGGAAACGTTGCTCAGCCCGGCCTCGAAGAGAGGCATCGCCTTGACAACAACCTTCCCTTTCTTGACGCTCATGCAGCGAACGCCGCCCGCCGCCCGGCTCTCCTTCTTCTGTAGAAGAGAGCTGTTGAAAACGAGCACTCTGTCATCGCTGGCAAAGAGGGCCACATCCGCCTCGCCGTCGGGCACAAAAGCGGCCACCAGCGGCGACTTGCCGGAGAAGGCCTTGACGAGCTTGCGCCGGTTGGACTTCGTCTCATAGGCGGGAAGACCGAATTTGGCCACGGTGCCGTTTTCGAAGACCAGGAGGATGTTCCGGCTGTAATCGCCGGGATTCAGCATTGTGATGACCTTCTCGCCCGGGTCCATTTTCAGCACAGTGGGAAGATAGGAACCGAGCACGGAGGCCTTGGTATCTTCGAAATCGTTCACCTTGACCTTGTAGACCTGCTGCATGTCGGTAAAGATCAGGAGTTCGTCACTGTTGCGCGCCTCGAAGGAGAGCTTCAGCTCGTCGTCTTCCTTGTACTTCTGCTCACCGCTCATGCGCAGAGACTGGTCGTTGATTTTCTTGAAATAGCCCTCGCGGGAGAGGAAAAGCGTAACGTGGTAATCATCCACGGGTTCGTCTTCCTCCACATATTCCACCTCGGGCGCATAGACGATTTCACTCCGGCGTGGCGTGACGAACTTCTCGTTGACGCGTTTGAGTTCATCAATCAGGATGGCCTTGATTTTGCGCTTGTTGTCCAGCGTGGCCTCCAGCTCCTCCACATCGCGGAGCAGCTGATTGATTTCGGAAACACGGTTCATGATGTATTCCCGGTTGATGTTGCGCAGCTTGATTTCGGCCACATAGTTGGCCTGAATCTCGTCGATGCCGAAGCCCACCATAAGATTGGGCACCACGTCGGACTCGTGCTCGGTGTTGCGAATGATGGCAATGGCCTTGTCGATGTCTATCAGAATCTTGCCGAGACCCTGCAAGAGATGCAGCTTGTCGCGCTTTTTCTGCAGGTCGAAGGCCACGCGGCGGCGGACGGATTCCATGCGCCACAGCGTCCACTCCTTCAGAATCTCGCGGATTCCCATCACACGGGGATAGTCGCTGACGAGGATGTTGAAGTTGCAGGAAAAGGCATCCTGCAGAGGCGTATAGCGGAAAAGCTTCTGCATGAGCTTCTCGGGGTCTGTGCCGCGCTTTACGTCGATGGCAATGCGAAGACCGCTAAGGTCGGTTTCATCGCGCACATCGTTTATTTCCTTGATTTTTCCGGCCTTGCTGAGATCCACGATTTTCTGGATGATGGCCTCAATCGTGGTGGTATAGGGTATCTCGTAAACCTCGATGATGTTTTCCTTCTGCAGGAAGCGCCACTTGGCGCGGACGTCAAAGCTGCCGCGGCCGGTATTGTATATCGTTTCCAGTTTGGCCCTGTCGTAGACGATTTCGGCCCCCGTGGGGAAATCCGGTGCCGGGAGCGTTTCGAAAAGATCGCAGTCCGGGTCCTTCAGATAGGCGATGGTCGTGTTGCAGACTTCATTCAGATTGAAACCGCAGATAGACGATGCCATACCGACAGCTATGCCCGAATTGGCGGAAACCAGCACATTGGGGAAGCTGGTGGGCAGAAGGCGGGGTTCTTTCATCGAACCGTCGTAATTATCGATGAGGTCGACGGTGTCTTTATCAATATCACGGAAGACCTCGGTGCAGATGGGGGCCAGCTTCGCCTCCGTATAACGGGAAGCGGCATAGGACATGTCTCTGGAATAGACCTTGCCGAAGTTGCCCTTGGACTCCACAAAAGGCGTCAGCAGCGCTTCGTTACCCGAAGCGAGGCGGACCATTGTTTCATAAATGGCGGCATCGCCGTGCGGGTTGAGGCGCATGGTCTGGCCCACGATGTTGGCGCTCTTGGTTCTCGCGCCGTTCTGAAGCCCCATTTTATACATGGTGTACAGGAGCTTGCGGTGCGAGGGCTTGAAACCGTCGATTTCCGGAATGGCACGGGAAATGATGACGCTCATGGCATAGGGCATATAGTTGTTTTCAAGCGTCTCGGTAATCGGCTGCTCCAAAACCTCCGCATGCAGACCCATCACATTGGGATTGACGGCGTTATTCTTTTTTTCTTCTTCTTTTCTCTTCTTTGCCATAGCTCACCTCAGGAAATATCGGCCATATCGAGAAATTCGCGGCCGTGGAGCGCTATATGATTCTTTCTGCCTTCCAGATTGTCTCCGAGCAGGAGCTCGAACATCTCGTTCATGCGTTCTACGTCTTCCGGCATAACGCGGATGAGGCGCCGCGTCTCGGGGTTCATCGTCGTGAGCCACATCATGTCCGGGTCGTTTTCACCGAGACCTTTGGAGCGGTTGATGCTGCACTTGGCCCCTTCAAAGCTGTCGACGATGTCCTGCTTTTCCTTGTCGGAATAGGCAAACCAGGTCTTGTCGCCCTTTTCGATTTCGTAGAGGGGCGATTCGGCTATGTAGACGTAGCCCTCGCGGATGAGCGTGGGTACGAGACGGTAAAGCATCGTAAGGATGAGCGTGCGGATCTGGAAACCGTCAACATCGGCGTCGGTGCAGATGATGACCTTGTTCCAGCGCAGATTGTCCAGATTGAAGGCGTTGACGTCCTTGGCACGGCTGCCGGCCACTTCCACGCCGCAGCCGAGAACCTTCAGCAGGTCCTTGATGATGTCGCTCTTGAAGATTTTGGCGTAGTCCACCTTGAGACAGTTGAGAATCTTGCCGCGGACCGGCATGACGCCCTGGAAATCCGCATCCCGGGACTGACGGCAGGCACCGGCGGCGGAATCGCCTTCCACGATGTAGATTTCGCGGCGGTCGACTTCCTTGGTACGGCAGTCGATAAACTTCTCGACGCGGTTATCCATCCCAATCTTGTCCGTCAGCTTGGTCTTCAGCCCGAGGCGGGTCTTCTCGGCCCCTTCACGGCTGCGCTTGTTGACCAGCACCTGGTCGGCAATCCGGTCGGCTTCCGCCTTGTTTTCGATAAAGTATATTTCAAGCTGGGCCTTGAAGAACTCGTTCATGGCCTGCTGGATGAAGCGGTTGTTTATACTCTTTTTGGTCTGGTTTTCATAGGAGGTCTGCGTGGAGAAACAGTTGGTGACGAGAATCAGGCAGTCGCGCACATCGTCCCACTTGACGGAATCCTCGTTCTTGGTGTACTTCCCCTGCTGGCGGATATAGGCGTCGATGGCATAGACAAAGGCCAGCTTCGTCGCCTTGTCGGGGCTGCCGCCGTTTTCGAGCCAGGATGAATTGTGATAGTACTCCAGGCGCTGCACCTTGTTGGAAAAGCAGAAACAGGCCGAAATCTTGAGCTTGTACTCGGGCAGGTCGTCTCTGTCCTTTCCCCTGCGCTCCGCCGTTATAAACTGGGGCTCCGTGAGGCAGTTCTCCCCCGCGATTTCGCGGACATAGTCCACAATGCCGTTTTCGTAGAGGAAGTCTTTCGTTGTAAATGAGCTGCCGAGCTGCAACCGGAAACGGAAAGTGACTCCGGCGTTGACGACGGCCTGCTTTTTCAGCGTCTGCTCGAAAAACTCGGGCGGAATGTCGGTATCCGTGAAAACTTCGAGGTCCGGGCGGAAACGAATGGTGGTGCCCGTCTTTTTCCGGTCGGCCGGCTCAATCAGAAGCTGGCTTCCTTTCTTTCCGAGGGGCTTTCCCTTTTTGAAATGGAGACTGTATTTGTTGCCGTCTCTCCAGACGGTGACGTCCATGTATTCCGAAGCATACTGTGTGGCGCAGCTGCCGAGGCCGTTGGTACCCAGCGACCAGTCGTAATCCCCGCCTTCGTTGTTCCTGTATTTACCGCCGGCATACAGCTCGCAGAAGACGAGCTCCCAGTTGTATCTTTTTTCCTTCTCATTATAATCCAGCGGGCAGCCGCGGCCGAAGTCCTCCACCTCGATGGATCTGTCTTCATAATACGTCAGCGTGATAAGGTTTCCGTAACCCTCTCGTGCCTCGTCGATAGCATTGGAGAGAATTTCAAAGGCCGCATGCTCGCAGCCGTCCAGCCCGTCACTGCCGAAAATAACGGCCGGACGCTTGCGGACGCGCTCTTCGTCCTTCAGAAGTTCTATGCTTTCGTTGTCGTATTTTGCGTTGCTTTTTGCCATAAATTACCTCAGTGCATAAGTATCCATATTATCAATTTATAGAATTATACCACATTTTGTTGTGATATCAAGTTGCCGGACACAAAATATGGATTTCCCGCACCGGGCGCAAAAAAAAGAGCCCTTTTAAAAGGGCTCTTTGAAACAAGGGCTGTTAAGATTGTCTCATAAACATTTCGGCTGCGGTAAGCGGGAAGCGTATCCCGTTTTCTTTCAGCAGATCCGTAACATCGGCAGCGAGATCGTAACTGATGTTGTGGGCTTCCTTCTGCGAAGTCGAAACGCGGAAATTGATTTCCCGGGTGAAGTTGTCCAAAACACCGCTCACACCGTGATACTCAATGGGGGCTGTGAGGACATCCGAATACTTCCGGTCAAGGGCATCCAGATTCTCTTCGATGATCCGGTCGATAAGCTTCGTGTCGTTATCGGAAGAAACCGGAACCGAGACGTACTGCCTCGTATCCTTTCGGGACTTGTTGACGATTCCGGAAAGCTCCGAGCTGCCAACCACTTTGATGTTGCCTTTGCTATCCTCGAGGACAACGGTTCCCAGGTTTATCTTTTTGACGATGCCGCCGAAATCGCCGATTTCCACATACTCGCCGACACGGTATCTGTCTTTGAACACATTGACCGCACCGTTCAGGATGCCGGCAATCGATTCCTTGGAAGCGACACCGATGACGCCCGCTATGATACCGGCCGAGGCGAACAGCCCCTTGACATTCAGGCCGAGATAATACAGGCAAACCAGCGCGGCAACGACAAACAGCAGAATGCTGAGCAAAGCCGAAACAAAGCTGGACCGGGCTCTTTGATACTCCGGCAGGTCGTTTGTAATAAAGCGGGAGAGCATCCGGACAATAAGCGACAAGGCAAAGGCCCCGAACAGAGTCACGCCGCAGCCTGCCAGCGAGAAGAAGTTAAGGCCTCGCTCCCAGTCACCGTTCAGGATGTAACCGATGGCGGAACTGTTCTGCGGGCTGTATCTCGCCTGCAGCGTAACATAGCCCAGAACCAGAACCGTCAGGAACAGCAGAGTGGAAACGACGAAAGAAAGCTTTTCTTCCGGTTTCAGTTCGTTCCATTTCTTGAAGTCGTAGGTCCCGCGTCCCAGGGGAGCACGCTGCGGCTCTTCCTCTTCCCTTTCGCAGGGTTTGAACAGCAGCGTCATAAAGAGAATCAGGACCAGAAACGCGCCGGTGCAGCAAAGGGTATCGGCCGGAGCGATATAATTACGGATGGCAAAGATATCGCTGCAGTAATAGCTGATGTCGGCGTATCGCCTTCCGTCGGTAAAGCGTGACGTATGCACAAAAAAGCGATCGGCGTCATCCCGGACGAAGCGGTTGGTGCTCTCGGGCAAAGGCGTTTCCTCGGTATCGAAAATCTCCACAATCCCGCCGGTGGATGCCGAAGCGGCCTGTCTGACCAGCTTGTCGCGCGAGGCCATACTCAGATTTATGGCATCGGCGTCTTCCGTCATAACAACGGAACCGGTATCCGTGCCGATGGTGCCGAAGGTATAGCCTTCGTACACTCCGTAATAGAAGTGTTCCATCCCGTCCAGAACCGCATAACATTCTTCGGCCGTGGCCTCATCTTCGATATCTTTGAGCGTGTAATACCACTGTTCGCCGCTCGTGGCAACGGTAAAACCGTCTCGGTTGAATACCGTAATGGTATCGGCCTCGTTCAGCTCCGCAAGTTTTTGAAGAAACGGGCAGTTTGCATAGGAAACAATCGGATTCCCCTGCGCGTCCTTCCGGTCCTGGCGCAGGCCGTCTTCCGCTTCCACACGGTAGGTCATGGCGTCCCCTTCGAGAAGCCTGTCGGCATTTTCGTTGACACAGGCCGCAACCAGCTCCATCGCCGCCTGCCGGTCGGCCTGATAGGCGGAGGATATTTTTGCATCTTCTTCGGCCGTTCTGTCCAGGCGGTCCTCCAGAAGCGAAGCGTTGAAATCAGCCTGGGCGACCGCTTCGGAAATCATCTCAAGGGTCTGCGTATAGAAGGTAACGGCATATACAATCAGAATCAATAACGCGGAAGTGCGGAGGAGTTTCCGGATGAAGAGTTTTCGGGAGCTGCACTCGCTAAGGAGGAAACAGCCGTAGCAGGCAAGGGCAACCAGGCAGAGGGCCAGCAGAAAGCTCGTCCACCGGATCATTCTTTCCGTTAAGCTGGACTGCTGCAGATGCATGTAGCCCGTAATGAGATAAACGTTCCCCAGCATTTCGGACTCGATGTAGCGGCTTTTCAGGATATAGAATCTCCCGTTTATTTCGGCACCGCTTTCATAGTCGTCCTGCAGAATGGAACCGTCCAGCCCTATGACGGACAAAGGCTCATGCTCGATAGTCTCCCCGTCGTGATTGTAATACAGAATCGTCGGCACGCCGGAATTATCATAGGCAAGGAAGGTAAAGGCCGTTCCGTCCGGATCCACCTCGCCGAGGGAAAGACTGTAGTCATAGAGACTGGCAATCTGCTTGTTAAAGACGGACATGCGTTCCCCGTAGCATATTCTTCTCCCGTCCTCCAGCGTAACGGTTACATCGTTATAAAAATGCTCGTCGTCTGCAAGCTCGTTTTCCTCATAGACCTCATCGAAGTCACGGCCGAACATGCTCTCCTGCGCAGCGGCGGTGATGACGCCGTCTTTTCCGGCAATAAAGATAAACTCGGTTTCGCAGATTTCGGCAGCCTTCGAAACCGCTTCCTGCTCATCCATCGTTTCGAGAAGAAGACCGATGTCGTAAGCTTTTATTTCCAGGCCGCTCTCGTAGGACTCCGTAAGCGTCCGAATTTCATCCGAAAGCTCCAACAGACTCGATTCCACGATATCTTCGTTGGCTTTGAAGCGGGACTGGTCATATTTCAGAATCGCATGCACCTGGTAGTATTCGATGAAATAGTGTGCAACAAAGAAAAGAAGGGCCGCCGCAACAAATATTAAAATGGCTTTGATTTTTTTATTCATCTTCCGAACAGAAGCGCTCCATTTCGTCTATGTAATGCTGCAGATTGAAATCGCCGTCAAAAATGTAGGCATTCAGGGAGTAGGAGTCCTCCAGATTTCGCATAGGCTCCGGAGCCTTCTCTTTGTTCACCTCACCGCCTTTGGCATAGATGGCATAAACAAAAAGCAGATGCAGCGTATGTTCCAGAACCTTCCGGCTGTCTTCTTCCACACCGAAGCGCAGCGTCTTAAACTGGTCATAGAAATTCCGGACTCTGGAAATGAAGAACTGGAAGGTTCTCAGATTCAGATGACCCGAGCTGCGGCACGTCCCGGCAAACACGGGAACATTTTCAAGAAGCATCGGCTTCAGAACGCCGTCATCTTCACGGACGGTGTCGTTAATAATCACCCGCATCGTCTCTTCGAGCTCCGGTGTGTAGCGATAGGTAATGCCAACGAGCTTTTCGCTCAGGGCTCTGTAGCGGGAAAGGGCGTTCCCTTCCGAGGCAAAGCCTTTGGCCATCGGTCCGGCAGCCTGAATCTGACGCCTGATTTCCTCGAGGTTCGCCACAAGAATGACTTTGGCCCCATCCAGCTCTACCAGGCTGTTCATTTCGCCGAAGAGAATGTTCACCGGGCAGGCACAACGCTCAAGATCGTCAAAGATGAAGATAAAATCCTTGACATTCAAAAGGCCCGTGACGTCATTCAGGATGTTTTTACCGGCGGAAGTCATTTTATCGCCGATGACAGCCGGCATCACGTCGTTGATAAGCTGGCGCACAATGTGGCCGTGTTTGCTGTTGAGGGCGCTGTAGAGCTTGGAGGACTGGTCACTCGGCAGAAGACTGACGGAGCATCTGGCAAAGAGCTCGTTTCTCAGCCTCTCCCGGAAATCCGAGGCGTTGGTAACACCGTAGAGGGATATATAGCATACCGGTCTGTATTGAGCGCTGTTGGGATCATCGCTGCCGAGAGCCGGCATGAGCTTATTCTTTATGAAATAGCTCTTGCCGCTTCCCCAGCCGCCGTCTATCATCACGGCGTAATTATAGGTATCGTCATCCAGATATTTTAAAAGCTCTATGACTAAATTGTCCGATTTCATATGGCATTCTCCGAAGAAAAACTGTTTTTACTTTCTTTCATGTCACGCAGCGTAACGTTGACCGTCGCGCCGATATAAATTACTTGACAGCAGCAGTACAGCCAGAACATGAGAAGGATGACGCTTGCCAGGGATGCATAAACCGTCGGATATTTGATGGAATTGTTGATAATCAGCGAGAACAGATAGGAAATGCCGACCAGTCCGCCCGTGGCGATGAAGGCGCCCCAAAACGTGGGATAGTGGTCCTCCTTGCGCTTGCAGATTTCGAAAATCAGCACAATGATGATCAGTGCCACCGCAAACAGGATAATAAAACGGAGATACATCCAGGAACTGCTGATGTCGACGGACGTCAGAGAATTGAGCCAGTTGACGAGAACCTCGCCGGTAAAAATGGCAACAATGCCCAGCCACACGGTAACGGTAAAGAGCAGGGCGAGAATAATGCTGCCCACGAAGAAGGCATAGCCTTCGTAGCGTCTCGCACCCTGCATTCGGCCTATCGTGTTCTGCATGGAACGGAAAGCCGCGGAAGCCGTCAGGATGATGACGGAAACGGCCAAAAGCATCATGACGACACTGTAATTGTTCTGCACATAACCCATAAAACGGAGGATGAAGTTATAAACGGACTCCGGCAAAACCTTGTCAACGGCTTTCAACGCCTCAAGAGCGGCATCATAGTTGTTGCCCAGGAGCGTATACAGGCAGATGATCAGCGGGAAGAAGGTCATCGTAAGATAATACGAGAGCGCCGCAGACGCCATAGGAACGCGGTTATCGGTATATAAAAATATAAAACGCTTAAAAAATTTCTTCATATATTCAAAAGCTCCCCGGAGGGGAGCTCGTTATTTATTTCGTGTTGAATATTTTAAAGATGGAGTCAAAAGGATCCTCGGCGGGCGTTGCGGAGGCGGGCTCCTCCTTCTTTTCCGCAATGGGAACCTTGATTACGGGGGCCTCTTCCTTTTCCTTTTTCACTTCGGTGCTCTGCACTTTGACGGGGGTGCTTTCCTCGGTCTTCTCGGCAGCTTTATTGAAGTTGGGAATTATGGGAATAACGGCATCCTCGGAAGGTGTCGAAAAGATAGGCATCGTGACGGAAGGATTGACATTGGAAGCCGTCTTGAAGGACGTAAACGAAGGGGCTTCGTATTTAACGGAAGCGTTCGGATTGTCATCAAAACCGGTTGCAATGACGGTAACACGAATTTCGTCCTTGAGAGACGGATCGAAGTTGGCACCGAAGATGATATTGGCGTCCGGATGCGCGGCTTCCTGCACCAGGCTGGCAGCGGCTTCGACGTCTTCCAGAGTCATGTCTTCGGAACCGGTGATGTTGATGAGAACACCCTTGGCGCCGTCGATAGAAGTCTCCATAAGCGGAGAAGCAACGGCCAGGCGGGCGGCATCTTCTGCCTTCTCCTTGCCTTCGGCATGACCGACGCCCATGTGGGCAAAGCCGGCGTTGCGCATAATGCAGCTGACATCCGCAAAGTCAAGGTTGATAAACCCGGTATTCTTAATCAGCTCGGAAATGCTCTCGACTGCCTGCTGAAGAACGGCATCGGCAATTTCAAAAGCATTGGCCAGCGTAATCTTCTGGTCGGTAGCGAACTTGAGTCTGTCATTGGGAATGATAAGCAGAGCGTCAACATTGCCCAGCATCTCCTGAATGCCTATGTTGGCCTGGTCCTGGCGGCGCTTGCCTTCGAACTTGAAGGGCTTCGTGACAACACCGACCGTGAGAATGCCAAGCTCTCTGGCTATCTCGGCTATGAGAGGACCGGCACCTGTTCCGGTTCCGCCGCCCATACCGGCCGTGATGAACACCATGTCGGCGTTTTCGATAGCCTTCTGGATGTTGGCGCGGGATTCCTCGGCAGCGCGCTTTCCTACTTCAGGGTCCGAACCGGCTCCCTGGCCCTTGGTGGTCTTTTCCCCTATCTGAAGCTTCTGGGAAGCCGGGGAAACATTGAGAGCCTGTCTGTCGGTATTGATGGCGAGAAAATCAACGCCTTTGACGCCGTTCTTTACCATCCGGTTGACGACGTTATTGCCGGCTCCGCCTACACCGACGACTTTTATGCTGACAACATTGTCAGATCCTGTTAAGGATTTGGATTCCATTGAATTTCACACTCCGCTCGTTATAACATTAGTAGCGTTATATTATTACAATTTGACAGATTCGTCAATATATTTTTTAACAAATTGTAATTTAATTGTAATCTTTAATACGGGATAAAATGCACCGTGGCCGCATCCGTAACATCGATATAACCGGTATCGCCCGGAAGCAGCTGCGAAATGGCCGAAACAATCATGCCGAATTTGTGATCGGTGCCGTAGGGATCTCCCAGGTCAATTGTGTAGAGATTGTCGTAATACATTTCGACGGCATTGGCATTGGTGAAATCGAGCTTTTTGATGTGCTCCGTCATATTTCGGCCCTGTATCTCGTTGAGAACCGTTTTGAGATAATCCAGCGTTCTGTCTCCTCCCTCGGTCAGTGTCAGAGGTTCGTTGATGAACATCGTTCCGGGCTGCAGCCCGTCAATCTGGATGAGCGTCTCTTCTTCGCCTTCAGCGGCCTTGCCAAGCACCTTGCAGTTATGGTCGAGCGTCCAGAGCTCGGTTCCCATTTTGATAAAGCCTATGGCCTTGCTCTCTTTCACATGGATAACCACGCGGTCCGGTAGGTTTCTCGTAACGGACACTTCTTCAACATAGGGAAGCTTTGCAAAAACGCGGGAAATGGCGGCAAAACGGTCGAAGAAGAAGAGGTTGTCCCCTTCTTCTATGTCAATGGCGTTGATAATCTCGCTGTCCGTGTAGTGTTCGTTTCCGGTTACGCGGATGTCCTTTACACGGAAGGAAATACTCATTACAAAAATGGCGGCAATGACGATAACGGCAAACATGACAATGCCGGAAATGCCGCTGCTGCGCCGGGATTCCATATATTGCGGTTTGGCGTTTTTCTCTTTAAAAAGCTTCATTATCTCCCCGTAAGCGACAGAATCTCGTTGGCAATTTTCTCGGCTGAATTTTCGAAACCGGCTTTTTTCATGCAGGCGCTCATCTGCTCCAGACGGCCGGAATCGGAAATGAGCGAGACGATTTCTTTAAGAAGCGTGTCCTCATTCATTTCACTCTCGAGCAGGACTCGGGCCCCGCCGGCCGCTTCGAGGACGCGGGCGTGCTTTTCCTGATGGTTGTCAACCACGTTCGGCGACGGCACCAAAATGGCAGGCTTTCCCATAAAGGTGAGCTCGGACAGCGTGGAGGCGCCGGCACGGCAGACGATACAGTCTGCCGCCGTCATCACCCTTGCCATGTCATGCAGATATTCGAAAATCTCGATTCCGTTTTCCGCATAATCCGGCACGGAGGAAACGACCTCGCGCATGAAATCATCATAATAACGGCTTCCCGTTACATGAATGAAATGGAATTTCTCCTTTTGAATCGAAGGCAGCATCTTCAGAACGAATTCGTTCATACGGCCGGCTCCGAGACTGCCCCAGACGGAGAGAGCCAGCGGTTCGTCTTCGGGAAGGCCCAGCTCGGCTCTGGCGGATTCTCTGGTAAACAGGGAGAACGCACCGCGGACCGGCGTACCGGTGACGACGACCTTGGAAGGATCGGAATACTCGTGGGCACAGCCCTCGACACCGACCAGAATCTTGTCGACAACCTTGGAAAGCATTCTCGTCGTCAGGCCGGGGCCGGCATTGCTCTCGTGAATGACCGTGGGAATGCCGAGCCTGTGCGCCGCCATGATAACGGGATAGCAGACGTAGCCACCGGTTCCGATGACGACATCCGGGGCGAATTCCTTCAGAATTCTGCGGGCCTCGACGGTGGAAGAAAGGACATTGGAAACCGTCTCCGCATTGTGGAGAACGCCTTCCAGACTTTTCTCCCGGCTGATATTGGTTATCTTAAGCCCTTTGATGTCGTAACCTTCACGAGGAACCAGTTCCATTTCCATCTGCCCGAGAGCTCCTATGAACAGGAACTGGGTATCCGGAAGGTTTTCCTTCAAATAAAGAGCGACGGCCAAAGCGGGATTGATATGCCCCGCCGTACCGCCGCATGTAAATACAAACTTCATAAATAATTACCTGAAACGTGCATAAACTCCGATGAAAGAGATTATAGCAAAAACCGTTGAAACAGCTGTGAACAAAGTGAAAAGTTCTTTCTCCGTCCATTTGTGCCCGAGGAAACCGCCGAGCTCCAGATGGTGGTGGAAAGGAGCCATCTTAAAAACGCGCTTGCCGTGCGTAAGTTTGAAATACCCTACCTGAATAATGTCGGAAAGGGTTTCGAGAATGAACATGATGCCGAGCGTAATCAGAATCAGGGGCATGTCGTACGCAAAGGCCAATGCAACAATGGCACCGCCGAGGAACAGCGAACCAGTATCGCCCATAAAAACTTTTGCCGGATTGAAATTGTAATAAAGGAAACCGGCAAGACCGCCGAGCAGAGCCGAAGCGAAGATACCCTGTTCCAGATACTTCTCTCGCCCCAGAAAGCTGACGGCGACAAAAAACAGCATAACGGGCATAGACGTCCCCGTTGCGAGGCCGTCGATGCCGTCCGTTATATTCACGGCGTTGACACCGCCGACGATAATGAAAGCGGAAAGCAGAAAATAGACCCAGTGCGGAACGGTAAGTTCCGTATTAAAAAAAGGAATATACAGCCGGTTGCTGATATGCCCGAACTTCTGCATCAGGAAAATAAAGATAAAGGCCGCCAGAAGCTGGAGCAGAAACTTGACTCTGGCACGGAGACCGAGGTTCTGCTTTTTCTTGATTTTCTCCCAGTCATCCAGAAAACCGATGGCTCCGAAGACAAGGGCAAACAGGAAGCAGAGAAGATGCACATATTTACCGTGCAGCATGCTTTCAAAGCCTACCGTAAGTATGACAAGGAGCGTCCCGAGGATAAAGATAAGACCGCCCATCGTCGGCGTACCGGATTTATCGGCATGCCAGGTGGGGCCGTTTTCTTTAATCTCCTGCCCTGCTTTCTGCTTTTTCAGCCACGGAATATAGAACTTTCCGAAAGCCGTGGAAAACAGAAGAGCCAATATGAAAGATGTCAGCAGTTTAATGAACATATACTCTTTCTTTTAAATAATCGGACACGATTTCGCGCTCATCCATATGATGTTTGACATGCCCTATTATCTGATAATCTTCGTGACCTTTGCCAGCTAATAATATTACATCACCGCTTTGAGCTATGTCAATAGCGCGATGTATAGCATCTATTCTGTCCGGGACCACATCATATGGTGTTTTCCGCCCTTTTACGCCCGGAACGATTTCCTCGATGATGGCCAGCGGATCCTCGGTTCGCGGATTGTCCGAGGTGACAATCACATAGTCGGAATTGTCCGCCGCAATCTCGCCCATCAGGGGGCGTTTGGCTCTGTCTCTGTCTCCGCCGCAGCCGAACAGACATATCAGACGTCCTCTTGTAACCTTGCGCAGAGTCTGCAGCACCTTCTCAAGGGCATCGGGCTTATGGGAATAGTCGATTATGATGGAATAGTCCCCGTCCGTGGGAACGGTTTCCAGCCTACCCTTGACGCCTTCGGCATCCGCTAGGGCCAGCGCGCCATCTTCGAGGGATATCCCCTCCGAAAGGCAGACGGACAGCGCCGTCAGGGCATTGTAAACGCTGAACAGGCCGGGAATGGCAAGCCGGACGATTCCGGAATTCTCGCCGTTGACGGCCACAAAGCGGACACCGCTTGCGCTGAGGCGGATGTCTTTGGCAAGTAGGCCGGCATCTTCCTGCATAGCGGAAGTGGTTATGACGGGAACCTCAACTTTTTCAAGCATAAAGGGGGCGAATTCGTCGTCCAGATTGATGCAGGCTTTTTCGCATACGGAAAATATCAGGCGCTTGGCGGCCGCATATTCCTGCATCGTATTGTGCAGATCCAGATGGTCCTGCGAGAGATTGGTAAAGGCAGCCGTTGAGAAAGTGATGCCCGCAACACGGTTCATATAAAGAGCATGCGAGGATACTTCCATAATGCAGTAATCGCATCCGGCCTCGACCATCCGCGCAAACAGCTCCTGCAGTTCGAGACTCTCCGGCGTCGTAAACTCGGTGTGTACGGAAACGTCCCCTATCATGTTGCCATTCGTGCCAATCAGGCCGGTCTTGCAACCAAGAGTCTTTTCCAGAATGTGCTTTATGAGATTTGTAGTGGTGGTCTTGCCGCTGGTGCCCGTCACGCCGATGATTTTCATCTTCTCTGCCGGATAGTCATAATAGGCACAGGAAATCAGGGCCAGAGCCCTGCGGCTGTCTTCCACCTGAATGTAGGCGACATCCGTCTCGGGAATGTCTTCGCAGATGACAGCGGTGCAGCCCGCTTCCGCCACGGCGGGGATGTATTTGTGCCCGTCGGAAGCGGTTCCTTTAATGGCGACAAAAAGGCAGCCCTTCTCCGCCTTCCGGGAATCGTAGCAGACGGATGTGATTTCGGCATTAAAATCCGCATTGGCGGAAAGAATGTTCAGTTTTTCGGTCAGCTTGGAAAGTTTCAATCAAATATGCTCCGCAACTCTTAATTTTGCGCTCCTTGAACGCGGGTTGTTTTCGATTTCCTCATCGGACGGAAGAATCGGCTTACGGGAAACACTTCTCAGCGTCCGGACGAATCCGCAGGTACAGATGGGCGCCTCTCTCGGACAGATGCATCCGTTTTCCCGGGAAGCGATTTTATTTTTGATAATTCTGTCTTCCAGGGAATGAAAACTGATAACGCAAAGACGGCCTCCGCTCGAGAGTGCGTCCGGCGCAGTATCCATCATTTTGGATATCTCCCCCAGTTCGTCATTGACGGCAATCCGGATTGCCTGGAAACTGCGCTTGGCAGGATGCTGCTTTTCGCGCAGGGCCGCTGCCGGCATTGCCGAACGGATGAGTTCCACCAGCTCCAGTGTCGTCTCGACCGGCTTTTGATTTCTGGCTCTGACTATTTCCTGCGCGATGCGGCGGGAAAACCTTTCCTCGCCGAATTCAAAAAGAATTTTGGCGATTTCATTTTCCCCGTACCCGTTAATTATATCATAAGCCGTCAGACTTGACGACTGATTCATTCGCATGTCGAGCGGCGCATCCTGCATATAAGAAAACCCCCGGTCGGCATCATCAAGCTGAGGTGATGAAACCCCGAGGTCAAAAAGCATCCCGTCTACGGAATTGATTCCCAGATTATCGAGAATTTCGGCGGCTTCACTGAAATTTGCGTGGACAAAAGTTACTTTATCCGCAAATTCACGGAGTCTTTCTCTGGAATAAGCAATGGCATTTTCATCTCTGTCAATGCAGATCAGTCTGCCCGTGGAAAGCCTCTTCGCAATTTCGTACGAATGCCCGCCGAGGCCCAAGGTACCGTCGAGATAGGTACCTTCAGGCCTTATGTTTAAATTGTCAATACACTCATTCAGGAGTACAGAGACGTGAACGGCATTTTCCTTCAAAAGTCCAATTCCTCCAGTACTGCAGCGATGTTTTCCGGGGTGGTTTCCGTTTCAAATACGGGAACCCAGGTATCCGTATCCCAGAACTCGGCATGATTATTGCACCCTACAACTGTAACACTCTTTGTAAGATTTGCAAAGTCCCTGAGGTTCTGCGGAATCAAAGCCCTCCCCTGCGCATCGAGCTCGCACTTTGCCGCATGGGCAAAAAGCGGGCGCATCTTACGCTGATTCACGTAAGACATAGAGTTAACTTTATCGGATAGAATCTGCCAGTCCGCGCTGCTGTATGCGCAGAGGCATCTGTCCATTGAAAGTGTAATGAAAAACGTGTCGCCCAGTTCGTCTCTGAGCTTTGCAGGTATAAATAAACGACCTTTATTATCCAGCGAATGTCTGTACTCACCTGTCATGGCATTTCACCCCATTTTCCACCACAATTATCCACCTGATGGTAAAAATATATCTGTTAACATAATAAAAAGCAATAACATTTTTTTGTAATCTTTTGTCAAGTATCGTCAAAAAAGCGCCTAATTTAGCCGTTTTTCAGGATTTCGCACAACAGATTGGGGAATAAAAAAACACCCGGCACAATTTCTTGTGCCGGATGTTTGAAAAAAATATTTTTTATTGTTTATCAACCCAGTTTTCTTCGTTTTCAACATCGCCCTGCGTTTCCGGTTCGGCTGTCTGAACCGGGGCCGAAGGTGCCGTTGACGCATTGGAGCGGAAAGCTGCCTGTGTCTTCCGTACGGTCTCGAGAGCATCGGCAAGGCTCGCCTCTGCATCCCGCATCATTTTATCGACATACTCTCCTGCCGCTCTCTTCAGCTCTTTTGTTTTCTGATCGGCCACGGTGAGCATTTCAACGCTTCTCTGCTTTGCGATTTTAAGAACTTCCTGTTCGTCAACTAGCTTTGCGGACTGTTCTTCGGCATTTCTTCGCATGGCTTCGGCTTCGCGTTTTGCATTGCCGATAAACTCGTCTCGTGCGGAAACAAGACGTTTGGACTCCGCAATAGAGGTCGGCAGGTTGGCCTTGATTTCATTGATGATGTCAATGGCCTTCTCTCTTTCAATGATGCATTTGTCGTTGCCGAGCGGAACTCCCCACGCTTCGTTCACCATACCGTATAAAATATCCAGCAGCTCTATGATATCGTTACTGTTTTCCATTTTTATTTACTCCGTTCCTTGACTTTGTTTTCTATATCTTTAATGATCTCGTTGGGAACAAAACCTGTTAAATCGGCACCAAAGGATGCCATCTCGCGAACAAGCGAGGAAGAGAGAAATGTATACTTGCTGTCGGATGTTAAGAACATCGTCTCCATTTCCGGGTTGATTTTCTTGTTAATGGAGTTCATCTGAAATTCGTATTCAAAGTCGGACACCGCTCGCAATCCTTTTACAACAACGGCTCCGGGATATCGTTTTGCATATTCGGCAAGAAGGCCGTCATCGCATTCAACACGGACGTTTTTGTATCTTTCCGTTGCTCTGGTTGCCATTTCAACGCGTTCTTCGACCGAAAACATGTGCGATGTTTTGGAGGCATTGTTTGCAATCAGAACAATAACTTCATCAAAGATTCTGGATGTTCTGCGGATAATGTTGAGATGACCGAGCGTGATAGGGTCAAAACTGCCGGGACAGATGGCTATGCTCATCAGACTGACTCCTTGACGTAAGTGCAGAGCTTCACTCTGCCGTAATTATACTCTTTGCGCTTAAAATAGGGCTCTTTCATGTCCGGAAGAGCCGTTTCTCGGCGCGATTCCGCAATTATTATACCACCGTCGTTTAATAAGTCAAATGAATTGACCTTGCTCAGAACGGGCTCATACAATCCCGAATCATAGGGCGGATCCAGAAAAATGACATCGAATTTCCCGCATGAGTCCAGATAATCCAGAGCATCCCGGCGGACAACTTCGGCCTCGAAGCGGCAAAGAGCCAGATTGCTTTTGATAATCTTCAGAGACTCGGGGTCCTTGTCAACGAAAACGGCCGATGCGGCTCCACGGCTGAGCGCTTCTATGCCGAGCTGGCCGGTTCCGGCAAACAAATCAAGCACACGTCTGCCTTCTATGTCATTCATGAGAATATTGAACATCGATTCCTTGACATTATCCGTTGTCGGCCGCACGTCAAAGCCCTGCGGTGTCAGAAGCTTTCTTCCGCGGGCCGTGCCTGTTATGACTCTCATTTTTCACCTCCGTGAAAATGTGTATAAACCGCTTTCGCAACATTGGATGGCACCGCTTCCGTCAGCGCAGCCAGCTCCGCTTCCCGGATTGCCTTTATCGTCCTGAAATGCTGCAAAAGCTCCGCCTTGCGTTTTTCGCCGACGCCGGGTATTCCGTCCAGTTCCGAACCGAAATTTTCATAGCGCAGGGAACGCTGATACTCTATGGCAAAACGGTGTGTCTCCTCCTGAATGCGCCCGATGAGGGCATACACGCTCTGGTTGGATGCGATTCCGATTTCTTCACCCCGGGATGAAACGAGGGCGCGGGTTCTGTGTCTGTCATCCTTAACCATGCCGAAAACCGGTATTTCAAGCCCGAGTTCTTTCAAAGCCTGTTCGGCCGTTGCGGCGTGGTTCCGGCCTCCGTCAATAAGAAGCAGGTCCGGTAAGCGGGAAAAGTTTGCATCTCCCTCGGTATATCTGCGGAAACGGCGGAATACCGCCTGATACATTGAAGAATAATCGTCCCGTACGGGCATGTCTTTGATTCTGAATTTCCGGTAACCTTTTTTATAAGGTTTTGCATCCTGAAAACAGGTCATTGCGGCGACGATTCCGGAATCGCCGAGGTTGGACACGTCAAAAGCCTCGATGACATTCGGCGTATTCTCCAGCCCCAGAAAAGAGCCAAGCAGGCTGAGAGATTTTAAGGATTTTTTATATTTTGCCTCGTTATCATCCGTCTCGCTCAGAGGCAGATTTCTCTCCGCCCAGCCGGAAGTAACGCGCTCCTTGTTCTGCAGGTTTTCTATGCTCCGGATTCTGTCACGCAGCGCGGCCGCCGTTTCGAACTGCAGTTCATCGGCAGCAGCGAGCATTTTCTCCCGAAGGGAGGTAATGAGCTCAGCGCTCTCCCCTTCCAGAATCATGCAGGCCTGTTGAATTCTTCGGGCATAATCTTCTTTGTCGCCGTTCACACACCAGCCCTCGCACAGCCCCATCTGTTTATTGAGGCAGGGTCTGTCCTGCGGGAACTGCACGCTGCAGTCCGGCAGCTTGAGCGCATGTTCGAGTGCAACCAGAATGTCTCTCGTCAGGCTTCGGCCGCCATAGGGGCCGAAAGTCTTGCCGGATTTTTTATTGGAAATTTTAAAGCGAGGAAAGTCCTCTTTCGTGTTCAGTGTGACAAAGGGATAGCCCTTATCGTCTTTCAGCAGAATGTTATAGTGAGGCTGATGCTTTTTGATAAGAGCATTTTCCAGCATCAGGGCCTCGAACTCGCTTTTGACGTATATAACATTGAAGTCATATATCTTGTCTACCAAGGCGGTAACCTTGGCATTATGCGCACCGCGGAAGTAAGAGGAAACGCGGTTTTTCAGCTTCTTGGCCTTACCGACATAGATGACTTCTCCGTCAGCATTTGACATTATGTAAACTCCAGGCTCAAGAGGGAGATTATTGGCCTTTTCTCTGAGAATGGTCAGCCTGTCGTTCAAACCGGATCCTCCTTTTTCCCGAAAGCACACCACAAAGTGACGGTAACAATAACAATGATTTCACCGACCAGAGCAATCGGGCCCGGCGTTTCCCCGTTGAAGAGCATGACCCACAAAGGATTAAGAAGCGGCTCTATGACGCCAAGCAGACAGCAGGCCAGCGGCGGGCAGAATTTTGTGGACTTCACATATAATATATAGGAAATGCCCAGCTGGAATATGCCGAGAATCAGGATGCAGGATACGGTTTCGGCGGTAAACACGGGCCGGGTGATAAGCACCCAGGGAAGGCCGGCAAGGGCCGTAAAACATTGCCCGAGCAACGCACCGGAATAGCGTTCGTCTTCGGGTAAATCTCCTACAAACACATACATTCCCGCCATGAAAATACCCGCTGCGACGGATATGAGATTTCCCAGAAAATGGCCGGCCTGCAACCCGTCCAGAAAGCACAGAGAAATGCCGGCCAAAGTAACGATAACGGTTATGATATCGATTCCGTTAATCTTCTTGCCGAAAAGGATTGACGAATAGAGCAGAACGAATACCGGAGAGGTAAACTGCAGCACAATGGCATTGGCAGCCGTAGTCAGTTTATTGGCCGTGGCAAAGCAGAGATAGGTCATTCCGGCGAAAAAACCGGCCAGGAGCGTTTTCTTATTGATGGTTATTTTTATGCGCCGGATAAGCATATAGGCAAGGATGGTAAGCCCTGCGATAAAACTGCGCAGAGATGCTATTGCCAGGCCGTTCCAAGGCAGCATTTTCATAAAGATGCCTGCAATGCTCCACAAGGTGGCACATATCAGCATTTCCAATATGGCTTTATTTTTATTACTCATAACAGTCAACAAAAAGGGCGTGCAAGATTGCACGCCCTGAAGCTTCAGTTTATATTATTCGGAAAAGTCGGAATCAATCAGTTCGGAAAGAGTATCAATGGCTTCGGACTCATCTGCACCGTCAGCTATCAAAGTAATGGCCGTGCCCTTTACGATGCCCAGAGAAAGAACGCCGAGAAGAGACTTGGCATTCACGCGACGCTCGTCCTTTTCAACCCAGATGCTGCTTTTGAACTCATTGGCTTTCTGAATAAAGAAAGTCGCGGGTCTTGCGTGAAGACCTACCTGATTGTTAATCATTACTTCTTTGGAAATCATACTTGCCGCTCCTTATTCACAGTAATCTATTATTTTAGTGACCCTAATGTAGCAAATTTTACAAATAAAATCAACTGTTTTTATGCATTTCGTCAAATTATACATAGTTGGAAAGCCGACCGGACAGGGTTTTATTTCAGTTCGACTATTGTAACGCCGCTCTCTCCCTCTCCGAAAGTTCCGAGGCGGAACGATTTGACGCTTTTATTTCTCTTCAGCATCTGATGAATGGCCGAGCGGAGCGCGCCGGTCCCCTTTCCGTGGATGATAGACACCGGGGACAGCTTGGCAAGCACGGCGCTGTCGATATACTGCTCTGCCACCGCAACGCCCTCAATCGTCTCCAGACCGCGAATGTCCAGTTCTCTCGGCACACTCACGCTGTTGAGCTTCACGGAAGCGCCGCGGGCAGCTTTCGGCTTGACGGCTTTTTCCCCTTCCAGAAGATAAACATCGCTCTCGGGAACGCTGACGGTCATAATTCCGGCTTTGAGCGTCAAATTTCTGTCCTTGGAAACGGAAAGCACTTCGGCTTTTACACCCATGGATTTAATCTCGACAACATCATCGACCTGCACTTCTCTTGCCGAAACTCTGTCATCCACGGTTTCGGGTCTGCCGGTCAGGCTGTCTTCCGAAAGATTGAGCTTTCTCCGAAGCGCATTTCTCGCTTCGTTCACGGCGTTTACATCTTCCTGCTCGTTAATTTTCGAGCGCATGTCATCCAGTTCGGCAAATACCTGTTCGGCCGTCTGTCTGGCATTGGCCAGAATATCGGCGGCTTCCCGTTTTGCTTTGAGTTCGGCCTTTTCGAGCCTGACTTCGAGTTCCGCCTTCAGCTGTGTGGCTTTTTTGTTCTTTTCCTCGGCATCCCGCAGTTTCTGCTGTGCATCCGAGCGCAGCTTTTCCAGATCGTTCCGAGTCTGCTCCAGTTTTTCGATGGTGGATTCAAAGCTGGCATTCTGCGTTCCTACACGGCTTCTGGCGTCCTCGATAACGGCCGGATCCAGCCCGAGACGGCCGGAAATGGCAAAGGCATTTGACTTGCCGGGTATGCCAATCAGCAGCCTGTAGGTGGGGCGCAGAGTCTCCACATCGAACTCGCAGGAGGCGTTCTGAACGCCCTTTTCGTTCGTGGCATATACCTTGAGCTCGGTGTAGTGTGTGGTTGCAACGGTCATAGCGCCAAGCTTCCGGATTCTTTCAATGATGGATACCGCAAGTGCCGCGCCTTCCGCAGGGTCGGTACCAGCTCCCAGTTCATCAAAGAGAACCAGGGAGCCGGCATCGCATTCATCGAGAATACTGACAATGTTCTTCATATGCGAAGAAAAAGTAGACAGGCTCTGCTCTATGCTCTGCTCATCCCCTATGTCAGCCAGAATTCTGCTGAATACGGGAAGATAGCTGCCGTCCAGCGTCGGAATATGAAGACCGCACTGATTCATGGCTGCCAGAAGGCCTATTGTCTTAAGCGTGACCGTTTTACCGCCGGTATTCGGGCCCGTAATAATCAGCGTATCGTAGCTTTCGCCCAGTTCCACATCAATGGGAACTGCCGTGTTCTTATCCAGAAGCGGATGTCTGGCTTTTCGCAGTACAATGCTGTTTCCGGCCTCGGCAGGACAGCCGTTCATCTTATAGGAGAGCTTGGCTTTGGCAAAGATGAAATCGAGCCGGACAAGCACCGTAAAGTCGGATTCGATATCGGCCCTGTGTTCGGAACAGTCTGCCGAGAGTTCGGCAAGAATTCTGTCAATCTCGGTTTTCTCTCTGGCTGCCAGTTCTCTCAGTTCATTATTGGCCTTTACGGCAGCCATCGGTTCAATGAAAAGAGTGGCTCCCGTTGCCGATACATCGTGAACAAGCCCCGGTATGTCTCCCTTATGCTCTGCTTTTACAGGAACAACATACCGGTCCGAACGCATGGTGATGATGTTTTCCTGCAGCGCCTTGGCATAGCTCGGAGACGAAATAATCTTCTGCAGCGCATCCCTGGCCCGGGAAGCGGCAGCTCTCATTTTTCGGCGTATATCCGCAAGTTCCGTGGAGGCCGAATCCGCTATCTCGTCTTCGGAAAGGATGGAGTTGCTGATTTTTTCTTCGAGATACTTATTGGTTCTGAGTGCGTTAAAAAGATAATCAATGCCGGTTCTGCCGACATCGTCATCCGCTATATAAGAGCGGACAAGTCTCGACGTGCGCAGGACACCCGCTATTTCAATCAGTTCCCTGGTGTTGAGGCTCCCCCCCAGATAAGCTCTTTCAAGCGAAGGCCTGACGTCCCTGACGCCGGAAAAGGAAGGGCTTCCCCTGAGCGACATCATGCGATAAGCGGCAGAGGTCTCTTCCTTTAGCTGTTTTACTTCCCTTTCGTCCGTACGGGGTCTGAGCGCAAGGCAGCTTTCCTTGGCCGTCTCGCTGACGGCCTCTTCGGCAAGCATGGCAAGAACCGCCGGCAATTCCAGCGTATTCAGTGATTTTTCAAAAAAAGAATCGTTCATTTAACCTTTTTCCAGTAATCGAGCGTTGAAAAGCTTCTCTCGGAATGAATCATCATAAAGTCTTCGCAGGCACGGGAGAGCTTTTCGAGAGACTCCTTCTCGAGTTCATGCGGAATAATCTGCTTTGCCGGAGAATACACAATGTGTTTCATCGCTCCGAAGGACGCCGCATCCAGATAATCCGTATTCCCGACGCTCGCATTGCGGCATGCTCTGCAGCAGACGTGCCCGGTCTGAATTCCGAGCACCGGTTCTGCCGGTTCTTTCCGGCCGCAAACCACACAGGCTTCGAGATCCGGCGCGTATCCGAGAAGACACATCAGACGCATTTCGAACGTTGCCTTGATAAGCTCCGGACTGTATAAATTGTTCGAAAGCGCATAGAGGCAGTTCAGAGCCAGCTGCATGATTCTTGCATCCGCTTCATCGGCAAGCGCCTCGATGCACTCGGAGAAATAGCATCCGAGGGAATAGTTGGAAAAATCCTTACGCAGACCGTCAAAAGGTTCTTTGATAATGGCCTCCCTCACTTCGGTACCGGTTTTCCCTTTGTACAGCGTCATCTCCGAATAAGTCAGCTGCTGCGTGGCGGCAGCAAGCCTCTTGGATTTGCTGTAGGCGGCAATTGCTCTGACGCTTATCTTCCCTTTTGTCGGTGTATACAGCGTAAGAATTTTATCGGCTTCTTTATATCGGACCTCTCTTAGAACAAGAGCGTCGACCGTTTCAAATTCCGCGGACATCAGTCCTCCGTATATCCGAAATTGCGGAGCAGGACTTCACTGTCTCTCCAATTCTCCTTTACCTTTACCCAGGTCTGGAGAAATACTTTGGTTCCCAGCAATTCTTCCATATCCTGTCTGGCCTGTTCGCCGATTTTTTTCAGCATGGATCCGTTTTTCCCTATTATGATGCCCTTATGGCTGCTCTTTTCGCAGTAAATCGTGGCATCCAGTTCAACCAGGCCGTCATCCCGCTCGTGGAATTTGGTTATCTCGACAGCCGTTCCGTGCGGGATTTCTTTTTCAAGATTCCTGAGCATTTTTTCACGGACGAGCTCGGCACAAATCTGCCGCTCCGGCTGGTCGGTAATCATATCGTCGGGGAAATAATGCGGGGAATCCGAGGCGTACTTTTCCATCTCGTCCAGCAGAATGTCGAGACCGTCCCCCGTTTTGGCCGAAACCGGAATGACAGCTTCAAACTCGCCGGCAGAAGAATAGGCCGCAATGACGGCCAAAAGCTTTTCTTTTTCAATCGTATCGATCTTATTGATAACCAGAATGACGGGGACACCGCTCTCCTTCAGTTTTTCAAGAAGAGCTTCTTCACCCGGGCCGACTTCGGCAACCGGTTCAACCAGCATCAGCACGCAGTCGACATCCCCGATGCTGCCGTTGACGACACCGACCATAAAATCACCCAGCTTGTTTCTGGGTTTGATAAAACCCGGAGTATCCAGCAATACAAACTGTGTCTCTCCGTGGTTTACAATACCGGTAATTCTGTTTCTGGTGGTCTGCGGCTTTGAAGATACTATAGCAATCTTCTCTCCTACCAAGGCATTGGTGAGTGTGGATTTGCCGACATTCGGTCTGCCGCAAATGGTTATCATGGCTGATTTAGTCAATTCTCGTCCCCCATAATCTCTTTTTCACGTTTACGCATCAGGGCTTTTTCAGGGCCCTCATCCATATGGTCATATCCAAGCAGGTGCAGAATCGAATGCACGGTGAGATACATTATCTCTCTTTCAAAACCGTGGCCGAATTCCTCACCCTGCTGCTCGCACCTTTTGATGTTAATCATCATGTCGCCGAGCAGAGTCTTTCCGGTTTCCGGTTCCATATCTCCCATCGGGAAAGAAAGAACGTCTGTTGCCGCATCGACATCTCGAAATTCGCGGTTCAATTCTCGGATACCGCTGTCATCAGTTAACATAACTGATACAATACAGTTGTCCTTCTTTTCTGCGGCAAGCGCCTTTTGGGCTGCTTTTTTTATCAGGGCCGCAGCATTGTTGTGCCCCAGGTTCTTTACTTCTCTTGCAACGTAGATTTCATTCATGGCTTTGGTTTCCCTTTTGACTCGAATGCATCATAGGCTTCTATGATTTTCTGAACAAGGCGATGGCGGACCACGTCCGCACCGGTCAATGTGCAAATCTGCACGTCATCGATGCCCCGTAAGACCTTCATGGCAATTTTCAGTCCGCTTGTCTTGTCTTCCGGCAAGTCAATCTGCGTAATGTCGCCGGTGATGACCATTTTGGAATTGAAGCCAAGCCTTGTAAGGAACATTTTCATCTGTTCTCTGGAGGTATTCTGCGCCTCGTCGAGAATAATAAAGCTGTCGTCCAGCGTTCTGCCTCGCATATAGGCAAGCGGTGCAACTTCTATGTTGCCCCGTTCCAGATACTTCTGGTATGTATCCGCGCCGAGCATGTCAAAAAGGGCATCGTAAAGCGGCCTGAGATACGGATCCACCTTGCTCTGCAGGTCGCCCGGGAGAAAGCCGAGCCGCTCCCCCGCTTCAACCGCAGGTCTTGTGAGAATGATTCGATTCACTTCCTCCGCTCTGAAGGCGGCCACCGCGGCAGCCACCGCAAGATACGTCTTTCCGGTACCGGCAGGCCCGATACCGAGCGTAACGGTATTGCGTTCTATGGCGTCGCAATACTCTTTCTGGCCCAGAGTTTTCGGCTTAATCGGTTTTCCTCCGGCCGTAATGCAAATAACATCGCCTGCCAGTTCTCCGATTTTTGCATCCTTCCCCTGTTTCACGAGGTCCAGAATGTATCTTACGGCGCGGTCGTCAATCGTCTCGCCCTTCGCAGCCAACGTCAGCAAACCGTTTATGGCCCGCTCGGCTATATCCACGGCTTCGATTTCCCCGCAGATATGAATCATGTCATCCCGGTCAAGCACCTTGACGCCGGTGTCATCTTCTATGATTCTCAGATTTCTGTCAAAAGACCCGAAAACACTGATGACATGCTCCAGCCTCTCGACTTCAATAGTTTTTTCTATCATGTTTCTGTTCCTGTCAAAACTGTCTAAATAAAGAGACAACACGCAGTTGTCTCTTTAAATGTTAAAATCCGAAAACGATTCCTGCCAAAGCAGAAAAAGCAATAAATACAACCGGATGGAACTTTTTTACCTTCGGGACAAACCTTGTAAGAACAATCAGAACGGCTGCAAGGACTATCCCTTTCCAGTTCAATGCCCCGCTTCCGAAAAAGGCCATTTTCGCCACCAGCAGACCGGCTGCGGCAATAAGCCCGACCGAGCAGGAACGCAGACCGTAAAAAGCGGCATCCACATATTTATTCTGTCTGAACTGCTGCAAGACCTTGGCAATCAGAATTATTACTATGACGCTCGGCGTAACCAGGCCTATCGTGGCAATCAGGGACCCGGGAATGCCGGCTGTTGTAAAACCGACATACGTTGCCATATTGACGCCTATCGGGCCCGGAGTCGACTCGGAAACAGCCACCATATCGGCAAGCTGTGCCGTTGTAAACCAGCCTGTCTTTGCAGACATCGCATAAAGGAACGGAAGGGTTGCCATTCCGCCGCCTACGGAGAACAGACCTGTCTTAAAGAATTCCCAAAACAGTCTGATGTATATCATTTACCGCGTACCCCCATTTCGCTGAGGGCTATCCCGGCCGCTGCGCAGAAAAGCACAAACAGCACGGGCGAAATATCAAAGAAAAACGAAAGAAGAAAAACAAGGGCAAAAATGACCAGGGCTGCTTTATCCTTTACGGCGCTCTTCCAAAGCTTGACAACCGCATTGAAAATAAGCACGCATACACAGACTCTGATTCCCGCAAATGCGCTCTTAACGGCCGGTATGTCCGCAAAGTTTGTCAGGATTCCGGCAATGACCATTATGATTACGAGCGAAGGAAACACAACTCCCAATGTGGCCACGATACCGCCGATGGTTCCGAGCAGCTTCTGGCCGACGAAGGTAGCCGTGTTCACCGCAATAATTCCCGGCGTACACTGCCCTACCGCATAATAATCCAGCAGGTCTTCGTTTGACACCCAGCCGTGCTTATCCACCAGTTCTCTTTCCAGAATCGGGAGCATGGCATAACCTCCGCCAAAGGTTAGAACCCCGACCTTTGCAAAAGTCAGAAACAAATCAGCAAGAGAGACCTTTTCCCTGTTCATTTTTTAAGGGTTTCGGCAAATGCCATGTATTTTTCTATCTTGGCAGCGCATTCCTCTTCGTTCTCGCCACGGGCGAGCAGATAAATCTTGATTTTGGGTTCGGTTCCCGAAGGTCTTATGATAAAGCTTGTCGAATCGGCCAGCTCGTAATAAAGAACGTTGGAACCCTTATACGGAGTATTGCCAACTTCGCCAAGACCGGAAACATAAATTTTACCGTCGGAATAGTCTCTGGCACGGAGGACTTCCGTTCCGGCAATGTCACCGGGGACATTTGTGCGAAGATTCGACATGATGGCAGCCATTTTTTCAAGGCCGTCCAAACCGGGCATAACAAGGTTAAGCGTCTTTTCCATGAAAAATCCGTATTTTTCATACAAGGCATGCAGCGCATCGAGAAGCGTCATGCCTTTTACATGATAGTGAGCCGCCATTTCGGCCACTATCATTGAAGCCGTAACCGCATCTTTGTCACGTACATAATCACCGAGCATGTAACCGCAGCTCTCTTCAAATGCGAAAATGTAATTGTGAGAATTCTCTGCCGTCCATCTGGCAATGGCTTCTGCCATAAACTTGAATCCGGTAAAGGTATCTTCAAAATAAATACCGTTCTTTTCACAGATGGCTCTTGCCATGTTTGTGCTGACAAGGCTGGCAACCGCCCCGGGATTTTCCGGCATGGAATCGGTAGCCTTTCTTGCGGAAATAACATAGTCCAGAAGAAGAACGCCCAGCTGGTTTCCGGAAATAACCTTATATTCATCATTTCCGGAGCGCACCATTATGGCAATTCTGTCAGAATCCGGGTCCGTACCGATAATCAGGTCACTGTCAACCTCTTTTGCCAGGTCAACAGCAAGATAAAAGCCTTCCGGGTTCTCCGGGTTCGGGCTCTCGACAGTCGGGAAGTTACCATCTATTACCATCTGTTCCTTAACGGGATACAGATGCTTGATACCCAGACGCTTCAAAGCCTCCGGAACCAGTTTATAACCGCAGCCATGGAAGGGAGTATAAACAATGCGAAGATCGTCGGCAGCTTCTGCTACGGCCTGTCTGTCTATCGCCTGGCCGAGAACCCGCTCAAGGAAAGCCTCGTCCGTTTCGGCTCCGATAATTTCAATGTTACCGGCTTGTACGGCCTCGTCAAAGCTGCAGGACTTATAAGAAGAGAATACATCGTTCTCCTCCATTCTCCGTGCTATGGCCTCAGCCTTCTGCGGTGGAAGCTGAGCCCCGTCGGACCAGTAGACCTTGTATCCGTTGTATTCTTTCGGATTATGGCTGGCCGTAATGTTGAGACCGGCTGCGGTTTTATAATACAGTACCGCAAAGCTGAGCTCCGGCGTCGGGCGCAGGGATTCAAAAAGCCTGACATGAATACCGTTTGCTGCCATGACGCAGGCAGCCTCCTGGGCATAGTCTCTGCCGTTCAAACGGCAGTCGTGTGCAATAACGATGCCTTTTTTCATGGCATCCTCGCCTTCGGCAACGATGACATCCGCGAAGCTTTGCGTCGCATGACGAATAACATGAATGTTCATGTTATGAAGGCCGACTTTCATCTGGCCCCTGAGCCCGGCAGTTCCGAACTCCAAAGGCGCATAAAAGCGGCTTTCGATTTCCTTTTCATCATTTTCTATAGATTTTAATTCCGCCCACTCGGCCTCACTTAAAGACGGACTGTCAAGCCATCTTCTGTACTCGTCCTTATAATTGTATGTTTTCATATGATTCCTCCCTAAAGAGTTTATTTATGGTATTTAGAGCCTTCGGCTATTTTAAAGCTTCTGTAAATCTGTTCAGCAAGCATCACTCTGGCGAGATGATGCGGAAACGTCATATCCGACATGGAAAGCAAAAAATCCGACTTATGCTTTACCTCGTCGGCAAGACCCTCGCTGCCGCCTATGACGAATATAAGCTCCGAACGGCCGTTCAAAGCCAATTGCTCAATCATGGCTGACAGACCTTGTGAGGAAAGCTTTTTCCCTTCAATGGCCATACTGATAATATAGGCGTATTTATCGAAATATTTTAACACAGCTGTTGCTTCTTTATCAAGGGTGCTCTCGGGAAGCTCGACGAGTTCCAGCCGGCAATAAGCACCGAGCCGTTTGGCATACTCGTTATAAGCATCCATATAGAATTTTTCCTTCATTTTGCCAACGCAAATGATTTTAATATTCAGCATAGTTCCCCTTGAAAAAAAGGAGTGCCGCTTGGACACTCCTCAGCTAACTGCAATTATAACATCCTGTCTATCGGGCTCATCCGGGAAATCCACAGCCTCTATGTCCGCACCAAGGTCTCTGAGCTTCTGAACGAAATTCTCGTATCCGCGTTCTATAAAGTGGCAGTCTTCAACCACAGTCTCTCCTTCGGCACACAAACCGGCAATTACAACCGCTGCGCCGGCACGAAGATCACAGGCATTGACGACAGCACCTGTCAGGTGCGCGTTACCCTCGATTATGGCCACTCTGCCATCGACCTGAATATCGGCTCCCATCTTTCTGAGCTCATTAACGTATTTGAACCGGTTGTCGTAGATTCCTTCGGTAATTACCGAAGTGCCGTCAGCAAGGCACAGGAGAGCGGCAATCTGCGGCTGCGTATCCGTCGGAAATCCGGGATAAGGCAAAGTCTTAACGTTTACCTTTCTAAGATGCCCGCTGCTGCGTACAAGAACCGTATCATCTATTTCCTGCACGATGGTTCCTGTCTCACGAAGCTTTTCGCTGATGCATTCAAGATGCTTGGGAATGACATTTTTAATCAAAACTTCTCCCCCGGTTGCCGCAGCGGCAATCATATAGGTTCCAGCTTCAATCTGGTCGGGAATAATCGAATAGAATCCGCCGTGAAGGCTGTCCACGCCGTTAATCTTAACGGTATCGGTACCGGCCCCGCGAATATCCGCTCCCATGGAGTTGAGGAAGTTTGCCAGGTCAACAATATGGGGCTCTCTCGCGGCATTTTCTATAATAGTGCGGCCTTTTGCAAGGGTTGCAGCAAGTATGATGTTCATAGTTGCCCCGACAGATACCTTGTCGAGATAAATCATGTCCCCGTGAAGCTTGCCGTCTTCCGTCCTGGCCTCAACGAAACCGTGTTCGACACAGACGTCAGCACCAAGAGCCTCAAGACCTTTAATATGCTGGTCAATCGGGCGAACACCGAAGTTGCAGCCGCCGGGCATCGTCGTCTTTGCATAGCCGAAGCGCCCGAGCATGGCACCCAGAAGATAATACGAAGCACGTATCTTACGCATCAGATCAAACGGAGCATCGCGATAGACAACATCTGTGCAGTCAATGTCTACCGTTGATTGGTTAACATAACTCACTTTTGCTCCAAGTTCCGAAAGAATGGTAAGCAGCATGTCAACATCGCTTATCTGCGGCATGTTTTCAATACGGCAAACACCGTTCACAAGCAAAGCCGCGGGAATAATAGCAACGGCAGCGTTTTTTGCGCCGCTGATCGTTACTTCACCGTTTAATGTATGGCCGCCTTTAATTACATACTTTTCCATAGTAAGTTAATTATATCACAAATACTTCTGAGATGCCATTAAAATTGCAATAATAGTCTTTGCATCGGTTATTTCATTACTCATAACCTTTTCTCTCAATTCGGCCAACGGGTATTTTACTACATTCAGAAACTCGTCATCGTCCGGATGGCTCTGGCCCGAATGCAGGCCTTTTGCGATATAAACATGCAGTAACTCCGTTGAAAAGCCCGGTGACGTGGTCGTTACACCGCAGTAGATAAATTCATCCGCCGTAAACCCGGTCTCTTCGGAAAGTTCCCGGACGGCACAGGAATAGTGCTCTTCTCCGCGTTCCAGTTTGCCTGCCGGTATTTCAAGCATTGTTTTCTGAATCGGATAGCGGAACTGGGTCACCATATAGCAGTTATTATCATCATCTATCGGCAGGATTCCAACCCCGCCCGGATGGTCAACCACTTCTCTTTTAACGATGTCACCGTTTACAAGCTGTGCCTTGTCAAGATAGACGTCAACAATCACGCCGTCATATACTTTTTCCCCGCTCAAACGTTTTTCGGTATACTCCATGAAAACAATTCCTCCTGACTTCCGGAGCTATTTTACACTATTTAATTAACAAAATATACTTTTATTTCATCATAAGCTATGATATATTCTCAGCATGTCCAAGCAAACAGGCAAAAAAGAAATAGCTGTAAACCGAAAGGCCTTTCACGATTACTTTGTTTTAGACCGTTACGAAGCAGGCATTGAGCTCTTCGGTACCGAAGTCAAATCCATCCGCGAAGGCCAGATTAACCTGAAGGATTCCTATTGCACCATAAAAAACGGCGAGTTGTTTGCCCGCGGCGTGCATATTAGTCCTTACGAAAAAGGGAATATATTCAACAAGGATCCTCTGCGCCCCAAAAAGCTTTTGATGCACAAGAAGGAAATTGCCAAGCTGAATGCCAGAATCATGCAGGACGGTGTTGCCCTTATTCCTCTTTCAGCTTATTTCAAAGACAGCCGAGTGAAAATAGAGCTTGGTTTGTGCAAGGGCAAAAAGCTTCACGACAAACGCGATTCCGAAGCCGAGCGTGAGTCCAAGCGAGATATCGACAGAACATTAAAAGAGAGGTTATCATAAATGAGCAATCCTATAGTTACATTTGAAATGGAAAACGGCGACGTTATCAAGGCTGAGTTATATCCTGAAATCGCCCCCAATACCGTTAATAACTTTATCTCCCTTGTCAGCAAGGGGTTTTATGACGGTTTGATTTTTCACCGTGTCATAAAAGGCTTTATGATTCAGGGCGGTGACCCGAAGAGTTCCGGCATAGGAGGCCCCGGCTACAGCATCAAAGGTGAATTTTCCGCAAACGGCTTTAACAACAGTCTGAAACATGAAAAAGGCGTTCTCTCTATGGCTCGCGCCATGAATCCGAATTCGGCCGGCAGCCAGTTTTTCATCATGCACGAGCTGGCTCCCCATCTTGACGGGCAGTATGCGGCATTCGGTAAAGTTATCGAAGGCATCGAAGCTGTTGATTCCATTGCGGAAACAAGAACCGATTATAACGACAGGCCCAGAACGCCTCAGGTAATGAAGAAAGTTACTGTTGACACTTTCGGCGAGGAGTATCCCGAACCCGAAAAGTGCTGACATATATTATCAGCTCCCGGGGATGAATCAGTTTCGACGGGGCAGCTGAAACCGGAATAGCGTGCGGATGCGCTTAACATCCTTAAAATGAGCAAACCTTTATAAATTAAAGAACAATAACGAACCTGTTCTTCTCGCTGCTTAATTAGCGAGCGTTCCTCACGGGAGTACCACGGCCCGTCTGTGAGCGTCGACAGTGGTGAACGTGAGCATGCAAAGCTTTGAGCATGCCATGCATTAATGAAGCTACCGAGCCTCTGTGGGCGGCAATTCCCGCACCGGTAAGGGAATGTTAACAGTTGCCTGAGCACGGAGAAGTTCCTGCGGACGCGGTTTCGGACGCGAGTGCAACTCTCGCCATCTCCACCATAATAGATAAGCAGTTTTGATATAGAATTGCTTATCTATTTTTTATCAAGAAAAAGACCGCTGGTTTCAATAACCAGCGGTCTTATATTACTTTTTCAAACTAAGTGAATAACGCCGAATGTCAATGCCGTCATAATAGCGGCAGCAAGTAGAACTCCGACAAAAATACACGGAAAAGCCTTTTTAGGGGGCATATCGAGAATGGCCGCAACCAGAGAACCTGTCCAGGCTCCTGTTCCGGGAAGCGGAATTCCTACAAGAATTATCAGCCCAATGGCACCGTATTTTTGTATGAGTTCTTTTTTTGACTCTGCCTTTGCTTCCATTTTGCTGACAAAGCTGTCCATTTTCGGCATGTGCTTTCTCATCCAGGCAAAAATTTTTTCAATAAAGAAAACAATAAACGGTACCGGTAACATATTACCGAGAACAGCCGCAAGCAATGCCAAAGGATATTTTAGCCCCAGCGCAATCCCGTACGGAAGACCGGCTCTCAGCTCAACAATCGGCACCATGGATATGCAGAAGGTCTGAATGAATTTACCGAATGTAGTTGTCATCAACCAACTGACCAATTTTTGATTCCTTCCTTTGAATTAAACATTACAGCCATAATAATAAGCATCGGCAAAATGGAATAGTGGTATCTGCCGGCAACTTCAACCGCAAGCTGAGCGAGCACCAACCCGATTACATAAAGCGGAGCAAGGCACAGAACGGAAGGCTCCGGCTTCCATATACCAATTATAGCACTGCGCAAAGCAAAAAGTATTAACAGATAATAAAAAACATTACTCACAATGCATAAAACAGAATACAGTACAGGGCTGAGTGCCGAGACGGCATAAAACGCACCGGCTTCATCATTTCCGAAAAGAAAACCTAGTTTTTTGAAGGCGAGTTCTGCAATATTTATCTCCCCGCTCTTCAACCTGTCCAGAGCCCTGCCCAGCATAATCTTTTGCGCCTCCGGTGCCGATAAACCGTCATCATAATAAAGCGCAAAAAGCTCATCGATATCGTCATTGCTGTATCTGCCGTCCGTTTCCGGATTCAGTCCGACATAAACATTATATCCGGGAATCCCGCTTGCCGGCTCTTCCTGAAGTTTTACCTTCATATAGCTGTCCCAAAGGTTTCCTAATATTATGTAAACTAATAACATGGTAACGGAAAACGGTATAAAGCACTTCTTATACCCGCCGAGCAGCAGCAACCAGATAAAGAACGCAATCAAGGGAATCACGGCAACCGGTCTTGCCGAATCCGTCAGAACCAGCAGCAAACCGGCAAGAATGCCGAAAAGCCAGCCGAATGTATTTTTTTTGTCCAGCCTTTCCACCACAAGAATGAAAAGAAGAATCAGATTCGTATAATACGGTTCCGACAAAACCATAGAATTGAAAATCATCTTAGAAGGGCACAGTATCCAAAGCAAATACGCTATGCCTGCTTTTCTTTCATCCAATCTGTCATTTACGATTGTATAAATTATTAGCCCGCTTCCGACCGTGAGCAGCAGATTGAGAATCTTAGGCACCCAAAGCGAGGCCCCGAACAATCCGACAAACCAGCTGAGAAACCAGCTGTATCCGAAAATATGCGGAAACAGTGCAACATAATGTTGGACTGCCGCGGTACGGTACGATAACAGCTGTGCATAACCCCAGAAAACCGTGAAATCACCTTCCGGTTCAATGCTGAAGAGGACAATCCACAGACCGTTAGCAACAAAGCAAATGAGAGAAAGAACAACTTTGTTTGTAATGACAGGTACTCTGTCTCCCCATTTCAAAACAGTCAGAAACAATACCGCAGCAACAGCAAATGCACAAATATATGATTTATGCGATAAATCATATAACCCCGAAATCATGCCTAAAGTTACAATCAGTACAAAGATTGCAAGCATTAACGCATATAGAATTTTGGAAACTTTTTCAAATTTCATGAATGAATGCTGTAAGTGCTTTAATTCTCCCGTTTATAATACCTTTTCCGGCTTTTGAGCCATCAACGCGATATGTTGTGCTCTTGTCTCCTCTGTTTATGATTGCAAGGACAGCTCCTGAATCATTATAGCGCAAAATGGAGATAACATCATCCGACAAGGCGCAGAATTCCGCATTTCCGTCTTGTAGCGCCGAGAGTCTGTTTCTTAATCCTGCTAGGTCAGAATAATAGTTATGTAAACCTGTATTCTCTTCGTCCTCCTTAAACGGAAGGCGGTTGAAGGGATCGCATACGCCGGTCATTCCCTGCTCGTCACCGTAATAGATGCATGGCACTCCGGGAACGGCAAACTGAATGACGGCTGCAAGCTTTTCAAGCTTTATGGCTTTTTTCAGGGCTCTGGACGATATTTTAACGTTAAGCTGCTCTTCTCTGGACAGGTTCCGCAATGTAACATCCGTTGCCAGCGCTGTACGTATTCTGTCAAGGTCATGTGTCGTCAGGCTGTTCATAAGAGAGTAATAAAGCGGTTTGGGGTAATTCACCTTTTGTACCATCAGGAAATCGGCCAGTTGATAGGCGCTCTTTCTTCCGTGCAGGAAATCAAGCACCGCCCATCTCAACGGATAGTTCATTACACTGTCCAGTGAATACCCTAATGCATAGTTCCGTTCACCCTCCGGACCTGTCTTTGTAATGCAGTCCTCCCATACTTCTCCGATTATCGGGGAATCCGGGCTTTCGTCCTTTACGGCTTTTCTCATCAAGGCCAGCACATCATCGGGGATTTCATCGGCCACATCCAGGCGCCAGCCGGATGCCCCCCTTCTCATCCAGGTTTTTAGCACGCTGTCTTTTCCTGTTATGATGTAATTCTGCCAATCGGAGTTGTGTTCATCCACCTCCGGCAATTCGGGGAAATTCCACCAGCATTTATACTCCCCAGTATCCTTATCTCTCAGATACCAGTCCGGCTTCTCGCCGTTTTCCGGATAATGGCTGTATTTATTAAAATAAATGCTGTCGGCGCCCGTGTGAGAATATACGCCGTCAAGGATTATCTTTATTCCAAGCGATTCGGCTTTACAGCACAGGCTCTCGAAATCCTTTTCCGTCCCCAAAATCGGATCTACCTTCATGTAATCGGAAGTATCATACCTGTGATTGGAGCGCGATTCGGTAATCGGATTCAGATAAAGGCAGGAAATACCAAGTTCCTGAAGGTATGGCAGTTTCTTCTCGATTCCGGCAAGGGTTCCGCCATAAAAATCGTCCGGTACATAGTCTTTTTCACCTTTTCTCGGCAAATATTTAACCGGCTCATCAAGGCTTTTATGCAGCTGCGGCGTTTGTCCCAGCTGTTTATGATATTTTATTCCCTGCTGTACGGCGGATTTGCAACCAAAGCCGAATCTGTCCGGGAAAATCTGGTACATAACCGATTTCTTGAACCACTCGGGCGTTTCAAAATCTTTCAGAAAAACTGTCAGCCTGAATTTCGAGCCCGGTTTGTCCAGTAAAACGGAAGACAGCCCGGATTCGTCCGCACAAAGATAACGGTTACCGTATTTTGTATTAATTTCAAAATAATATCCCCAGTTTGCCGCCTGTTCCGGTGCCGTAAATTCAACAGTATAACTTCTCTCTTCCTGCGTCATCGGTAAATCGATTCTGCCGAACCGGCTTTCAAGAATAAGAGATGCTCCAAGCAGTCTCCCGCTCAGAATACCGAAACTGAATTCTGCCTTTTCGCCGCATCGGAGCGCTCCGAAAGGCTTTCTGAAGTTGCCGCTTCTGAGTTCATGCACGAGGGCAGGCAATGTTTCATGATAACCGTCCAGCATAGAAATATAAAGTTTAATATACTCTTTAGCCGAACGTTCAAAGCTGAAGTCCTCTTTCATTGCATTTTCAATCAGAGACTTCATAACATCTTTTTGCAGGTATACTTCAAGCGCATAATGGATAACCATGCGCATTTCGTCTGCATCAAAATTTGTGAAAGAGAATCCCGTTCCTTCTCCGTTCGTGCAGTTGTAAGGAACCACGCTGTCTTTCAATCCGCCGGTTTCCCGAACAATCGGAAGTGAACCGTAGCGCATGGCTATCATCTGGCTTAATCCGCATGGTTCAAAGCGGGAAGGCATCAGGAAGAAATCGCTTCCTGCATAAACGAGATGCGAAAGTTCCTCATCATAGCCGATATAGGAGCAAAGTCTGCCCGGATACCGGTTTTCCGCTTCGCGCATAAACTGCTCGTATCGGTAATCCCCGGTACCCAGCAGCACGAACTGCATGTTCTCCTTCTGCATCATGTCATCCAGCGTCTGCATAACAAGCTCAAAGCCCTTCTGCTCCGTCATTCGCATGACCATTGCCATCAGAGGAACATCCGGTTCGATATTCAGCCCGAGCTTTTGCTGCAGCGCTTCTTTACAGGCAGCCTTTCGGGCCAGATTATCTGCATTGAAGCTTGCCGGAATCAGTTTATCGGATTCCGGATTAAAAACCGACGTATCAATTCCGTTCAGTATTCCGCTGAGCTGCGCCGAACGGGCATTCAGGATTCCTTCCAGCCCTTCGGCAAAATAAGGCGTTTTTATCTCATTTGCATAATTGGGGCTTACCGTGCTCAGTCTGTCCGAAAAGACACAGCCCGCTTTCAGAAAATCCGCATCTCCGTATAGTTCCATAAACTCCGGTGTAAAATAAGCCGGGTCCACATTCAAAAGGTCCTTTATGTAATCAAAGCCCCATCTCCCCTGGAATGCGATATTATGGATGGAGAGCAGATATTTCATTTTCTCCTGCATGCAGCCTCTGTATTGTGTTCTTGCCAGCATCGGAATCATGGCAGCCTGCCAGTCATTGCAATGCACAATTTCAGGCTCAAAATCCAGATTGGGCATAGCGTCCAGAACGGCTCTCTGGAAGAAAGCGTACTGTTCAATCTCCGCGCTTCCTCCGCGGTATATGGTATCCCCGAAATAGGCTTCGCTGTCTACAAGATATATGGGTATCCCATCCAAAACGAGTTTTTCTATGCCGGCATATTCATGTCTCCATCCGAGATCTACATAAAAATGGAACAGGTGCTCAACCTTATCACCATACTTTTCCTTGGTAATTCTGTGATACGGTGTGATTACCCTGGCATCCATCCCGAACTTTTTGAGATACTTTGGCAGTGTACCGACTACATCCGCCAAACCGCCGGTTTTCGCCAGTGGAACGCATTCCGATGATACAAAAAGCACATTCGGCAGAGCATCCCTGCTGCGTTCTTCTAACATTTCTTCAAATTCTTCCAGCATTATTCTTCACCTTTCGGTTTAAACTCAAAATATACTGCCGACAGCGCCGGCAAAGTCAATCTGGCCGAATACGGCATATCCAGGAAACCTTCCTTAACCGCCTTTATCGCTCTCCGGTTTTCTCTGCCGCATCCGCCGTATTTTCCGGCATCACTGTTCAGGATTTCCTTTAGCGTTCCGTTCTCCGGCAGGCCTATAACGAAATTCTCGTATGTCACCGGTGTAAAGTTGAAAACGGCTGCAATCTTGCTCTCTCCGGCCATCCTCATAAAGGCAACGGAACTTCTCTCATTGTCTTCCACATTCAGCCACTTGAAGCCGTCCCAGTTCTTATCGTTTTCAAACATGGCTTTATATTTTTTATACAGCTTATTTAAGTCCGCACAGAAGCTCTGCAGCTCTCTGTGCTTTGGATAATCAAGCAGCATCCAGTCCAGTTGTTTCTTTTCATCGAATTCAATAAACTGGCCGAACTCTCCGCCCATGAATGTAAGCTTCTTTCCGGGATGAGCAAACTGATATCCGTAAAGTGCCTTCAGGGATGCGAACTTTTCTTCGTAATCGCCGAACATTTTATCTATCATGCTCTTCTTTCCGTGAACCACTTCATCGTGAGAATAAGCCAGAACATAGTTCTCGGAAAAAGCATACATCATTGAAAACGTCAGTTTATTATGGTTCTTGCTTCTGAAGAAGGGATTGAGCATCATATAGTCCAGCGTGTCGTGCATGAAACCCATAGACCACTTCAGGCAGAATCCCAATCCTCCGGCATCCGGCGGAGCCGTTACAAGCGGAAATGCGGTAGACTCTTCTGCAATCGTAACCGTGCCCGGGTATTTGCTTAGCACGGTGCTGTTCATACGGCGAAGAAACTCTATGGCATCGAGGTTAATTTCTCCGCCTTCCCTGTTTTTCGTCCACTCTCCGTCTTTTCTTCCGTAATTCAGATAAAGCATGGACGTGACCGCATCAACGCGGATTCCGTCTATGTGGAATACTTCAAAGAACTTGCAGGCCGAAGAAATAAGAAAACTCTTTACCTGGTCCGAAGCATAATCGAAAATCAGCGTCCCCCACTCCGGATGTTCCGCCATTCTCTTCTCTTTGCATTCGAACTGCGGTGAACCGTCAAACCGGGCAAGCCCGTGTTCATCCTTTGGGAAATGAGCCGGAACCCAGTCCATTATTACGCTGATGCCGGCCCGGTGCATCGTATCCACAAAATACTTGAAGTCATCGGGATTTCCGTACCTTGAGGTTGGTGCATAATAACCGGAAACCTGATATCCCCAGGAACCGTCAAAAGGATATTCGGTAATCGGCATCAGTTCCACATGGGTATATCCCATTTCCTTGCAGTAAACCGAAAGTTCATCCGCCAGGTTCCTGTAAATCGGTCCTACCTGTGCGAAGTGGCGCCATGCCCCGGCGTGAATCTCATAAATGCTCATGGGAGACGTCATAAAATTGTTCCGGCTTCTTTTTTCAAGGAACTTCCCGTCATGCCATTTATACTTATCGGAGGTAAACACGACAGAAGCCGTCCGGATTCCGCACTCACTGTATGCGGCAAACGGGTCACTTTTCAGCACCCGCTTTCCGTCGGCACCGTCAATGCAGAATTTATACAGATCTCCGTCTTTCAGCCCTTCTTTGAAGCCTACCCAGACTCCGCCTTCGTAAGGTTCCAGAATGTCCGCATCGACATTCCAGTCATTGAAATCACCGACCACGGAAACGCGCTTTGCGTTTGGAGCCCAGACGACGAATCTGTGCATCTTCAGCTCTTTTATCCAGTTGCAGCCGAAGCAGAGCCATGCCTTTTCGGCATTGCCTGTATTAAACAGATAAATGTCATCTCTCGGTATGAATTTCAAAAATCGTTTATCCATAATGCACCTGAAAAGTATTAATTAATATATTATAATATAGCAGGCGCAAAAAATCCACCTCCGAACAATCGGAGGTGGATTCTTCCATTATTTGTCAGTCTTTCTTTTTGGCTTCTTTTATTTCTTCCTCAGCTGCCTTGGCAACATCCGCTCCGCCTTTCTTTTTGAGAGCCGGGACCAGGAAGACAACTACTATAACTGCCGCCAGCACAGCGATGACAATCCATACAACAGGATTGAATGTATCACCGGTGTTCGGGTTGTATGCCGCAGAAGAAGCGGATACGATTCTGAACGTTGTGGAGGTGTATTCATAATCCTCACCGTTCCACACATAAGCGGAGATGTAGTAAGTACCGAGAGCCAGTCTGTTCAGGTAAGACGGGCTTACCGTGAACTTGGTGTTATTGTCATAGAAGTAAATCATGTCAGCAGGAATCTGAACAGGATTGTTCTTGCCAATCCAAATACCTGCGGAGGTATCAATAACATCGGATGCCTGGAATGCCAGAGCCTTTGCACCGCCGTATACGTGGTAATCAACATCAATCGGGCGGAGGGCCACACCGGTGTGGACCGTCGCGGAGAGCCAGCCCTTGGAGGTCTCGATTTCAACGAGGTGGTCACCCTTGTTGAGCTGATTCAGGTATTCCCCGCTGATGTTCAGCTTCTTGGTGTCGTTGTTATACTTGATGAACTGCGTGGGAACCAGTTGACCGTCGATGTAAACGTCTTTGAAATCGGGCTTGACTGTGAATTCAGCGCTGCCGTCCTTCCCCCAGTAATTGAGGTAGGTAGGCTCAACAGAGACGTTGGGGTTGGTAATCTTGAGGTCAAGGCGCTTCATGGCTCCGTTATAGTCGAGGAAGATGTAATCCTGGCCTGCTGCGAGCTGATCAAGGAAGGCATAGTCTACGAGGATGTAATACTTTCCGTTCCCCTGAAGCACTTTTTTACCGTCTACGGT
>JAZUEY010000047.1:0-18347 GCA_045640405.1 Candidatus Limivicinus sp.
GCCTGCGGCATCTGCCGGATAAAACAAGCTCTGATTTAGTCCCTTTTTCTTGAAATACACAAAGTATTCCTGCGAAAAAGCGCCGTCATCAGAACCTGTTTTCTCTCAGCAGCTGCTCTTGCCGCATTATGCGGTATTGCCCTAAATCGCAGCATTTTAACCCCCGAGGTTTTCCTCGGGGGTTTTTAACGCGTTAAAGCACGAAAAATTTACTTTTTTTTCATCTCTTCTTATGTTATATTTAATTATGTATTTTTATATCATGGAGTAGTATGTCTGGATTAAAGAAAAAACTGTATAAAAACTCCAAGGGCTTCACATTGGCGGAAGTCATGATTGCCGTTGCGCTTATCATGATTCTGCTCGGCCTTTCGGTTCCCAACATTATCAAGCAGCAGCAGAGCCTGAAGAAGATGGAACTCGACAGAACCGCGGAGGAAATCTATCTCGCGGTGCAGAATTCGTTTTCCAACTTGCGTTTGAACGGTACGCTTGAGAAGGCTATGCAGAGTGCTTCCGGAGATTATGACGGGAATTATCCCGGCGATTATATAGGCAGACCGGCCACAGGAGAGAGCAAGAAATTTCACAGTCTGTCTTCTGCAACGGATTTAATGTACAGAAATCATATTGAAACAGCATCCTTGAAATCGCTTGGTTTACAGTTTGCGGTTGAGTACACCGAGTCCGGTGATGTTTACAGCGTTTTCTACGCCGAGGACCCGGAAATCAAAAGCACAATTCTGGAGGCCGGACGCGGCGGTGAGGTATCCGTTCTGGATGCCTATCGCAATCATAATAAAGCGGGATACTACAGCACAAAAACACTGGAGAATACTTATTTTAAAGACCAGGACAAGCTGAAGGTCAGCGTATCGACGGTGACGGGCGGTGACAGACTGAGTGTAGATGTCATTATTAAAGACGGTCTGAACTATGCCGGTGTCAGCTCCAATATTCAATACGAAATCGAGTATTCCGACGGAGCCAATAAGGAGACAAAAACCTATTCCGGCTCGGGCGCAAAACTCGATTCTGCGGGTAATCTTGTCCTAACATTGGTGCTGGATTCACTGGAAGATAATGTTCACTTTTATAAAGACATTGCGACCACGCTGACGCAGGGGAAAAACGTCGGCCTGACGGTGAAGAATGTCGACCTGACCGGCGTGGACGGAAAGATTATCAAAATGGACCCGGAGGGCTCGAAGAGAGCTGAATTCAACCCACTTTTCGATCTGGGTTCAACGGACGGATATGTTGTTATCACCTGCCCGAGGCACATGAACAACCTGCGGGAGGCCTATTTTACCCCGGAAGAGGGAAAGGCCTACCATATCAACCAGAAGGCGGATATCGATGTGTCTTCCATCATCGGAGAAGGCCCGATTCGCAATGATAAACTGTTTGCCGATAAGACGGTTTATGACGGTGAATTGCACTGCATAAATGGATTGTATCTTTCAAAGGCTGATAACGGTTGCGCGGGGCTTTTTGCAAAGCTGTCCTGCGAAATGGATAACCTTTACATTGTGAATCCGCACGTCAGTGCCGAGGCTGAAAATGTCGGTGCTCTTTGCGGTTTGCTAACGAACGGAAAAATCCTGAACTGCGGTGTCCGATGCGCTAGAATGGAAGCGGCGAATTGCTATGTTAACGGTACCGGTGAATTTGTCGGCGGGCTTATCGGCAGTGCCTCACAATCCGATATTTCCGAATCCTATGCGGCTGTAGATGTCGGCGGGACGGGCGGTTTTGCAGGCTCCGTTTCCAACTGTACGGTTTCACATTGCTACTCATCGGGTGTCGTAACTTCAAACGGGAACTTCGCCGGCGGCTTTGCCGCGTATGCCACAGGAGACATTTCAAACTGCTATACCACATCGGATGTTATATCAGATACCGGTTGCGGCGGTTTTGCTTATCAGGTATCCGGTGTAAAAACCTGCAATTCTTACGGCCGTGTCTGGGACGGAAATAATATTTATGTGTCAAATACATCGGTTTACGGTCCGTTTGCCGTTTCCGGTACAGCTTCGAATTGTTATTATTACGTGCTGCCAGGCTATAATGAAGAAATAGAAGACACGCTGGATTTTTCGATTGCTAGCCCATATGAAGGCGGATATATACGGGAAAGAGGAGTGTTAGGACGAGTTGCCGAAGCATATGCAGATTCTCTCTATGCGCATGCGAATGCGGGAACAGTAACATTTCCTCTGGACTCTCTCGGAATAGTAAATGAACATTATGGGGATTTCCCTCACTGCTATGATGTTCAACTGCGTTGTAACGATGAAACCCACACATTCGGATGCAGTTTTGAAGGATGCAATTGTACGGATGTTCAGCCGCATAATATAGTGGATTACTTGTGTCATACATGCGGATATGAAGAACCTAAGCCTGCGGATGATGCAGATATTGACAGCGGAGGAGAAGAAAATGCAAAAAAAGAATAAAAGACGGGGCTTTACAATTGCAGAAGTTTTGATAGCTGTTCTTGTAATATCCGTTGCCTCCGCCGCACTTGCTGTCAGTGTTTCTTCGGCGGCCAAGATAAACAGCAACAATATGAAAATCGACTCTCAGTATAAAGAAGATCTTCAGGAAGCAAATGGCCAGGCGGAATCCCCCAAGCCAGGTAGCGTTATGATCCTTGATGGAGGACATGTATATAATCAGAACATTGATGTTTATGGAGAAGGAGATCTGTCAACGGCCAATAGTGTAGTAACGCATCCGCAAGGACACACAACGATTGACGTTGAGCCGACTCCGCTTCCCACACCGGAACCTACGGAAAGACCGGACCCACCTCCGGTACCAACGGCATCTCCAAAACCGACCATTCAACCGGGCCCGGATCCGTCGCCGACTCCGACTTCGGAGCCGGAACCGACACCTACACCGACGCCCCTGCCATATGATAAGACAACTGCGAAGCTGGAACAGTCCGCCGGGCTTTTCAGCTATAGATTCTTAGCTTTTTCAACCGATGCGCATTACATAATGACACGCGACCTGAAAACCGGTGATGTTATTCGTGATGCATACGGAAGATACTATCTGGTATTAAAAAACATGAGCAGAAGCTATCTGGACAGCAAACTTCAGTTCAATATAGGAGTTAACAATCTATCAAAAGAAGACATCGTTAACTACTATGATTTGTATGATTATTACAAAAGCTTGGATAGCCGGTATGTTACGGAAATAAAAACATCAACCATTACATCTACCTATGTTCTTGATACGTATGACAGAGATTTCCCTGCAGGAGTATTGATTCAGTATAACGGAGAGTATTATTACTCGGTGTCTAAGACAAACGCTTCCGACATTCCAGGCTCCAGCAGTAAGTGGGTAATGATTAAATAATATTATTGTCTTATAACAGGTGTTCTTGAATAAGTTTAAGCTGAAAATTACAAATAGAAAAGGCTCTGCCGTCCTTTATGCGCTTCTGGTTCTTCTAGTTGTGGCATCGGTTGCGGCTGTCATTGTTACAGCAGCTATGGCAAATACCGGCAGAATTGAGAACCGCACGGAAGAGGAACAGCTTTATCTCGCAGCTGAATCGGCTGTTGAGATTCTTTCCAATGACTGGGACTGTAATCTCGGTTGTGCATTTGTCGGGCTCGATACCGGTTGGGAAGACTACTGGCGCATTGAAGGAGATAAAGCTGAACAGGACAGGACGATTCCGTTTTCTGACTATTTTGCCAGTTTGGCTAAAGCTGTTTTAAACGGAACCGCTCCTCCGGCAGACAGAGGAATAAGGTTCTCTTTTAGAGAAGGAGCCGACAATTTGAGAGGAATAACGATAACTGGAACAATCAGTGCGCCAAATTATACGGTAGCATCTGGGAAGCGAATTAAAGCCGGCGATAATTATAATGATTATCTGACGGTTAAATGCATTATTAAGGCCAGTTATGACGAAAACGCAATGATTCCGCCGTATTCCATGGAACTCACGATGTCTTCCACATCTTCTTTCATGTACAGCAACTATGTGGCATATTCCAATTGGCAGGTAAACTCGGTGAAACAGGGAGAGGTTTCTTGAGGCAAAAAATATTTAGAAAAATAAATAACAGAAAAGGCTTTTCTCTGACAGAACTTCTGGTAGCGCTTGCTCTGCTGTCCGTGTTGATGATTGGTGTCACGGTAGTTATTAATTCCGGGTTGAAGACCTACAACGACTCCTTGCATATTTCGGAGATTTCGTCTGTCGAAAATATGATAAATAAAGCTTTGGCACGCGAACTGAGATATGCCGAGGTGCAAAAGTTCGGTGCTGACGGGAAAACCGTGGAAGAAATAAAAATAGACGGAATTCCTTATTCGATAGGGACAAACAGCGCGGGATACCTTGTAGAGACAAGCAATCCGGGAACAGGGTCACAGGAAATAGTATCGCTTGTGAACATTGGTTCCTATGCAAATCTTCATGTGTCGAGTTTTAAGCTCACATCCAATGGGAAAGTACATCTGTGCCTATACACGCTTTCCAATAAAGCAGGGACCAGAACAAAAGATGTTTCTTATTCCGTCCGGTCTGCACTGTTTTTAAGAGAAGGTTGGAAACCGGGACAGGTGGCGCCTACTCCTGTGGTTCCCACACCTCCGCAGCCAACTACAAAATTCCATTATCTAACGATAAAGTATTATATCGACGGCGTGTATACGGATACATATAAACGGCTATACAAGGAAGGCAGCGGTTACAGCGTTACCAGTCCGGTAATTCCTGGATATACGGTGGATTTTGCCGTAGTATCAGGAAAAATCGGAAAGTCCGATGTCACAAAAGAAGTACACTATACTCTTACAAAGTATAAAATAACTTATGAAAATATGAGGACTACGGATGTAAACAATAATCCGAAAGAGTATTCAATGAATACACCGGACATTGTTTTTACGGATGCAGCCAGAAACCACTATACCTTCCAGGGCTGGTATGCCGATGCCGAATTCGGAAAGAGCTTCCGCAGCATTCCGACCGGTTCGGAAGGAGATAAGACCGTCTATGCCAAGTGGCTCGGCGACGAGTTCAAACTCACATTTCATTTTGACGACGGGCGCGAGGATGACCCGCTGGAGCTAACTGTTCGATGCGGGGAGAGAATCCCGTATCCTGACTCTCCGACGCGTACGGGATACACCTTCCAGTACTGGCACGAAAACAGTTCTTCGACAAGATATGACTCCGCAGTTATGCCGGAAAAGAACCTAGACCTTTATGCCAAGTGGGAAATAAATAAGCATACAGTTACTATCAACTATTATGATACTGAAATAGGCAATGCTATAAAAAGTGTAAAAAAATCAGGTGATCAGGATTGGAAACAGTTTACGGCAAATAGTGAGTACTCAGGTGATGTATCTTCCAATATAGCTTTTGGCTCGAATTATACTGTTTCAAAGTCAAATCCTGAAGGATATGAGAATCCACAGTATTCTGCCCTTACAGAATCGGGAAGCCCGATTACAATGACCAACAAGAGCTTTTCGATGCCGGATGAAGATGTGACAGTATCTGTAATCTATACAAAGAAAAAATACACTTTGAAAATAGCAGGAATGAATGCAAAATTTGACGTGAAGGCTACTGATGATGGTAAAGCAACAAGAACATTAAAAGATTCGGTTGAAATTGGATCTTATCAAGTTTTGGATGATACATTTTCTGTAGAATATGGCGCAAAAATTGAAGTAACCAATGCTTATTTCACCTCAGGAAGAAGTAACCATAGGTGGTTTGTTTTGGCGAGTGACCATAATACTGGAGGTTCAACAAAGCAATCAGAGTATAAAATGCTTGAACAGAAGACATCAGAGCCTGCATCGGATTATATTTATATGCCAGCTGTGGCAACAGTTTTTGTCGGCGCGGGTAGTACAAATAGCGGATGCCTTGCAGAGGGCACATTAATTACTCTGTATGATGGTACGCAGAAGGCCATCGAAGAGATTACGCAGGAAGATATTGTTCTGGTATATAATCATTTTACAGGCAAACTTGAGACGTCTCATATTATGATAGACTGTCACGAAAACAATGACTTATCTTTGAAAACAGTATTGAATCTTGTTTTTGACAACGGTACGGTTTTAAGAACAGTAAATCACCATGGCCTGTTTGACAGTTCATTGAACAAGTATATTAATATCTCGCCAAAGAGGTACGAAGAGTATATAGGTGATGAGTTCTATACCGTATCTGGGGAGACAATTAAACTTACGGATGTTTACTTCACAGAAGAAAAAACAAGAGTCTATGCCCCACTTTCCGATGGTTGTATAAATGTATTTGCTGAAGGAATACTAACGGTTACACCCGGAGTTGATAGTGAAGAGTGCCTCTTCTCGCTGTTTGACATGGATGAGAACATGAAGTACGACAAAGTAAAAGCAGCAAAAGACATACTGAAATACGGTCTGTATACATATGAAGACTTTGAGCAGTATGGGCTTTCCAGAGAACTGTTTGACGCTGTTCAAGGAAAGTATCTCAAGGTTGCTGTAGGAAAGGGACTTTTGACATTCGATGACATTGTCCTTGGCATTAGCGGATACAATGACCTTTTTGTGAATTCCATTAAGGAGTAAAAGATGGCATACAAAAGATTAGGTGACGTGCTGCTGGCGGCGGGCGTCATAACAGACGAAGATTTAAATAAAGCCCTGGAGCTTCAGAAGGGAAGCGATAAGCGTCTCGGCAACGTGCTGACGGACGAGGGCTTCATCACGGAGAAGCAGCTGATTGAGGCTCTGGAGATGCAGCTCGGTGTTGAATTCATTGACCTGAGCAAGACGATTATTCCGGCGGAGCTGGCTTCGGTCATACCGAAGAACATGGCCAAGAAATACAACTTTGTCCCCGTCAAGCAGGAAAAGGACGAGCTGTATATTGCCATGAGCGACCCGCTGAACTTCATGGCGATTGAAGATGCCAGAAAGGCCTCGCATAAGCGCATTGTGCCTATGATTGCCACCACCGAGGCGGTGGACAGAGGCATCATCACGCTCTACGGCAACGAAGGCGCCGCCAAGGCCATTGAGGAGATGCGCCGCGATGCCGGCATAGACAATACCGACGTGCAGGTGAGCTCCGGCAACATTGAGCACGATACGCCCTCAGCGCCTACCATCCGCCTTGTCAACTCCATTGTGGAAAGAGCGGCCACCGAGCGGGCTTCGGATATCCATCTGGAGCCGGCGGAAAAGGAAATGGTCGTCCGCATGCGCGTGGACGGCATGCTCCGCAACGTGCTCACGGTGCCCAAGGAGCTGGAAGGCTCGGTAATCTCCCGCCTGAAAGTCATGGGCAACATGGATACCTCCGAGAGAAAGATTCCGCAGGACGGACGTGCCAACGTCCGCGTTAAGACCAAGGACATAGACCTGCGTATTTCCACGCTGCCTACGATATACGGCGAAAAAATGGTTATCCGTCTGCTCGACAAGTCGACCCAGATTTTATCCTCTCAGGGCATCGGCCTGGACGAGGAGAGCGAGAAACGCTATGAGCTCCTGATGCGCAACAACAACGGCGTCTTCCTGATAGCCGGTCCTACGGGTTCCGGTAAATCCACCACCATGAGCACCATGGTGCGCCAGCTGAATCGGGAAGAGGTTAACATAATAACTCTCGAAGACCCTGTCGAATACAACATCGACGGCGTAAACCAGGTTCAGATCAACGAAAAGACCGGCAAGCCCTTGGCAAGCGGCCTCCGCTCTATCCTCCGCCAGGACCCGGACATTATATCCGTCGGTGAAATCCGAGACGGCGAGACGGCGGAAATCGCGATGCGCTCCGCCATCACGGGCCACCTGGTTCTTTCAACAATCCACACGGCGGATTCCATCGCCACGCTGGACAGACTCTATGATATAGGCGTGCAGCCCTATCTGACGGCGAGTGCCCTGAAGGGCGTAATCGCCCAGCGACTGGTCCGCAAAATCTGCCCGGACTGCCGCAAGGCTTATACGCCGGACGATGACGAGCTCGACCGCCTCGGCCTGGAGAGAACGGAAGGCATGCAGTTCTATAAGGGCGAAGGCTGCCCCACCTGCTTCCACACCGGGTACAAGGGAAGAACCGGCGTTTTCGAAATTCTCCTGGTCAACAAGGAAATACGCAAGCAAATCACAGACAGAGCCGACCACGACGAGATACTGGCCACCGCAAGGAAGGATGGCTTCAAGACCCTTTCCGAGCGCTGCATAGAACTGGTCAAGAGTGGCGAAACCACGGCCGAAGAAGCCATCCGGACAATTAATTCCACCGATGATTGAGGAACTGATAAAAAAAGCGGCGGAGCTTCGCGCATCCGACCTGCACATTGCCTATAACAGAATACCGAAAATCCGGGTGGACGGCGATCTCATCGACATGCCGGAGGAAGCCCTTCTCACGGATGCCGACTGCGAGAGCATAGCAAAAGAGCTGCTCGGCCGCGAGATGCCGAAGGCGGGGGAGATTGACCTGGCCGTCCACAGTGCCGGCCGCCGCATTCGCGGCAACGTCTACCGCCAGAGCGGGCACGTTTCGATAGCGCTCCGCCTGCTGCGGGACGTCATTCCAGAGTTGGAAAACCTCGGCCTGCCGAAAGCCGTCGAAACCCTGCCGGAGCTGCATTCCGGCATCGTCATCGTGACCGGCGAGACGGGTTCCGGCAAATCCACGACAATCGCTTCCATTCTGAGCCGCATCAATCACAACCAGTACCGGCACATCATCACACTGGAAGACCCGATAGAATACATCCACGAGTCGGACAAATGCCTGGTGGACCAGCGCGAAATCGGCAAGGATACCGCTTCCTACGCGATGGGCCTGCGTGCCATCCTCCGCGAAGACCCGGATGTCATCCTGATTGGCGAGATGCGCGACCTGGAGACGATAGAGACCGCCCTGACGGCGGCCGAAACCGGGCATCTGGTGTTTGCCACGCTGCATACCAATTCGGCGGCGGAATCGATAGACCGCATTGTGGATGTTTTCCCTGCCGAGCGCCAGAGACAGATCCGCATGCAGCTTTCCACCACGTTGCAGGCCGTTCTTTCACAGCAGCTGGTCAAGAAAATGGGCGGCGGACGGGTTGCCGCCTGCGAGCTGATGATTGTGAATCCGGCCATCCGGAACCTCATCCGCGAGGGGAAGACGCCGCAGATTGAAAGCGCTCTCGGCACCTCGGCCGACATCGGCTCCATTTCGATGGACAACGCCCTGCTGAAGCTCTACAAGGACCGCGTTATCGACTCGGAGACGATTAAGAGTGCCTGCCGTGATAAAGAACTGATAGGAAAGACAGTGAGGTTCTGATGCTTACCTATAAATACAAAGCCATATCCAAAGACGGGAAGAACGTCAACGGCGTCATCGAGGCCTATGACGAGTTCGAGGCCGTAGACAAGATAAAGGAAAGCTGCAACGTCGTCGTCAAGATCGAGCCGGTTGCGGAATCGAAATCGGAGCTGATCAAGAAGCTCAACGAGCCGATGTCCATCAAGGAGAAGACACTCTCCCTGATTTCTTCACAGTTTGCCATCCTTCTGCGCTCCGGTTTGCCCGCTGCGAGAACCGTCGGCATCATTGCGGAGCAGTGCTCCGACAAATACATGAAGAAAATACTGGAAAGTGTCGCCGAGGACGCCCAGGCGGGCTACAGCATAGCCTCTTCCTTTGAACTGCGTGGTAAGAAGCTGCCACCCACCTTCATCGAGACCATCCGCGCGGGAGAAGAGTCCGGTACGCTGGACCAGAGCTTCGACAAACTCGCCAGGTACTACGACAAGTCCTCCAAGCTGAAGTCCAAGGTGCGCGGGGCCATGATTTACCCGGCCTTCCTGATTGTGCTGGCCATCATCGTGGTTACCATCGTCGTGAAAGTGGCGGTGCCGACGATTGCCGGCGTCATTGTGGAGTCCGGCGGAGAGATACCGGGGCTGACGAAGGTGCTCCTCGGCGTGTACGACTTCTTTGAAAAATGGGGAGTCGTGGTCATCATCCTGATTCTGGCCCTGATTATCGGCTGCCGTCTCTACGGCAAGACGCCGAAGGGCAAGCAGGCCTTTTCGGAACTCGCCTTCAAGATTCCCGTCATCGGCAACATCATTCACATGAACGCGGCCTCGCAGTTTGCCTCCACGATGACCACGCTGCTTACGGCGGGCCTTCCGCTCAACCGCAGCATGAGCATTACGGGCCGCGTGATGGATAACTACGCCGCCGGTTCCACGGTGGAGAAGGCGACTGTCGGTCTGGAAGAAGGCAAGTCCCTCGGCGAAGTCCTGCAGGGCAACCCCTATCTGCCGCCGCTGCTGATTGAAATGGCGGCCGTCGGCGAAAAGTCCGGTTCTCTCGAAGACACGCTGACGACCATCGGCGAGTATTACGACAGCGAGGTGGAGCAGTCCAGCGCCAAGGCGCTTTCAATGCTGGAGCCGATTATCACTATCATTATGGGTATTGTGATAGGCTTTATCGTCATCGCGTTGTATTTGCCGATGTTTACGATGTACAGTGGATATTGAGGTGCCAGGTGCCAGGTGTTAGGTGCCGGGAAGGAGAGTAAATGACCTCATATAAAGATTTACTTGTTTGGCAAAAAAGTATGGAGCTCGTGAAAGAGGTATACAGGCTTTGCAAATTGTTGCCAAAAGAGGAAACATATGCACTTTCCGACCAAATGCGCAGAGCAGCTGTTTCAATACCTTCCAATATTGCAGAGGGGAAAAACAGGAATCCGATAAAAGAGTACAAACATTTTCTATCGATAGCCAAAGGCTCTACTGCCGAACTGGAAACGCAACTGATTATTTGCAATCGACTAAACTACATCGGTGAAGAAGAAACAGCAGATGCGCTTAGTCTTTGTGATGAAATCGGTAAAATGCTGTACAGTTTAATGTCCAAACTTGACTGAGTTGAACTCAGGTATCAGGTGCCAGGTGCCAGGGACTGGCTTAATCGCCTGGAACCTGTAACCAGGAACCTGTTACCTGGGGAAATTTCCCTCTTTACATTGGAAAAGAAATAAAGTATAATCATCACAACAAAAGCGCAGAGATGCGAGTTGTGTTAAACAAATTTTTAAAGGAGAAAACAAATGAAAAACAATCGTAAAGGCTTTACCCTTGCAGAACTCCTGATTGTTGTCGCAATCATCGCAGTTCTCGTCGCTATCGCAATCCCAGTATTCAACGGCTCTCTTGAGAGAGCAAAACAGTCGACTGATGCTGCAAACATTCGTGCTGCATATGCAGAAGCTATGGTTGATTATCTTGGGAATGGCGCTACTGCAGCTGTAAGCAAAGATACTGTAGATATGCAGTCAGGCTCTTGGGATAAACTCCCAGATCTTACAGAAATTGGTGGGGTTCCGAAAGCCAATATTTCAAAGACAAAGGGCCAACCGATGGTTGTTGCCATTGATACTTCTGGCACTGTTACAATTACAGCCAAGACAGCATAATTTTATTATTCATTGAAAAAGCTCTTCGTTTTGAAGAGCTTTTTCTTACGCGGTTTTTTGCTATAATATGCAGCATGAAAAATGTTGAAATAAACTTAAATAACAACTTTTTGCGGGAGAGGCTGTCGGCGGGCGTCGGTGCGCTGTGGTGTTTGTCGCCGGTTTTTATGACGGTGTACTGCTTCATCATGGGCGCGCTGGGGAAGTTTACAACAGCCGAAGAGGCAAGTGCGCAGTTGGGATTTGAAGTAACATCTTTCAACAATCTAAATGAGATTGCGGCTTATCAGACGGCATTTTATATCATAGGTGTTATTGCGCTTATTATTGCTGTCATTGGCATTGTGAAATGCGGGAAGATGGTTTTCAACAGAGAATCTGCGAGAAATGTGCCGTGGTATTGCATTTTTCTAGTTCTGCTCCTTTGGGCGGTTGTATGTACGTTACTGTCCGAATCTCCGTGGCTGCAGTTTCTCGGCGGCTCGTATATGCGGGACGGGCTTTCCAGCTACTTTATGTATGCGGCGTTTTTCCTCTGCGCGTCGATGATAAAGGACGACAAAGAAAAGACGAAGCTGCTTACCCTCTTCACGGGTGTGGTTTCTTATCTCTGCGTTATCATGTTTCTGCAGGAGAGCGGGATACCGTTTTTCAGGTACTGTTTCCCGGCTGAAAGGTCGGCTGTTTTTAACAATCTAAACCATTTCGGCTATGTACTATGCATGTCACTCTCGGCGATAACCGGATTGTACCTGTATTCGGATATCAGCAGGGAGCTTAAGAGAATTTTGCTGTTGGAATTTGCTTTTCAAATGGTGTCTCTGCTTTATAATGACACCTTTGGCGCCTATGTTGCGGTGCTGCTTTCGCTGCCGCTGATTTATGTTTTCTTTGCAAGAAACGGCAGAAAAATCACGGCTGAGAGCCTTGCTCCAGTTGCCATTTTTGCAATTGTCTCCGCGGTGAACGGTTGCGGATTGATACCGGGATTCAGTGCCTTGAACACTAATCTCCGACAGTTTTCATTAGACATTTTCGGTATTGCATCGAATTCACCAAGCTCGGGTGAAGCCGGTTCAAACAGAATGCAGCTGTGGCGGGATACCATAGAGAGAATCCGGCAGAGACCGATCTTCGGTTTCGGCCCCGAGGGGTTTTATGGTGAAAACGAGATTTCGGGAGGCTTGAGCCCGCATAACGAGTATCTGCAGATAGCGGGATATCTCGGCATACCGGGATTGATACTGTATCTTGCGGCACTGATATCCATTTTTGTTCATCACTGGAAGAAAATAAAAAAACTGAGCCCGATGACGCTCGCCGTGTCTGGGCCGGTCGTGGCTTATCTAATCTCAGCCTGCTTCGGCAATCCGGTTTTTAACACATATCCTTTCTTTTGGATGTTTTTGGGCCTGACCGTGGCTTGCAATGATGAAACCTACATCTGGATTCCGGACGAAAAGAGCACTACGGAAAGCAAAGAGAAAAATACCAAGAAAACAGTAATCCTGGCATTTGCGATTATTCTTGCAGCATTAGTGACCGCATATTTCTGCATTACCCGATTCACAGAGAAGGAAAACGAGCGCCTTGACCTGATGAATATGCGATGTGCAAAAGTCGATGCTCAAGTCTTGTTGAAAAACGGAGAATTAAAAGGAAAGAACACATTCCTGTATGACTCTGCCCTTTTTGAACTAGTTCCAGCTGATGAGAATATCCCTTCACCCTATGGAGCCGGAACGGACAGAATAGGCAGAGCTATAAAAGAATATATTAAAACTTACGACGAAACACCGGACTATGATGAAGCCAAAGATTACAGGGGCAGAATCATCCAAGTAATCATAGAGCCCGAAACCGGCATAATCATGTTGGAGTGGCTGCCTGTTGCGAGTGCCCAACCATAGTAACCATACGGTTGGGCGGTCACACGCTTGTATCTTTCTTCGTTTTGTTATAATATTATCCCATGAAATCCGTTTTCCGTGGAAAACACAATAAAGGCTTTACGCTGATGGAGCTGCTGATGGTGGTGGCCATCATTGCAATCCTCGTTGTGATTGCAATACCCATATTCAGCGGGTCCAAGGAGCGGGCGAATGCCGCAGTGGACAATTCCAATCTGCGCGCGGCCTATGCCGCGGCCTCCACCGCCGTGATTATAGAAGAAGACGTGGAAGGCGCGACATATGATGCCGACGGAGGCTTTGCCACCTGCGTGGTGAAGGATATGAAGGCTGCCTACGACGGGACGACGAAAATCGGGAAAGCCGATATAAAACCCTGGCAGAAAAATGCCACGGTAAAGGTGACGGTATATAAAGACGGTCACGCGACAATAGAGAAGCAGTGAGCAGCGAGGGTAGGTAGGCTCGCAGGAGTGCGAGCCGATGGATTTTGATAATATAAAAGGATTGAAAAATGCAGGGGCGGATGATGTCATCCGCCCCTGCTTCGGCACTATTGACAAAAAAGGATATCGGCATTTGCCATATTGACTAAAAGGCGCTTCTTGCCTTGTATCTTCCAAATTTTTATGGTAAAATCACACTACTGATTTTATGCCCTATTTTGGAAGACAGGAGGTAAATATTTACATGAGCGATAAGGCCAAGATAATCACAGTGGCCGGCAAGGGCGGCGTCGGGAAGACGTCGATATGCGCCTGCATCGTAAGGCTTCTGGTGGAGAATTTCCCCGACAAGAAGATTCTTGCGATAGACGCGGACCCCGCTGTCGGTCTTTCTGTTGCTCTTGGCGTTGACGTCAAGCTCACGCTTGACGATATCCGAATGAGCATCGTGGATACCGTGGAAAACGGCGATACCAAAGAAGCTCTCGAGCTTCTGAGCGAAGCCAGATTCCGCATTTTCGATGCTCTCGTTGAGATGCCCGGTTTTGCATTTCTCGCAATCGGCCGCCCGGAGAGTTCCGGCTGCTACTGCAAGGTGAACTCCTATCTCAAGGAAGTCATAGGCATGCTGGCAAACAGCTTTGACTATGTCGTGATTGACGGAGAGGCCGGCATTGAACAGATCCAGCGCCGCGTGATGGAGAAGGTAACCCATCTGCTTCTGATTACCGACCAGAGCAAGAAGGGCGGCCAGGTCATCTCCACCATCCGGGATGTGGCCAACGATTTGATTTCCTATGAAAAAATCGGCTTCATCGTAAACAGAATGACTAACCCCGAGCTGGCAGACCTGATTCAGGTCGAAGGCGTTGAGGCTCTGTCATATATTCCTGCGGACAGTACTTTCGCCGCCAATGACATCAAAGGTAAGAGCGTGCTGGAGCTGCAGGCAGATTCCCCGATGCTCCTCGGAGTGAAGGACGCACTCCATAAGATTGAAATACTTTAAGAAGAAGAGGTGTAACATTTGAAAGATCTAAAGCATCTGATCTACTTCGAAAGTCTGCTTGACAATGCCGACAACGAGCTCGTCCAGCAGGCCCAGAAGGATGGCAACCTTTGCATCGGCTACACTTGCTTCCATATTCCGGAAGTTCTCCTGAACTGCGACAACATGTTCTCGGTCAGGCTCAGAGCTCCCAATACAGGTTCGATTGACATTGCAACTTACTACATGTCAAACTACACCTGTGAATATGCGAGAGCACTTGTAGAACGCGGCATTGAAGGCGGCTATCAGTTCCTGGACGCCATGATCGGCGTTGACGCCTGCTCCATGATGAACCGCGCCATGGAGCACTTTGAAATTCTGAAAGTCAATGACAAGAAGAATTTCTTCGTAACTCACACGGATATGCCCTACAAGGTAACGGACTATACGCTGGAGAGCTACGTAAAGCAGATGCGTCTGCGCGTTCTTGACAGACTGACCGAGACCTTCGGCGTTGACACGTCCGACAAGGCAATCCGCGAAGCCGTTAAGGAACACAACGAAGTCTGCAAGATCATCTCCGAGATTTCCGAGATGAGAAAGGCCGACAACCCGGTCATCACAGGTTATGAGTTCCACGTTCTGTGCCTCGTATCCTACACATGCCCGAAGAAGCTCATCCTGCCGTATCTGAAAGAGACTCTCGAAGAGCTCAAGAAGAGAAAGCCGGACGAGAAGCCCGCATTCCGTGCCCGTGTTGCCGTCGTCGGCTCCGAAATCGACGACCTGAGCCTCACCAAGCTCATTGAAGGCACCGGCGCTCTCATCGTTGCCGACAGATTCTGCTTCGGTTCCATCCCCGGCCGTGAGGTTCTTGAACTGAACGACGAGGAAGATGCCCTCACGCAGATTTGCCGCCACTACATGGAAGTCGGCGAATGTGCACGCTGGATTGCCGACGAAAAGGTTCAGCAGCGCCGCGACACAGCCAACAGAATAGCCAAGGAATTCAAGGCCGACGGTATCATCTACGAACAGATGAAGTACTGTGACTACTGGGGCTTCGAAAGAGCACTGGTATCCCACGTCATGTCTTCCGAATACGGCTGGCCCGTCCTCTCCATTGACCGTCTGTACAACACAGGCAACTCCGGTCAGCTGAGAACCCGCTGCCAGGCATTCGTTGAATCCCTCGAAATCAAAAAGATTAATAAAGAGAAGGAGGGTAAATAACAATGGCTAAGAAAGAAAAGATCGTTTACCCGAATCCGTGGATCTGGAAAACCAAAGATAACATGGACCTCAAGGCTCAGGGCGAGAACCTGAAGGAGTGGGGCCAGATTATCGGCGAAATGCTCAAGGATGTCGACTGGAAATCCTGGGCCCTTGACCGCGTAGCCGAAATCAAGAACGACGGCGAGCGTATTGCCGAAGAGTTCAACATAGTCAAGAACATGACACCCGAGGAGAGAAAAGACCTCCTCGTCAACGGTGAAAAGCACCTCGGCCGCCTCTATCGCAAGGGCGCCATGGCAACCGTACGCCGCGAGTGGCGCGGTGTCAAAGATACCGCTTATGACTTTTACGGCTGGATTCGCATGTGGGGCGTTCTGCTCAGCACCTTCTCCAAGGACCTCGTTCCGGCTCTCAACACCACGCTGTGGTACCGCTGGATGATTTCCTACGTCTGCTGCATCAACTTCCTGGACAAGAACATCATGGGTCTCAGAGGCAGCAACCTGAAGATGAGCCACATGCTTCTCCGCGATGTCTTCCGTTACGTCGCCGAAAACCTCGTCATCATGGCGAAGTGCGATGCCAAGAACGGCAACAACGCAACCCTGAACAGCAAGGTCGTTCTCATAGACGAGATGACGATGGGCCAGATTATGTGCGGTTTCCCCGATCTCGTCGGTGTTCCGTATCAGCTGTTCCCGGTCTTCCTCGTATCCGAACTCGACCAGCTCACCTGTGTTCCTTATATCGATGCGGTTGAGTCCTTCGGTCTCCCCGCAGATACCTGCCCGGTTCCGTCCTCCGAATGCGGCGCTCTGGTTATCGACGCCCTGCCTCACATGGGCAAGTGCTTCATTTCCTCCTCTATGCCGTGCGACGGTTCCACGATGGCATCCTCTTACTTCTCACGCCGCTTCCCCGACATGCCTGTATTCCACCTCTGCTTCCCGGTCCGCTACATGGACGAGGAAACCACGCAGATGGGCGCAGACGATATCAAGGCCTGCATCAAGTTCATCGAGCAGCAGACCGGTGCCAAGTGGTCCTGGGATAATTACTTTGCCTGCATGAAGCGCTTCAATCAGGAGACTGATTACGAGCTTCAGAAGTGGGAAATCAACAAGACGGCTTACCCGCAGCTTCTCGGCCCCTGCTACGAACTGTTCCGCAAGTGGAATTACGAGATGGACGGCGGCGCCGACCCGAGAGTCATCAAGACCTGCGAGAAGGTCAACGACATTCTCATGAAGGCCTACGAAGCCAAGGAAGAGCCGTACCCCGGAAAGATGAAGTACCGTGCTCTTGTCTGGTCCTGCCCGGCTCACTACTATGCAAACTTCTCCAACTGGGCTGCCAACTGCTGGGGCAACAACGTCCTGGTTGAAATGGAATCCCTCAACTTCACCAAGCACCTCGAGACCGAGGACAAGGAAGAAGCTCTGCGCGACCTGGCCCGTCTGTACGAGCGTATGGTTATGCGCCGTCACACCAACGGCGGTTACCAGAACGTTGTTGACGAACTCTGGCGCCAGATGGAAGAGTGGAATGCATCCCTCATCATCATGTATCAGAACGTTGCGTGCAAGAACATGGCCACCGTTCAGGGTACCCTTGATGACGAAGGCCGCAAACGCGGCTATGACCTCATCTGGGTTGAGCACGACCTTATGGACCCGCGCACCGTTTCCCGTCGCACCATGCGTGACAAAGTCAGCGAATTCATGCGTACTGTTAAGCAGGCAGAGCCCGTTGACCCGTCTCTCGTCGAGTTTGACGACGAAGTCTGCATGTAATTTCTGATTTTAAAACTTAAGGAGATATAAGACATGAAGTATTATGGCGGATGTGACGTAGGCTCTACGTTTACAAAGGCAGTCATCCTTGACGAGGATGGCAAGATGGTAGCGGATACCACAATCCGCAGCAAGATAAATTCCGAACTTTCAGCCATCGCAGCGATGGAAGAAGTCTGCAAGCAGGTAGGCCTGAAGGATTCCAAAGAGCTCGAGTACCTGATAGGAACCGGCTACGGCCGTAATAAGGTTCCCTTCGCAGATGAAAACATCTCCGAAATCAGCTGCCATGCAATGGGCGTACACGTAACGGACCCGACCGTCAAGGCCATCATCGACATCGGCGGCCAGGACGTTAAGGGCATCGCCATCGACAGCGACGGCACGGTCAAGAACTTTGCCATGAACGACAAGTGCTCCGCGGGAACGGGCCGCTTCTTCGAAGCCATGGCACGCTCCTTCGAGATGGAACTGCC
>JAZUEY010000048.1:0-17319 GCA_045640405.1 Candidatus Limivicinus sp.
GTTAGACCGTGCACTGCGTCAGATTTCGGACTATTCCTGTCGTCTCGACACATCCGGAGACAACCCGGAAAAGAAGGTTGCGGAGTTTATAAACTTCCTGCCCGTGCTGGCTTACGACGGCAGTACGATGAAACAGATAAATGCCCAGGATATTCTGGACATTGCCCTTGCGGGAACATCTGCAACACTTCTTGCACGCCGGTGGGAGTCCGCACTGCTTGTCAATGTGGATAATGAAACGTTACAGCGACTGCTGGACAACCCCGAAGCGCTTGAGGCGCTTATGAAGATTGAAGGATTCCGCAGCCTGAATCAGGACATTACGACTATTATCAATAAGAGCGATGCCGTCAAAAAAGCCAAAAAGGAAAAAGGCGACGACATAACTCCGAAAGAAAAGAAAGAGCTCACGGACGAGGAAAAAGAATACAAATCTCTCCGCAAGCAGATTCAGGAAAAGCTTATAAAGTTTGCTACCCGCGTTCCCATTTTCATGTATCTCACGGATTACCGTGAAAGAACGTTGAAGGATGTTATTACGCAGTTGGAGCCGGGCCTTTTTAAAAAGGTTACCGGTCTGGATGTGCATGACTTTGAATTGCTTTGCTCGATAGGCGTATTCAACGCCTCTTTGATGAACGACGCCATATTTAAATTCAAGCGTTACGAGGACAGCAGTCTCAGCTATACGGGTATCGATAAACATGCCGGTGAGGATATAGGCGGTTGGGATACCGTTATCAAGAGGGAAGAATACAATAAACTCTTCTACAATCAGCAGGAAACAATGGAAGCTTTAGGTACCGTCGAAGAACCCGAAATGCCGGTTATTCCTTTCGTCTACATGCCTGATGAGGACGAGGATGAAGAAGAAAAACCCGTAAAGGCGGAAAAGAAACCGCAAAAGGCAAAGAACGGCAAGAACGGCGAGGTCGTTGTAATAAAAGCCGGTAATTCGACCGTCTACAGGCACAATGAAAACATAAACACAACCGTAAAAGCCGCAGAGCCGAAGCCGGTTATCGCACAGGCCGCCCCTGCCGCGGATTCTAAGCCGGAAAAACCGGAAATCGATTTGTCCGGAGTGGTCGAAGGTGCCATTGTAAAACATAAAGCATTCGGTGACGGCACTGTGACCTGGCTTGACAAGGCCGGAAAACATATACGAGTGCAGTTTAGTGCCGGAGAAAAGACCTTTATCTTCCCGGATGCTTTCAAGGGTGGATTCCTAACAATAAAAGAATAATGCAAAACCGCGGGGAGGATTGAGTTCCTTCACCCGCGGTTTTTTCATTTTTCAAGAAGGTGGTTTAACAGATTCGTCAGCGGGATAATCAGGAGACCGGCGATGAGATTGCCGAGACCGTGCATCAAATCAAAGGGCAGGCCGGCGACAATCCAGGCCAGCATCTGCCTGAAGTTCAAGCCGAAGAGCAGGGCCTGGGCCGGAGCATAGAGCGTGCCGTAGAGCAGGCCGTGCAGACAGCAGACACCGGGATAGACAACGGCGGCGAGCTTTTTCGGCATGTTCTTCGGCAGCAGCATCGTGACGCCCCAGAGCACAGCCCAGATGTACAGATAGGGCAGCCACCAGGTCGCAAAGCCGCCGAAAAGCCCCGTAATCATGACAAAAATGTAGATGGGAATCAGGGCCTTTTTTCGAAAGACCAGCGTGTAGGTCATGGTGAACATGCCAAGCAGGTGAATGTTCGGCAGAGCATCCATTATGATTTTGGAACAATACATGAGCGCACCGAGCATCGCGAAAATCGCGGTTTCCCGGACGCTTATTTTTGCGTTACTTTTCACGGACCAGCTCGTAGTGCCCGCCGGGGACAATCTCGGTACTGTCCACACCGGTCATAAGATATTCGCCGTTTTCGTATATGGCCCAGTAGTAACCGTCAGCGTCATAGTCGGCCGGGATGCCGTTGACGGACTTGATGTAAAGCCCGTATTCGCCCTCGTCACCGGCAATGAGACTGTTGCCGAGCAGGGCATCCCCGAGGATGGCTTCGTCCGTGCTGACGGTGAAGGTTACGCTGCGGTCCTCCGCCTTTACTTCGAGCTGAAAGGTGACGGAGCCGCTGCCGAGCGAGGCATCTTCCGTGTAGAGGGCGTTGGCCCAGGGGTCGCCGGAGGCCTTTTTGCCGCAGGCGCAGAGCGTGAGAAGCAGCGAAAGCACCAGAACGAGTAATAGGGCCGATTTCATTGTTTTTTTCATGTTTCGATATCCTTTCCGATGTTGTTTAAAAGGATAAAATAAAAGCACCCTCCGAGGGGTGCCGTGCAGAAGCCGCCACATCCCCCCATTTGCCCGAGAGACTTTTACGGATCGCAGACCGATAAGCATTCCGACTTGACATCCGCAAAAGCGGATGAATTACGGCAATGGCTGTTGCAGCGGATTTGCACCGCGTTTTCCTTATCCCCGGACGGTGTGCCCGGTTCTCCCGTTGTCGCCGGGAGCGGCCAGCGTTTATTCTTTTGTCTGCGGAAATTATAGCGCAGGAGGCGCCGGCTTGCAATCACTGATTGTTTACAATTACTACTATATTATGATAAAATATCGTGATAAATTATGAGGTAAACTGCAATGTGGTTTTGGTTTTCACTGCTGGCGCTGCTGTTCTGGAGCGGGTCCGACCTGTTTTCAAAAATCGGCTGCCGTGACGGGCGCGACAGATACAGTCATCTGAAGATGCTGATGGCGGTAGGCCTTTTGATGGGGCTGCACGCCGGATACGAAATAATCTTCGGCGGGACGGAGATCAGCTGGAGCATTATCCTGCGGTATCTTCCCGTTTCGCTGTTGTACATTCTGTCAATGGCCATAGGCTATTTCGGGCTGCGGTACATCGAGCTTTCGATTTCCTCTCCGATCTGCAATTCCTCCGGGGCTATCGTGGCTGTGCTCAGCATCGCGATTTACGGCATTTCCGAGGATGTGCCGGCAGCGGCTCTTGCTGCGGTGGCGCTGGTGTGCATCGGCGTTGTGGCGCTGGGAGTCACCGAGGCGCGGGAGGACGAGGAACTGCGGAAGGCAAGACAGGACGAGGCCAACTGGCGCTACGCCAAGAGCGCCCTTGCCATCGCTCTGCCGGTCATCTACTGCGTTCTGGATGCTCTTGGCACCTTTGCCGACAGCCGTGTGCTGGAGACCCTGAACGAAGACAGTGCCAACGCTGCCTATGAGCTGACGTTTTTCGCTGCCGGGCTGGTGTGCGCCGTCTATGTGCTCGGAGTCAAAAAGCAGAAGCTGAGTTTCCGCGCCGGCGTGCCGAAGGTCATAGGCGCGGCATTCGAAACCGTGGGCCAGGTGTTTTACATCTATGCGCTGGCCGACACGCAGCACGTAGCCTTTGCGGCACCTATCATATCTGCCTACTGTGTGGCATCGGTTCTCTGGGGCCGGATTTTCCTGCGGGAGAGGCTGAGCGGCAGACACTACGCGGCCATTGCAACCGTCATAGCCGGAATAATAATTTTGGGGGTTCTCGATATATGAAGTTCAAAAGAGTAATCGTTAAGTTCAGCGGTGAGGCACTTGCCGGTGACAAACACACAGGGTTTGACTTTGACTTTGTCACAGCCGTGTGCGAGGAAATCAAGAAGTGTGTGGATGCCGGCGCGCAGATCGGCGTGGTCATCGGCGGAGGCAACTTCTGGCGCGGTGTGAAGGACGGCGCAGGCAAGGTGGAGCGCGTGAGCGCGGACAAGGCCGGCATGCTGGCCACCTGCATGAACTGCCTGGTTGTCTGCGACGTGATGAAGCAGATCGGCCAGAAGGCAAAGATTATGACGGCCTTTGATATCCGCGGCGTGGGCGAGAGAATCGACCAGGCCAAGGCGATTGAATATCTGGAGGACGGAACGGTGGTCCTCTTTGCGGGCGGCACGGGCCTTCCCTTCGTTTCCACCGACACAGGTGCCACGCTGAGAGCGGCGGAGATTCACGCGGATGCGATTCTGCTTGCCAAGAACGTGGACGGTGTATACGACAAAGACCCCATGAAGTATGACGATGCGGTGAAGTTCGATGAAATCACCTACACCGAGGTGCTTGAGAAGAGACTGGCTGTTATGGATTCAACAGCCACATCGATGGCAATGGACAACAACATTCCGGTCGTCGTCTTTGCTCTGGCGGACCCGCAGAACATTGAAAAAGTACTGAACGGCGAAGCCATCGGCACGCTGGTTAAATAAAAAATATCATTGGAGGTAAATACCATGTCTGAATATCAGGAATTCGAAAACAAAATGCAAAAGGCCTGCGATGCACTCGAGGCACAGTTTGCTACCATCCGCGCAGGACGCGCAAACGCCGCGGTTCTGGACAAGATCCAGGTTGACTACTACGGTTCCCCCACCCCGATCAATCAGGTTGCATCGATTGCAACACCGGATGCACGCTCCCTGCTGATACAGCCCTGGGACGGTTCGATTCTCAAGGACATCGAGAAGGCAATTCTGGTTTCCGACCTCGGCATCAATCCGCAGAACGACGGCCGAATGATTCGCCTCGTATTCCCTCCGCTCACGGAAGAGAGACGTGCGGAGCTCGTCAAGCAGACCAAAAAGTACGGCGAGGAATGCAAGGTTGCCATCCGCAACATCCGCCGCGATGCCATTGAAAAGTTTAAGAAGCAGCAGAAGGCAAGCGAAATCACCGAGGACGACTACAAGAACGTTGAAAAGGACATCCAGAAGCTGACGGACGATTTCAGCAAGGTGATTGACGGCATACTCAGCAAGAAGGAAAAGGAACTGCTGGAAATCTGATGATGAACCGTGTTCCGCGTCACATAGCCATCATTCTTGACGGCAACGGTCGCTGGGCCAAAAAGCGTGGCCTGCCGAGAACGGCAGGCCACGCCGCCGGCTCGGAGCAGTTCCGCAAAATAGCGACCTACTGCAAGAACATCGGCGTTGACTATCTGACGGTCTATGCGTTCTCGACAGAGAACTGGTCAAGACCCGAGGAGGAAGTAAAGAAAATCATGCAGCTTCTCGACAGGTATCTTGCCGAAGCCATCGACACGATGGAGCGCGACAAGATCAAAATGAAGATTCTGGGCGATGTGTCCGGGCTCAGCGAGGAACTGCAGAAGAAGATAGAGGAGACCAACGAGATTTCCTCCCGATACGAGGGATTCCAGGCCAACATCTGCCTGAACTACGGCGGACGCGACGAAATCGTGAAGGCAGCCAGAAAGTATGCCGAAGATGTGAAGAACGGTGCCGCGAACGATATCGACGAAAAAGGCTTCGGCGGATATCTCTATTCTGCGGGAATTCCCGACCCCGATCTGCTGATAAGACCGGGCGGAGAGAAGAGAATCTCCAATTTCCTGCTGTGGCAGTGTGCCTACAGCGAGTTTTATTTTACCGACGTTCTGTGGCCGGATTTCACCACGGAGGAGCTGGACAAAGCCATTGAAGACTTTAACTCCAGGGACCGCCGGTTCGGAGGCGTTAAAGCATGAGTATATCTATCCTGGGCTGCACGGGCAGCATAGGAACGCAGACAATCGCCGTCGCGGAGCATCTCGGCATGCCCGTTACGGCAATCAGTGCCAACAGGCAGCTGGATAAGCTGGAACCGATTGCAAGAAAACTGCAGCCGGAGCTGGTGGCGGTATTCGACGAGGAAGCGGCCAGAGACTTCCGCGTGAGAATAGCCGATACGGGAATCAAAGTGGTTTCCGGGATGAACGGTCTGATCGAAGCGGCCGTTCACGCCGACACGGTGGTGACGGCGGTTTCCGGCTCGGTGGGCCTGAGACCTACCCTGGCCGCCATAGACGAAAAGAAGAGAATCGCCCTCGCAAACAAGGAGACTCTCGTCTGCGCGGGAGACCTCGTGATGAAGCGAGCCGCCGAAAAGGGCGCGGAAATCATCCCGGTCGACTCGGAGCATTCGGCCATTTTCCAGAGCCTGATGGGACGGAAAAAAGGCGAACTCAAGACGGTTCTTCTGACGGGCTCCGGAGGACCTTTCCGCGGAAAGGCGAGAAGCGAACTGGAGAATGTGACACCGGCGCAGGCCGTTGCCCATCCGAACTGGAACATGGGCGCCAAAATCTCCGTGGACAGTGCCACCATGATGAACAAGGGCCTGGAATTCGTGGAGGCGATGCATCTTTTCGGCGTGACGCCGGATGAAATCAAGGTGGTCATCCACCCGCAGAGCGTTATTCACTCGATGGTGGAGCTCGTGGACGGTACCGTGATTGCCCAGCTCGGCGTTCCGGATATGGGGCTGCCGATTCAGCTGGCGCTGACCTATCCGGAGAGACTGCCTTCCATGTTCGAAAGGCTTGACTTCGCCAAAGTCGGCAGCATGAGCTTCGAGGAGCCGGACTTTGAAAAGACACCGTGTCTGAAGCTCGCAATGGACTGCGCCCGCACGGGCGGAACGGCGCCCTGCATCATGAGCGCCGCAAACGAAGTGGCGGTGCACAAGTTCCTTCGCGGCGAGCTCGGCTACAACAGAATCTACGATGCGGCGGCGGCCGCCGTGGATGCCATCCCTGCCGTGAAGACGGATAATCTCGAGGAAATCATCGAGGCCGACACCGCGGCGAGAGAATATGTTAAAGGACATTTTTGATTGACAGCACTTTATGTAATAATTGCCATACTGTTTTTTGGCGTGCTCGTGATTATTCACGAGTACGGCCATTTCATCACGGCCAAGGCATTCGGCATTAACGTGGCCGAGTTCTCCGTGGGCTTTGGCCCGGCCCTGGTGCAGAAGGAGAAGAACGGCACGCTCATCTCCCTGCGCGGCATTCCCTTCGGAGGCTATTGCGCTATGGGGGAGGATGACGGAGAGACGGACGACCCGCACGCCTTCCAGAACCAGAAGGTCTGGAAGCGCTTTCTTGTGCTTTTCGCGGGCTCGTTTATGAATTTCGTTCTCGGTTTTCTGATTATTCTGGTTCTGGTTCTGGTCTGGAACTGGGGTCAGGCGGGGCTCGGCAGGATGTTGGCGCACAGTTTCAACCTCTGCGGAGACCTTATTAAAATGACTTGGGAGAGCCTGGCGATGCTGGTGAACGGCGAAGCGGGTGTGCAGGACCTTTCGGGCCCTGTCGGCATTGTGGACATTATGGCGCAGTCGGCCAGTTCGGCGCCGACGGTGGCGGATGCGGTTTCCAACTTTGCCTATCTGGGTGCCTTTATCGCGGTGAACATCGCGGTGATGAACCTGCTTCCGATTCCGGCGCTGGACGGCGGCCGGATCTTCCTGATGCTTGTGACCTGGGTTATCGAGAGCATCACGCACAAGAAGCTGGACCCGAAATACGAGGCCTATATTCATACCGGCGGTATGCTTCTGCTGCTCCTGCTGATGTTCTACGTGATGTTCCATGATATAGTGAGGGTATTTTTCGGTGGATAAAAGAGACACAACAAAAAAGATACAAGTCGGCAGCCTTGCCATAGGCGGCGGAGCACCGGTTTCCGTGCAGAGCATGTGCAACACAAAGACCTGGGACGTGGATGCCACGGTTGCCCAGATCCGGCAGTTCGCCGCAGCCGGGTGCGACATCGTCCGCATCGCGATTCCGGACGAGAAGTCTGCCCTGGCGGTGGAAAAAATCCGCGAACAGACCGACATGCCGCTTGTGGCGGACATTCATTTTGACTATAAGCTGGCTCTGATGGCAGCCGAGCGCGGCATTGACAAAATCCGCATCAACCCGGGCAACATCGGCGGCGAGGACCGTGTGAAGGCCGTAGCCGATGCCTGCCGGCAGAGAAACATTCCCATCCGCATCGGCGTGAACGCAGGCAGCCTCGAAAAGCGCCTGCTGGAAAAATACGGACACCCCTGCCCGGAGGCTCTCATCGAGAGCGCCAAGGACCACATTGCCATGCTGGAGAGATGCGACTTCGGCGACATTTGCCTGTCTTTGAAAACGTCTTCGGTTCCGCTCACCATCGCCTGCTACCGGCTGGCGGCGGAAACCTTTGACTACCCGCTGCATCTCGGCGTCACCGAGACGGGAACGGAGTACAACGGCACGATTCAGTCGGCCGTCGGTATAGGTACGCTGCTGAGCGAGGGCATCGGCAACACAATCCGCGTTTCGCTCACGGCCGACCCCGTGAAGGAAGTGAAGGCGGGCATCGCCATTTTGAAGGCAGCCGGTCTGCGCAAGGGCAGCGTGAAGTTCGTCTCCTGCCCGACCTGCGGAAGAACGGAGATAGACTTGATTTCGCTGGCCACGGAAGTTGAAAAGCGCGTAAGCACCATCGACCGCGACATCACCGTTGCCGTGATGGGATGCGTTGTGAACGGCCCCGGAGAGGCCAGAGAAGCCGACTACGGCATAGCGGGCGGCGTGGACAAGGGTCTCATCTTCAAAAAAGGAGAGATTGTCGGGACCTTCGCCTATGACGTGCTGCTGGACAGACTGATGCAGATGATAGAAGAGGACAGATAAGCTTTTTTCGCATTTTACCCAATGGACAATACACCTTTACTGACAATGTTTCCGTTCTGCAGCGGAATTGCGGACGGACTCGATAAAGCATGCGTGACGGGCGTTTCCATCAACCGCGAGGCGGCTTCGATGCAGCTGAGCCTGCGGTTTGACAGAGTGATGCCGCTCACGGTGAACTCGGCGCTGGAGGAGGCTATCAAGGCGGCCTACGGCTTGAGAACCGTGATTGTGGACGGAAGCTACCCGGCACCGAAACCGGTGGAAAAGAAGGAAAACCCTGCCGAAAAGACGCAGGGCAAACCCATTTACGGCAAGGCGGGAAAGTCCCGCATCGTGCCGATGAGCACCATCACGCTCGAAACCGGACGGACGGCCGTGGAGGGCGACGTGATTGCCGTATCCTCCAAAGAGCTGCAGAGACGCGGCAGCGCCGTGCTCAGTTTCGACATAACCGACCGGACAAACTCCGTGCGTGTTTCCAAATTCCTTCGCAACGACGAGGACAAAGCGATTCTCGGCCTGATTGGCGTCGGAGACCATCTGACGGTATACGGAGACATCGTTTACTCGCGCTATGACGGCGATATCGTCCTGGAGCCGACCGGCATTCTCAAGGGAAAGCGGGAAATCCGCCGCGACAACGCGGAGGAGAAGCGCGTGGAACTCCATCTGCATACGAGGTTTTCCACGCTGGATGCGCTGACGGACCCGGATGCGGTCGTCGAAAGGGCCGCCTACTGGGGCTGGCCGGCGATTGCCGTAACGGACCACGGCGGTGCACAGGGCTTTCCGGACATGTGGAAGGCCGGCAAAAAGCACGGCGTCAAGATTATCTATGGCGTGGAATGCTACTTCGTCAATGATACGGACGGTTCCAGCGCAGTATCCGGCAGAAGCAAACTGCCGATTGACACGGAATATGTCGCCTTCGATACGGAGACGACGGGCCTCAATGCCCAGAATGACCGGCTGACCGAGATCGGAGCCTGCATCTTCCGCGGCAATGAAATCAAGGCCGTTTTCAACACCTTCGTCAATCCGGGAATGCATATTCCCGACGAAATCACCAGACTGACCGGCATCACCGACGAGGACGTGAAGGACGCTCCCGGTGAGGCCGAGGCCCTGCAGGCCTTTATGGCCTTTGCAGGCAAACTGCCCGTGATTGCACACAATGCCCATTTCGACATGAGCTTTCTCAACGCGGTGTGCACACGCAACGGCATAGAATACAACCCGGTGGTGCTCGATACCCTGATTATGGCCAGAGCCCTGCTGCCGGAGCTGAAAAGACACAAGCTGGATACGGTTTCCGACCATCTCGGTCTGCCGAAGTTCAACCACCACAGAGCATCGGACGATGCCGCCGTGGTCCAGCGCATCATGACAAAGTTTATACCGATGCTGCAGGCACAGGGTGCCAAAAACATCGATGACATAGAGAGAATCTGCCGCTCGCTCAAGAGACCCGAGGGCGAGAAGAGCCACCACATGATTCTTCTGGTCAAGAACAAAAAGGGCCTGAAGAATCTCTACGAGATTATTTCGCAGTCCTATCTGCAGTACTTCCACCGCAACCCGCTGGTGCCGAAGAGCCTGCTCAACCGCTACCGCGAGGGACTGATTGTGGGAAGCGCCTGCGGAATGTCCGAACTTTACGGGGCCATTCTGCGCGGTGAGAGCGACGCGGAGCTGAAAAAGATTGCCTCGTATTACGACTATCTTGAAATCCAGCCCATTCCGAACAACGCCTTCCTCGTCCGGGACGGCCGCGTGAAGGACGAGACGGTGCTGCAGGACTACAACCGCCGCATCATCGAGCTGGGCAGGAAACTCGGCAAGCCGACGATCGCCACCTGCGATGTGCACTTCCTCGACCCGGAGGACGAACAGTACAGAAAAATCCTGCAGGCTTCCAAGAAGTTTTCGGATGCCGACAGGGACTGCCCTATATTCCTGCGTACCACGGAGGAGATGCTGAAGGAATTTGAGTATCTCGGTCCGGAACTGGCGAAGGAAACCGTCATAGACAACCCGCGTGCCATCGCCGACCAGGTGGACGAGATTGAGCTGCTGCCGAAGGAACTCTTCCCGCCCAAAATCGAAAACTCGGCGGAGGAACTGAAAAACCTGGTGTATGACAAAATGCACCGCATCTACGGCGAGAATCCGCCGGAGATCGTGCAGAGCCGGGTCGACACCGAACTGAATACGATACTGGATCACAACTACGATGTGATTTACATGTCTGCCCAGAAACTGGTGCAGAATTCTCTGGAGCACGGCTACCTGGTCGGAAGCCGGGGAAGCGTGGGCTCCTCTCTGGTGGCCTACATGTCGGGCATCACGGAAGTGAATGCCCTTCCGCCGCACTATGTGTGCCCGAAGTGCTGCCACAGCGAATTCATTACCGACGGCAGCTACGGCTGCGGTGCCGACATGCCGGAAAAGAACTGCCCGGAATGCGGCACGGCTTTGCGAAGGGACGGCTTTGACATTCCCTTCGAGACCTTCCTGGGCTTTCCCGGAAACGAAAAGACGCCGGATATCGACCTGAACTTCTCGGGAGAATACCAGGCCAATGCGCACAAGTATACCGAGACGCTCTTCGGTTCGGACCACGTGTTCCGCGCCGGCACGATAGGAACGCTGGCGGAAAAGACAGCCTACGGCTACGTCAAGAAATACCTGGAGGAGAGGAACATCACCGCCTCCAAGGCCGAGGAGAACCGTCTGGCATTGGGTCTTGTCGGCATCAAGAGAACAACGGGCCAGCACCCCGGCGGTCTCGTCGTCATACCCCAGGATATGGACGTCACGGATTTCTGCCCGGTGCAGCATCCGGCAGACGACCCGACCTCGGATATCATCACAACCCATTTTGAATATCACTGCATGGAATCCAATCTTCTGAAGCTGGACGAACTCGGCCACGATGACCCGACCATGATCCGCATGATGGAGGATATGACGGGCGTGGATGCCAAGCAGATTTCCCTCTCCGACCCGGATACGATGTCAATCTTTACGTCTCCCGCGGCTCTCGGCCTGCCGGATACCGACCCGATTATAGGGCATACGGGTTCGCTCGCCGTGCCGGAATTCGGCACCGGATTCACGAGACAGATGCTGGTGGATACCAAGCCAAACCAGTTCGACGTCCTCGTGCGTCTTTCGGGTTTCAGCCACGGTACCGATGTGTGGGCGGGCAACATCCGCGATCTTGTCACAAGCGGTACGGCCGACGTCAAGGAGACGGTGGGCTGCCGCGACGACATTATGCTGACGCTCATCTCCAAAGGAATGGACCAGAAGCTGGCCTTCAAGACGATGGAACAGGTCCGAAAGGGAAAGGTGCAGAAGAGCGGCAAGTTCCCGGACGATGCCGAGGAGCAGATGCGTGCTCTCGGCGTACCCGACTGGTGGATTGAATCCTGCCGCAAGATACAGTACCTCTTCCCGAAGGCACACGCGGTGGCCTATGTCATGATGGCATTCCGCATTGCCTGGTTTAAGGTGCACGAGCCGCTGGCCTTCTACAGCGCCTACTTCTACCGACGCTCCCAGAAAGGCGAGTTCGATGCGGAAATGATGTGCGGCGGAACCGACAGCGTCCGCAGAAAAATCAAGGACCTGAAGGAGAGAGACAACCTCACGGCCAACGAGGAAGATCTGCTGACGACACTGGAGGTCGTTTACGAGTTCAATCTGCGCGGATTCGAATTTGCGCCGATGGACCTCTATCAGTCCGATGCCATCCGTTTTCTCATCACCGATGACGGAAAGCTGCGACCGCCCTTTGTTTCGGTGGCGGGTCTCGGCGAGAACGCGGCACAGGACCTGGCCAGAGCCGGAAGCCTCGGCAGGGAATACATTTCGATGGAAGAACTCGGAATGGCATGCCCGAAGGTGTCGGCCACCAGCCTTCTGGCGCTGAAGAACCTCGGCGCCCTGGGGGCCATGCCCGAAAGCAGCCAGATTAACTTATTTGAATTTTAATTTTTTGAAAGTGGCGTAATCATTATGAAATTAGGAATTATCGGCCTGCCGAATGTAGGCAAATCCACACTGTTCAACGCAATTACGAATGCCGGCGCACAGAGCGCCAACTTCCCTTTCTGCACCATCGAGCCAAACATCGGGATGGTGACCGTCCCCGACGAGAGACTCGACTGGCTGAGCGACCTTTACAATCCCAAGAAGAAGACCCGCGCGGTGATTGAATTCGTCGACATCGCCGGTCTCGTCAAGGGCGCCAGCAAGGGCGAAGGCCTGGGCAACAAGTTCCTCGGCGACATCCGCAACACCGATGCCATCGTGCACGTTGTGCGCTGCTTTGACGATGACAATATCATCCACGTTGAGGGCAGCACGGACCCGAAGCGCGATATCGGCATCATCGACATGGAACTGATTCTGGCAGACCTTGAAATGGTCGAGCGCAGAATCGACAAGGCAGAGAAGGCCGGCAAGGGCGGCGACAAGAAGTTTCTCAAGGAGGCCGAGGTCTTCCGGAAGCTGCGCGACCATCTGAACGAGGGTAAGAGCGCCAGAAGCTTTGAATGTGAAGAGACCGAGGCCGAGATTATCGCAACGAGCGACCTGCTCACCATCAAGCCGATTATCTACGCGGCCAACATGAGCGAGGAAGAGGTTGCCGACTTCGGCGCAAACGCCTATTATCAGGCCGTGGCGGAAATCGCCGCAGAGGAAAACGCCAAGGTTCTGCCCATCTGCGCCAAGATTGAAGAGGAAATTGCCGAACTCGAGGACGAGGACAAGCAGATGTTCCTCGAGGAGATGGGACTGAGCGAGTCCGGTCTCGACAGAATGATTAAGACTTCCTATGACCTGCTGGGACTCATATCCTTCCTCACCTGCGGAGAAGATGAGTGCCGTGCCTGGACGATTTCCAGAGGTACCAAGGCACCGCAGGCTGCCGGCAAGATTCACACCGATTTCGAACGCGGATTCATCCGCGCGGAGATCGTTGCCTTTGAGGACCTCAAAGGCTGCGGCAGCATGGCCGCTGCCAAGGAAAAGGGCCTCGTCCGGTCCGAAGGCAAAGAATATGTCATGAACGACGGCGATGTAACGCTGTTCCGGTTCAACGTTTAAGGAGAACGCTTGGCAAGACAATCCCAGTATTACAAAGGCCAGAGAAAGAAGCGCAACTACGCAATCGTTCCGGCCGTCATACTGATGCTGCTGATTACGCTGGCGGTGGTGCTGTTCTACAGTACGCAGAAGTACGCCGTCATCACGGACAGCGGCGTAAAAGTCGTCCTTCCGCTGTTCGGCGGTGAAGTCATCACCTCCGATGAAAGCGGGAACGAGGGGACGCTGGACCTTCCGCTCGAGAACACGAGCGTGGCGATTACTTTCGATGCGCCGGACTATTCGCGCGTTGAGGCGAGAGCCGGCGAAAACGTCAAAGCGGCAAGGGCAATCTTCGTGCCCTACGGCGATATCAACCCCGAGTCGATGGAGGCCTATGCAAACCGTCTGAAGAGCGGCAACGCTCTCATGCTGGAACTCAAGACGGATAACGGCTACATGCAGTGGTACTCCCAGTCGCCGATTGCGCTGAAATACGGCCTGAACATGAATTCGGAGGAATCCACCGCCACGCTGCAGAGCATCGTGGATTCCATGAAGAGCAAGGAACGCGATGTGTACCTGATTGCCCAGATATCCGTCTGCAAGGACCAGATTCTGGCGACCCACGCCTCCAACGTGATTCTGACGGACCAGTACGGTATGGGCATTGTGGACGACACGGGTGTCTATTTCCTGGACCCCTATAACGATATGGTCAGGGAATACACGGCGCAGCTCGTGCGGGAGCTCTGGGACATGGGTTTCGACGAGGTGGTCCTCAACAATGTATTGCATCCGATTATCGAATCCGACGGAGAGAACACGCTCACGGTCAGCTATACGAAGCAGATGTCCACAACGCCTTCGGCGGTGGGCGCTGTCTGCGGCTTTGCGACCAGCGTTGCCCAGCAGCTGGAGGAGAGACCCGACAACAAGTATCTTTCCATTTATATAAACGGACCGACGGCGCTGGTGCGTGCCGACAAGGAGAGCGGCCAGGACGGACGCTTCTTCCTGAAAATTTATGACCGCGTTTACTACAATACCGACATGTACGCCTACACCTTCAATGTGGATGACATCAAACCGGGTGTGACGGTCGGTAATTATCACGACCGGTTCGTTCCGGTGGTTCTCAACTATCTGCCCGACAACACCTCCTGGATTCTGGTGGACTACGATGAAGACGAGTAAAAAACTCCTCGTAGTGCTTTTAATCGTCACGCTGGCCTTCATCTGGGGGAACTCGCTGTTCACGCGCGAGTATTCCACCTATGAGAGCAGCTTCGCCGTCCGGGTGCTGGAGAAGTTCTTCGGAGAGGGGAATGTTTCGGAGCATCTGGTGCGGAAACTGGCGCACTTTACGGAATTTGCCGTTTTGGGTATGGAGCTTTTCGGTCTGTTCGGGCGCTTCCCACTGGCGGCTGCACACGGGCTTTTCGCGGCCGTGACCGATGAGAGCCTGCAGCTGATAACGGACCGCAGCGCCGAAGTGGCGGACATCCTGCTGGATTTTTCGGGCGTCCTTTTCGGAGCCCTGGTTATACTGCTTATTTGCAAAGCGAGGAAAAAACATGAACAACAATAACAATTCTTCCAACAGCCGGTTTTGGATAGCCTTTATTGTTCTGGTGGCACTCGGCGCCTGGCCGATAGCCATTCCGATGCTCATCTGGAAGCTTTTTGTGCCCGATACGAGGAGAGAGGTTTACCACCAGGCCCCCGGCATATCCGAAGCGGAAAAGCGCCGTCAGGAACAGCAGCGTGTCCAGCAGATGGAAAAGGAAAAAGCCGCCCGCGAGGCCAAGCAGAATCTGAAGGCTCTGTTCAGGCAGCCAAAGGACGACTCCAGAACGGCAAAACTGCTGAAGATACTCGGCTTTGTCATGCTGGCCTTTTCGATGCTTATGCTTCTCGGTATGGAAGGTGCCGGCTTCTGGGGTATCATGTTCCTGCTCGGCAACTTCTTCGCCTCCGGCACCCTGATATACAGCGGCTTTGAAATGAACGCTGCCATGAACCGCTACACGCGATACATGGCTATCATCGGCAGCAACCAGGCCGTGAACGTGGAGACTTTGGCCGCAAAGAGCGGTTATTCCACGAAGCGTGTCGAGAAGGATCTGGAGAGAATGCTCAACAAGGGCATGTTCGGCAGCAAGGCCTACCTGAACAAGGAACTCGGCTACCTGTTCATGTCCAGCGAGGCGGATGACGAACTCGAAAACGCCAAAATGGCCGCCATGAAGAAGACGGAGGAGGCTGCCAAGGCCGAAGCCGCCAAGCAGACGGCCTCGGTTTACGACAAACTTCTGATGCAGATTCGCGATGTGAACGACAGAATCCCCGGCGAAGTGATGACGGAGAAGATATATAAAATAGAAGACATCACGAGAAAAATCTTTGACGAAGTCCGGAAGGAGCCTGCCAAACGCGGCAAGATCGACCGGTTTATGACCTATTACATTCCCACTACGCTGAAACTGCTCGAGCACTATGCCAAGCTGGACAGCACCAATGTGGAGGGCGAGAACATTACCCAGTCGAAGAAGTCTATTGAAAGCGCAATGGATTCTATTGTCGCCGGTTTCGAGCACCAGCTTGACGAGATGTACAAGACGGAAACGCTGGACATCGAGACCGACATAGAGGTCATGCAGAAAATGATGGACAGAGAAACCGGCAAGAGCGAAATCAAGCTCGGCGGTACAGCGGCGCAGACAAAGTAAAACAGCGGCATGAAGAAGCTGACAGCCACAATTTTATTATGTGTTGCCCTGCTCGGCCTGACGGGCTGCGGCCGGAAAAACTATCACCTGGACTTGCTGGAAGATTCCGCCAAACCGGGGACGGCCGAAATAGAAATGCCGGAGCGCACGCCGGTTCCGCCGCCGAGCCCGACACTCGCGGCAACGCCGGCACCGACACCCACCCCGACGCAGGCGGTGGTGTATGCACCCCGTCCGACACCCGTGCCCACACCGCGTCCGACACCGATGCCCACACCGCGTCCGACGCCGGTGCCCACACCGCGTCCGACGCCTGTACCCACACCGCGTCCGACACCGGTGCCCACGCCGACTCCGACGCCGGTGCCCACGCCGACACCGACACCGGTACCCACGCCAACACCGACCCCTGAGCCGACCCCGACTCCCGAACCCAGCCCGACTCCCGAGACGAGTCCGGAACCGGAGCCGAGCCCGGTGCTTGCAGCCCTGACGGAGGAGACCGAAGAGGACAAGTTCCCCGCAAGGGCACAGTATCTCAGGGTGGAACCCCTGACGGACCGCCGCTCGGATGCCCAGAAGGAGGCGTTCATCGGCAAGGCCGGAAAGCTGGAAGAGGAATTCCTCGCTTCGGAGGGAGCACAGGATGCTTTCCCGGAGGACATGGAAGATCTTCTGTTTAAGCCCGGCTGGGGCGGCCTGTTTCTGGACAAGTGCGTCCTGCATGCCAATCTCCACGATACCGGAACAATGCTGCACACCGTGAATATCGCGGAGCAGTATCAATATCTGACGGAAGTGAACGGCTTCGAAGCCAAAGAAGCGGCCCTTTATGAGCCCTTCGGCGGAGAGGAAAAACTTGAGACGGCCGATTTGCTCTTCTTCCTGCAGGAAGATGGGAAGGCTGTCAATGCCGCCATTATCACCGAATGCGGTGAAGACGGTGTGAAGTACACTCTGGCCGGCGGAAAGGAAGCCATTCTGACGGGAACCCTAGGCCCCGACAGCTTCTGTGCCGAGACACTCGCAAG